>JBBIOU010000024.1:5000-52850 GCA_037443205.1 Flavobacteriales bacterium | reverse complement strand
ATTCTTTGATTTCATGATATTTGCTACAAGGGAAAGTTTTATCTTACAAACTCCCGAACAGTTGTGATTTGCTTTCATTCTTTGATTTCATGATATTTGCTACAAGATACTTGGGCAAAATATCAGTATTTTAGGGCATTATAGCCCGAATTTAGGATTAAAAAACTTGTGCAAATGTTTTAATTGCCCGCTTATAGCGGGCAATTTTTTTATTCCGGTTTAAATACCTTGCTTTTGGTAATGTTTAGCTGCGTTTAATTCAAATTACGCATTAGAAAATGCGTAATCCGGGTTTAGAACAGTTCCAGTTGTTGAGGCACATCAGGTTGTTGGGTTTTGCTGCGGCCTATATAAATTTCTATATTACCAAATTGTTTATCGGTAATACACATGATGCCTATGTGGCCTTCGGGTGGTAGCAGGTTTTTTACGCGTTTTATATGTACTTCGGCATTTTCGCGGCTGTTGCAGTGCCGCACATACATACTAAACTGAAACATACTAAATCCATCGGCCATTATTTCTTTTCTGAAACGGGCGGCCATTTTGCGTTGTTTTTTGGTTTCGGTTGGCAAATCATACATAACCAATACCCACATAATACGGTAAGCATTTAGGCGTTCGCTAAGGCTATTCATAGCATAGCTTTATTTATAAACTGTTTTTTGGCAAATCTTATACCGAAATAAAAAAGCCCCGATACACGGGGCTTTTTGCAAGGTTTATTATAGATGGTTTTATTTCTTGGTTGTTTCGCTTAGTTTGCCTCCGGTTAAATCATATACAACAGGGCTTGCAACAAATAAAGATGAGTAGGTACCTACCCCTATGCCTACCAGCAGTGCAAAGGTTAATCCTTTAATTGATTCGCCTCCAAAAACAAAGATAATAAGCAATACTATTAAGGTGGTTAATGAGGTATTTATGGTTCGGCTTAGGGTACTGTTAAGAGCCAGGTTGAGCATATTTTTTGTTTCCATGCGTTTGTGTTCGCGCAGGTATTCGCGTATGCGGTCAAACACTACCACGGTGTCGTTTATAGAATAACCTACAACGGTAAGTATGGCGGCAATAAATGCCTGGTCTATTTCTAAAGAAAAGGGCAATATGCCATAAAAAATAGAAAATACGCTTAATACCATTAATACATCATGAAACAAAGATGCTACCGCGCCCAAAGCAAATTGCCATTTACCAAAGCGCATAATAATGTAAATAAAGATGATGATGAGCGAAAATAAAATAGCCCAAAACGATTCAAGTAATAATTCGCGCGAAATAACGGGGTCAACTTTGCGGCTTTCTTTTATTTCGCTTTTGCCCATAAAGGCTATGCCTTCTTTAAGTTTAGCATCAACCAGCGAGTCGGCTTCTTTGCTTTCGTCTTTAACTAAAAACTTGGTGGTTATTTGAGCGTTAAAATCGTTTTCAATTTTCTTAACCTCAACACCGGCCGATTTTCCTGTTTCATCGGTAAATGCTTTGGCCAGACTTTTTCTAAGTTGTTCGTAATCGGCTTTGTTTTCAAATTTTACTTTGTAGGTTCTTCCTCCGCTAAACTCTACACCAAAATCTAAACCTCTTGTGGTTAGCGAAACTATACCTGCAGCAATTATTAATCCTGATATTGCATAGTATAGTTTTCTTTTTCCTAAAAAGTTGAAAGAGGTATTGGTCATTATGTTTTCTGTAAGTTTGTTCGAGAAGTTGATGTTTTTCTTGCGTTCAAGGAGTTCGGTAATAATTAAGCGTGATAGCAGTAAAGCAGAGAATAAGGAAGAGGCGATACCAATTATTAAAGTAACGGCAAATCCTTTAACGGGTCCTGAACCGAATACGGCTAAAATAATGGCGGTAAGTAATGTGGTAACGTTTGAGTCTATAATAGAAGATAAGGCTCTTTTATATCCTTCTGCAACGGCCATTTTAATACCTTTTCCTTCGCGTAGTTCTTCGCGTATGCGTTCAAATATAAGTACATTGGCATCTACTGCCATACCGATGGTAAGTACAATACCTGCAATTCCAGGAAGGGTAAGTATAGCAGGGATGGAGGCCATGGTTCCTACAATAAATAATATATTAGCCAGCAGGGCGATATTGGCAATTAGTCCTCCACGGTTGTAGTATAAAAACATATATAGCAATACCACTACCAGGGCAATAATAAAAGAGCTTAATCCGCTTTGTATATTTTCTTTTCCGAGGGTGGGCCCAACGGTATATTCTTCTTTGATGGTAGCTTTGGCGGGTAGGGTCCCCGATTTTAATACATTGGCAAGGTCGGTAGCTTCGTCTATGGTAAAGTTGCCCGAAATGTTAGAACGTCCGCCCGAAATTTTTTCGTTTACTTTGGGGGCAGAGTAAACCTGGTCGTCCATTACTATGGCAATAAATTTACCTTTATTTACTTCGGTTAATCTGGCCCATGTTTCTGCGCCTTCGGGTTTCATTTGCATAATTACTTCAGGTTTACCGTCAATGCCAAAGTCGGGACGTGCGTCTGAAATAGCGCTGCCGTCAAGCGGGGCTTTGCCGTCTCCGCTTGATTTTATAGCATAGAGGGTAAACATATTTGCCATATCACCTTCCAGGGCATAGGGTTTAGCTGACCACATCAGGCGTAGTTTAGATTTGTTGCCTCTGTCGTAAAGTTTTTCAATGGCCGGATGTCTGAGCAGCGATGCAAGCTTTCCGGTATCGGCAACCGAGCAATACCCCAGCATGGCGCCTTCCTGCCATATCATTTGTTTTTCATTTTGCTCGCTGGGTATGATAGCCAGTTTAAGATATTTGAATAAGGGAAATTGTTTGGCTGCTTTTTCTTCGTCTAAGGGGTTGTTAAGCTTGTTATTGGTTGAGTCATTATTCTTATCGGCCGAATCTTTTGAGCCAGCAATAGGGTTGGTATTAATTGTTGTGTCATCAGGGTTGTTTTGGGCCAAGTTATCTTCCTTTTTCAAGCTGTCTGAGGTGTTTTTGGTTGTATCAAAATCATCCGGCACAAAGTCGGGGTAAAGAGCTTTACTCAAGGCCATGTTGGCTTGTTCTAAAAAATCGGATACTTCGTGGTTTTGATAGGTTTCCCAAAATTCAAGATTGGCGGTGGCCGAAATTAGGGAGCGAACCCGTTCTTTGTCTTTTACTCCGGGTAATTCAATTAATATGCGCCCTGAGCCTGTTTGCCGCTGAATATTGGGTTGGCTAACGCCAAATTTATTGATGCGGTTCGACATGATGCGCTCAATATTGCTCATGGCGCTTTCTTTTTCTTGTTTAAGTTTAGCAATAACTTCATCGTTGGTGAGTTTTGCCGAAAACATATCTTTGTTGGCCAACGAATAAATAGAGGCTAATTTCGCATTGGGGTCAATGGCCTTAAACTCATTGTAAAAAATATCAATAAAATCTTCGTTAGAGGTTTTGTATTTTTCTTTGGCGTTTGCAAAGGCTTTAATAAAAGTGGGGTTTTTGGTATTACCTGCTAAATTGTAAATAAATTCATCAATAGAAACTTCCAGGGTAACACTCATACCTCCTTGTAAATCCAATCCCAGTGCCAGTTCTCTTTTTTTACATTCCTGATAACTTTCGCCCAACAGTGGATAAATAGGTTTGTGGGCAATGCGTCTTAGCTCATTTTCGAAGAGCATAACGCGTAAATTTTCTTTGTCTTCTTCATTCTGAAGGTTATATCTTATGCCTCCAAACTCGGTAAATTCAGCTCCGCTGTTCAGGATAGAGTCTAACTGGTATGCAGCTTGTTTTTCGGCTTTTTTTTCGGCACTGTTGGTTACAAACGAATACGAAATATGAAAAACACAAGCTAATGTGAGAAGAATGGTAAAAATTAAAATAGCGCTTTTGTTTTGCATGGATAGTAAATATTAGTTAACAAAATTAGGGCTGCAAATATAGGATTTTTGACAATACACAATGCATAAATCAATACCGAATAATCTAACATCAGGAAGTGCTGCATTATTTAGCTCAAATTTGTTATTATACACCGAATAATTCGGGGCTAAGCTAGTTATTGTGTATGCGGGTAGCATTTGCGATAAATACTTATTTTAAGATAGTTACTACTTGTTGTTAGGCAAGTGCGTTTATTTTTTGCAGGCGTTGTTGTTTTACTATGGGGTCGTTTAAGTATTCGTCAAAGCTGCAGGTTTTATCAATGATACGTCCATCGGGCAGTATTTCTATAATACGATTAGCTACACTTTGCGCCAGTTCATGGTCGTGCGATGTAAAAATCAGGTTTCCTTTAAAATCAATCAGCGAGTTATTAAGTGCGGTAATAGCTTCCAAATCAAGGTGGTTGGTGGGTTCATCCAGGATAAGGAAGTTGGGTTGTAATATCATCAATCGCGAAAGCATACATCTTACTTTTTCGCCACCTGATAATACGTTTACGGCTTTATTGGCTTCTTCGCCCGAAAACAACATTTTTCCCAAAAATCCGCGTACATAGTCGTTTTCTTTATTGGCAGAATATTCGCTGAGCCAATCGGTAAGCGAGATATCTTTATTAAAGTAGGCCTGGTTGTCGTTAGGTAAGTATCCGGGTTTAATGGTTATACCCCATTCAATGGTTCCGCTTGCAGCTTGTTTTTCACCGGCCAGTATACCCAGTAAGGCGGTAACGGCCTGGCTGTTTTGAGAAAAAACAAATATTTTATCGTTTTTGTTAAATTTAAAGCTAATGTTATTTAAAAATGTTTGCCCTTCGGGAGATTGGTAACTAAGGTTATCTACTTTTAGTATCTGGTCGCCCGGCATACGTTCCATATTAAAAATTATTGCCGGATATTTTCGGTTAGAAGGCTTTATTTCTTGCAAAACGAGTTTATCCAGTAATTTTTTTCGGCTGGTAGCTTGTCTGCTTTTAGAGGCGTTGGCGCTAAAGCGGGCAATAAACTCGAGTAATTCTTTGCGTTTTTCTTCGGCTTTTTTGTTTTGCTCGGTTTTTTGTTTTAATGCAAGTTGACTGGCCTGATACCAAAAACTGTAATTACCGGTATAGAGGGTTATTTTACCGAAATCAATATCCGCAATATGGGTACATACGGCATCCAAAAAGTGCCTGTCGTGCGATACAACAATAACGGTATTATTAAAATCGGCCAAAAAATTTTCGAGCCAGGTGATGGTTTCTACATCCAAATCGTTGGTCGGCTCATCCAGTACCAGCACGTCAGGATTACCAAAAAGAGCTTGTGCCAATAGTACCCTAACTTTTTGTTTACCACTAAGGGCATGCATTAATTGATGGTGCAAAGGCTCATCAATCCCTAAATTACTTAATAGTTCTGCTGCCTGCGTTTCTGCGTTCCAACCGTCCATTTCGGCAAATTCGGTTTCTAAATCAGCGGCTTTGATGCCGTCTTCTTCAGTCATCTCAGGTTTACCGTAAATAGCCTCTTTTTCAGTAATAATTTCCCAAAGGCGTTTGTGCCCCATTATTACGGTGTTTAGTACTGTGTAATTATCAAAAGCAAAATGGTTTTGACTAAGTACTGCCATGCGTTTGCCCGGCAATAAACTTACCGAGCCTTTATTGGGTTCTATTTCACCAGATAATATTTTTAAAAAGGTAGATTTTCCGGCCCCGTTTGCGCCAATTACACCATAACAATTACCTTCGGTAAATTGCAGATTTACTTCATCAAACAATACCCGCTTGCCATACTGAAGCGTAACATTAGTTACTGTTAACATAATTACATATTTGTTAAAAAAGAGCGCAAAGGTAGTTAACCGAGGCAAAACCCATTTAGCGATTGTATAGAATTAACAAAAAAACAATATAAAATTTGTTTTTTACTGTAAAAATAATCTATCTTCGCAGCCTAAATTATTAACCTAAACCAAAAAACTAAAAAAAATGAAACTAAGAATTTTAGCCTTAGCTGCCCTTGCCTCATTATTTGTTGCTTGTGGCGGTGGTAAAAACACTCCTGAAAGTGTAACTGAGCGTTTTCATAAATCGCTTACAGAAGCTGATTACAGCACTGCAAAAAGCCTTGCTACCGAAGAAGGTAAAAAAAGCATCGAATCTTTAGAAAGCATGGCCAATATGGGTAATGCCATGGGAAATAAAGAAGAAAAAAAGAAAGTAGAAATTAAAGAAGTAAAATGCGAAACTAAAGAAACCGATGCAGTTTGTACTTGCAAATCTGTTGAAGGTGGCGAAGAAAAAACTACTACTTACAATCTGGTTAAAAAAGATGATAAGTGGTTGGTAGATTATAAAAAACTTGATTTAGGCGGAGGCGATATGAATATGACTCCTGAATCTGACACTACTAATACTGATATGAATGAATCTACTGAAGGAGATTCTACAGCTACCGAATAAGCAAACATTTTTAATTCTGTTATTTATTATCCCCGCTTTTGGTTGTCAGCCAGGCGGGGATAATAATTTTACGCTAAGAAAACCAAGCCCGGTTATACCTTTGGCTGTTTTAGATAGTATTCGCGAAGGAGATGTTTTGCTAAGACAGGGCAGGGGAGCGTTTAGTGAAAAGATAATAGAATTTATGAATGAGCAAGTACCATTTTCTCATTGCGGGCTTGCTATCAAGCATAAAGGAAAAATAAAAATTATACACAGCGTAAGCGAAGAACTATCAGGTAGAGACGGTGTGCAGTTGCAAGGTTTAAAAGAATTTAGCAGCGATGTGGCCGATAGTATTTTTTGTATAGTTAGACCCAACATTAGCCCTGAACAAATTGAGCAAATAAAGAATATTGCATTAAATTACCTCAACAATCACACTCCTTTTGACTACGAGTATAACACCAATGATTCTTCGCAATTATATTGCAGCGAATTTTTATATTATACGGTAGGCAGTGTAATGGGTAAAGAGGTTTTTATGAAAAAAGACTGCGGAAATGTGCAGTTGGTGTTATTTAACTCTTTTTTAAATCCTAAATATTTTACTACTATTTATTGCTTAAAGCAATATTAAACCCAAAATTGTTGTTAATCCAAATTACTCATTTTCTAATGTGTAATCAGGATTTAATTCATGATTTATTATCGTGTATTAAAAATACCGAGATTAACAGCATGGCAATAAGGGGCGATTGTGCAGCGCCAAGTAAATGCCTGCTGAACATATAGCCATATTCTTGCCCACCGTTAATTAAATGGCTTAAGGTATATACAACAAAACTCAATACCGGTACTGATAAATAAATTATATGTGTTAATTTATAATGGATGGCCGTATTATAAAACCATTTTACCATTAATAAACATAACAACCAAAAAACTATTACATAGATAATTGTAAAAACCCATTTGAGCATGAGCAGTGTTCGTAAATCGCAATGCTTAAGAAAGCCTAAACCTGCAAACATTTTAAACCCGTTACCGGTTTTGTTTTGTAATTCGGAAATTAATGCGTTGGTATAAATAAAAGTAGTTTCGCGGTAAAACCAAACAATTGCAAAAAGAAAAATAATTAAAACAATTTTTAATTTTTTATTCATTTTTTTCAGTTTGCAGGGTTTTTAATCTATTGCCCGATAATTTTTTTGCCCAGTAAATCCATAAGATAAATATTACTCCATAAATAATAATATTAAAGGTATAAGTATGATTAAACTCTGTCCATGCACGCGAATAAGTATCAATAATGGTTAATACAACCATACGTATTACATTAAGTACAAAAATTATTAAAGAGCCTAAAGGTATAAACCAAAGTTTTCGAATTACATTACCCGGATAAGCGATAATAAATCCTGCAAAAAGTGCAATTAAGGTAATGGCATTGCAGTTATCGCCAATCCATATACCGCTGCTGCCATCAATGTAAAGTTGACGGTCGCCATCGGTATATACCTCATAGCCTAATATTCGGATTATTTTTTCGGAAATTGTTATGGTTATATAAACCATTTTTTTGTCAATGTTAGCTTCTGAGCGAACCTGCTTACCCGATTCATCTATAATCCAAGGGTGTAAGGCAACATCATAAACAGCAAACCATGCTATATATAATAAACCAAAGTAGAGCAAAAACCTGATTACAGGATTATTTAAAGAGAAGCTGTTATTCATTTTGTAAAAACTAAAAACCCCCTCGGTAGCGAGAGGGTTATAGGTTTATTTATGAGAGAGTTTTTTAGCACCCAGGTAAGCACCCCCGGCAATCAATAGCCAAATTCCACCATCAATAGGTACAGGGCAGGGTGGAAAAGGTGCAGTACCACAAGGGGGGCTTGGCGGACCCATACCCATACCGGCAGGTAAGGCATCGGGTATAAAACATACAAGTAGTAAAAAGCAGAGTATTAAAACTATTCTAATCATATTTTGATATGGTTGGGCAAATATACTATTTATTTGAAATAAAGTTTTTTGGTAATTTGATTGTTTGGGGTGCGAATGCTTATTAAAGCAATGCCTGTATATCCTGCGGGTATATTTATACTCACGGTTTGTTCTTTAACATTAACTTGCTGCACCGGGCTTATTTGTTTGCCTAAAAGGTCGGTTACAATTATATCGGCATTGGTATAGTTTTCCAGTTTAAAATCAGCAAAAGTGCCTTGTGCGTTTTGATAGATAACAATTGCTTCAGCATCATTTATTACAGATGAAAAAGTAGATTTTTTGCAGTTTTCTGATTTGCTGAAGTGCAGGGCAAATCGCTGCTCGTTATCCCGGGGTGTGGCATAAAAACGATAATTGGTTTCATAAAGATTGATAAAGGTACCTGTTTTTTTATCTTCAAGTAAAATACATGTATAACCTTCGGCTTCAGCAAAATCAATATGAATAGGGTTAATAGTGTAAAAACCTTCTACACCTACTTTATATCCCAGATTGATGGTTACAAGTTCATTTTGCGGGTTAAAAGCATTGATTCTTAATTTTTTTCCTTCTTCAGAAAAAGTGTATAAATTAGGTGCTTTGGGATGTGGCAAACCTTTAAAACTTAAGTCGTTATTATCGCGAGTAAACGAGGAGTTTTCGTTAAACCTGAATTTTGTGTTGGAAGTAAATGGTATATCTCCTTCATGTTTCATTCTTAAAGTAAAGTAAACATCGGGTGTAGAACGGAAACTGCTGGAGTTGCTGGTAGATTTTATGGCTTCGGTAAAAGTAAATGTGGGGGTTCCCGTAACTTCTACCCAAAAGCCTTGATGGGGAGCAATATCGCCACTCGAAACCGACTCAAAATCTCCTATGGTTTCGTCATAAAACATGATGGTTGAGTTTACGTTGGTAAGTGTTGCATGCAACGCATTCCAGTTGATGTGCGAAGCATACGGGTTACCCACTAAGTTCCATCCATCGTTGGCAAATGTAAGTAAAGAAGCTATATTGATGTTTCCTCTGTTAGGGGTTCCGCGTGTGTCAATGGTTGTAGCACTAAACGGAGTGCTGTAATTACCATCTTCATCTAAATATACTTCGTAACCCACTCCTCTGCTGATACTGGTAGAAGGAGAAGTAATAGCAACGTAATCGTAAGCCGGAGACTCTTCGTAGGCATAGCAACTGGGATATTGACTGGGAGGATTGTAGTTGTAGATAAAGAGTAATTCGTTGTCCCAATCAGCAAAGGTGGTACTTACAACGGGCGATGACATATCAGAATACCCATCGTTGCGTGCCGAAATATGCCTTTGTATAATCATGCTTCCGCTAAATGTACCATTGCTTTGACCAATACGAGCTGTTTGTGTGGCATCAGAAACCAAAACTACCCGGTTAGAACCTAAAGCCAGGTTACCCGATTGCACAGTTAATGAGTTGATAATTCTAACTTGAGAGGTACTTCCTGCTAAACTAAAGCTAACTCCACCCGAAGTATTGTTTATAATCAAATCGTTAAAAGTAAGATTAAATGAGGAGGAAGTATTTTGTATAACCTGTGCTGACGAGCCGTTTAAAGTAACTGTAGAACCTGAGGGCTGATTAAAATTGTTAGCGGCATTGCCGTTAAAAACCATATTGCCACTTACGGATAAATTGAAACCGTTTAGATTTACTACACAAGCTCCGTTTTGGGTATAATTTCCGTTTACTTGTGTATGAGCCGTAAAACGATTTTGAATATTTGACGCCAGAAAACGCAAATGATGATAGGTATTGCCTATGGGCTGAGGAAGAAGAGTTGTGGAGGAACCACTGAGTTCGTATTCAACCGTATTAGGGAATGAAGAAACGTTTAGTGTATTGGCAGAAACAGAAGTGTTTTTAATCCTCAACGTAGCATTATTTCCGTTTATCCAGGTAGATGTGCCTCCTACATTTTGCAGGGAGTTGATAGTAATGTTTCCGAGGTTGGTTACCGTACAGCCACTTTGCAATTTTGTTTGGAAATTTTTAATGGCAGTAACGTCATTTTGTATGGTACGATTGGAGTTGAACGTCCATCTCCAACTGGAGTTAAATGTCCCTGTACCGCTGATAGTGGGTGTAGAAGCAGGCTGAAAAGATACGGTGCCGTTATTTGTTCCGCCCTCGGTTCCGTTATTGGTATATGAGCCATAAACATAAAGCACAGCGCTGTTGCTGATACAGGTGAGTGTTCCTCCGGCATTAATGGTGAGATTACGGCAATAATGATTGGTGCTGGTACCCCAGGTAATATTATGTCCGGAACTGATAATTACATCGTCATTGGTTCCCGGTATTCCCGTAGGAGTCCACGAAGAAGAAGAGTTCCAGTTGCCTGATGCAACGTTTGATGTGTAAGTTACTGCATGTGCAATAAAGTTAACAAACGCAGTGGCAATAACAATGAGTAATAATCTTTTCATATCAATAATTTTGTTGAGTAAAAATACGAAGATTTCAGTTATATAGATATATTTTTTATACAAAAATATTTATGCAGATGATTAAACTGCGTTAGCAGGGGTATATACAGGCATATTAATATGTGTATGTGTAAATTAGGTTTATTTTATACCTTTGCTTTGTTAAGCCCAAAAAATTGAATAAATCCGTAAGCAATAATATTATTGATGCCAAAGACCTGCTGCTGCTATGGAAGTTTATACGTAAAAGCATAGGCTTGATTATAGCCATACCTGTAATTTTTGTTATAGTGGCATATTTTTACGCGCATAGAATTACAGAAACTTATGGAGCTAAATCCCAGGTTCTGCTTAAAACTAACGAAACATACGATTACCAAACCTATTTATATAAAGGATTGGGATATTACAACGTCTATAATGACATGACTAACCAAATCAGGATTTTGCAATCGCATGATTTTGTTAAAAATGTGGTAGAAAAGCTGAATTTTAATGTAAGATATTTTATTGTGGGCAGGTTAAAAACTACCGAACTATTTGATGCAACACCCATACATATACAAATAGATTTGTTAAACAAATCGGTATCAGGGCAATTAATAGACGTTCGTATTTTAGATACTACCCGATATAATATCAGTTTTGAGTTTGGCAACCAGAAATTTAATGAAACTTACGAATTTAATAAAGAGTATTTTAATATAAATTTTAGAATATATGCCGAAAAAAGCGCGTTTTTAAACGAAAAAACCATAGATAATATTTCAAATAATCATTACCAGTTTATGGTTTATACTACTGATGCATTAACTGCCAAGTACAGGTCTTCGCTGCAAATACAAAACATTAGCGGGACATCAATACTAGAGCTGATGGTTAGTGATGAAGTGCCTAAAAGAGCCAAAATGTTTTTAGATACTTTTTCGAACGAATATGTTAATTATAGTGTAAAGAGTGAGATAGAAATCAATCAAAACACACTGAATTACATAGATAAGCAAATTGCAGAAATTACAGTAATTATTGATTCTATCGAGAACATACTTGAAAACTATAAAACCAACAAATCTATCATCAACATTGAAAGAGAATCGGATTTGTATTTTACGGAATTGGTTCGTTATGAAACCGAACAACAAAAACTCGAAATGCAGATTAGCGCATTAAAAACACTGGAAAGATATATTTACGAGTCGGAAGATGCACGCATATTGCCTCCAAGCCTTTATGTTATAGACGATGAAATACTGCGTAAATCTATCAACGATATATACACCAAGCAGATGGAGCGGGCAGAAAAAAAGTTTGTGATGAAAGATAAAAGCGAAGATATTATGAAGGCTGATTATACCTTAGAACAGCTAAAAATAAACACGCTTACTTATATTAAAAATACCATTAAAGCCATTCAAGATAAGGTTAAAGAAATTAATGAAAAAGTAAAATATTACGAACAATTGGCCAAAGCATTACCTAAATCAGAAAGAGATGTTAAAACCATCGAAAGAAAACTGCAGGTAAATGAAAAATTATACAGTTATTTACTTGAAAAACGCTCCAGCACTTTAATAGCGAAAGCCGGAATTATTCCTCAGGTAAACATTATAGAAAAATCCAGGATGATTGGTTTGATATATCCCAACAAGAAAAAAATATTGTTATTATGGTTAGTTATAGGTCTTGTGATAGCCTTGTTTTTTGCTTTTATCCGTTTCATGTTTTTTATAAGAATAGAAACATTATCCGATTTAAAAGAAGCAACCAACTTAAGTATATTAGGGGGTGTGCCGTATTATCAGAATTTGAATGAAAGCGGATTAGTGGTATTGGAAGAACCAAAATCTTCTATTGCAGAATCATTTAGAAACATCAGAACCAATTTACAGTATTTGCGTAGCGATAAAGAAACCAACAAAAAAATTCTTATTACTTCTATACACCCGGGCGAAGGAAAAACATTTTTTACCAGTAATCTGGCGGCTATTTTATCATCATCCGGCAAAAAAGTAATTATTATAGATTTTGATTTGCACAAACCCAGAATGCATAAAGCTTTAGGTGTTGAAAATAATACCGGAATAACTACTTTATTAATTAAAAACCAGTCATTATCCGAATTAATTATAAAAGAGGTAAAACCAAATTTGGATGTATTGTTTTCAGGACCAGTACCGCCTAATCCATCCGAATTGATTTTAAACGAAAAAATAAAAAATATTTTAGACGAAATATCCGAACAATACGATTATGTATTAATAGATACTCCTCCGGTTGGTTTAATAAGTGATGCCATAATTTTAATGAAATATGTAGACATGACTTTGTACGTATTAAACACCAAATTTGCCCGCAAACAAGGAGTACAATATCTGGAAGAAATAGTAGCAAAATCAGGAGTTAAAAGTACCGGGTTAATACTTAATAGTATAAAAATTAAACGCATGGCCTATTATTACGGAAAATATTTTTACGGTTATGGCTATGGGTATGGTTATGGTTATGGTTATGGTTATGGTTATGGTTATGGTTATGGCTACGGTTATAATTATGGAGAAGAGAGAAGAAGAAGAAAAAAAAATAAATCCGATAATGCCTGACAATAACCGTTGGACAACAATCATATCGGCCAAACAAAAGGCCATCAGGTTAAATCTTAAAGAAATTTACCGTTACAAAGATTTAATTTTACTTTTAACCCGCAGAGATATTGTTGCCATGTACAAACAAACCATTTTAGGTCCGGTATGGTTTGTTTTGCAACCCCTGTTAACCACTATAACATTTACATTGATATTTGGTAAAATAGCCAAACTTTCTACTGACAACACTCCCCCGATATTGTTTTATCTTTCGGGGGTAATTGTTTGGAATTATTTTAGCGAAACATTAATAAAAACTTCCAATACCTTTATAGCCAATGCTAATTTATTCGGCAAGGTATATTTTCCGCGGTTAGTAGTACCCCTATCTATCAGCCTGAGTAACTTACTTACTTTTTTTGTACAATTTGTTTTTTTCTTAATTATTTATCTGTATTATGCTTATCGAGGGAATGTATCGCCCGGGTATTATATTATTTATATACCTGTATTATTAATCATTATGTCGGCATTAGGATTAGGTATGGGAGTAATCATATCGGCATTAACTACCAAATATCGCGATATGCGTTTTTTAATAACATTTGGTGTGCAATTGTTCATGTTTCTCTCTCCGGTAGTCTATCCATTATCATCCATGAATCAACAAGCGCAAAAGCTAATGTTATTAAATCCCATGGCTCCGGTGCTTGAGTTTTTTAAATGTGCATTCTTACAAACGCCTGCCCCCCCCCTGTATTCGCTTGTTTACAGTTTGTTTTTTTCTATCTTGACACTGTTATCGGGGATAATTATTTTTAATAAGGTTGAAAAAAATTTTATGGACACCGTTTGATTATGCATGTAATTGAAGTAGAAAATATATCTAAATTATACAAATTAGGGCAAGTAGGAACCGGAAGTTTATCGCACGATATAAACCGATGGTGGCACAAAATACGAGGTAAAGAAGATCCCTATTTAAAAATAGGTCAAGTAAATAAACGCGATGATAACACCATGGCCTCAGATTATGTTTGGGCTTTAAAAGATATAAATTTTTCGGTTAAAGAAGGAGAAGTGTTAGGTATTATAGGCAGAAACGGAGCAGGAAAATCAACGCTTTTAAAATTACTTTCAAAAATTACTGCGCCAACTACCGGAGAGATACGAATAAAAGGAAGAGTAGGAGCATTATTAGAAGTTGGTACAGGCTTTCATCCCGAGCTAACGGGTCGCGAAAATATTTTTTTAAACGGTTCAATTTTGGGAATGACCAAAAGCGAAATAAAATCAAAATTTGATGAAATAGTTGATTTTGCTGGTGTAGCAAAATATGTAGATACTCCGGTAAAAAGATACTCATCAGGCATGATAGTGCGTTTGGGTTTTGCAGTTGCCGCACATCTGGAGCCGGAAATATTGATTGTAGATGAGGTGCTGGCAGTAGGCGATGCCGATTTTCAGGAAAAATGTATCAATAAGATGAATTCGGTAAGCAAACAAGGAAGAACTGTTTTATTTGTGTCGCACAACATGACATCGGTTATGCAATTATGCAGCAGAGGAATTTTATTGGAAAATGGTTTGCTTACTTATCAAAACGATATTCGTTCGGTAATTGATACTTATTTAAAGAAAAATACTTTTGGTGCAGAAAGCAGTTTTGATTTAGCTGCATTTAATTCCAGAACAGGCAGCGGACGCATAAAATTTACCAAACTGGAAATTTTTAA
The DNA here is from genome assembly GCA_037443205.1 of Flavobacteriales bacterium. Taxonomy (GTDB): domain Bacteria; phylum Bacteroidota; class Bacteroidia; order Flavobacteriales_D; family UBA2798; genus JBBIOU01. Next base: position 37,735 of record JBBIOU010000024.1, on the reverse strand, counting down.
TCAGCACAAACCCGATAAAAATTTTCTTATAGGCGATGACATGATTTTACATTTAACCCTTGAATCAAAATACGAAATTCCGGGAGTAGCCATAGCCATACAACTTTACGACCGAAACGAACAAATTTTAAGCAATATTGAAAACATTGATTCGGATTTTATCATACCACCATTTTACGGTACAAAAACATTCGAAATATCATTTAAAAATCTGAACTTTTATCCGAATACCTATAAATTTGGTTTTTGGGCAGGCACACCCGATGGCTCTGAAACATACGATTATATTAAATTTTGTGCAGATTTTAATATTTTATCAGGTTCTGCCCGTGTAAAAAGAAACCTTCGCCCCGAAAAAGGAATTGTTTATATAACTCCTTCGTGGAAACAAATAAATTAATCATATAGCTATCATATTACCATCAATAGCATTCAAATAATTTTTATCTTTGTATTGTATGAAGCATCTATTTTTTATAGTTGTTTTTGTTTGCCATATACCGGTTTATGCCCAACACTGGAAATGGGTAGATAAAATAGGTTTAGATGGTACCGGTAATGATTACGGCCAAGATATTAAAGTGGATACACAAGGTAATGTGTATGTTTGCGGACGTGTAAAAAACGCTACCACCTTTGGCTGGGCAAGCACACCGATTACTCCACCTTTGCATGGCGATCAAGATATTTTTATAGCCAAATATAACAATGCCGGACAGTTAATATGGGCAAAGAGAAACGGAGGTATTAGCCATGACTATGCAAACGGTTTGTGCTTGGATAATCGAAATAATTTGTATGTAACGGGATATTTTACAGGTACCATAAATTTTGAAGGGAACACATATACTTCAATAGGTACTTCTGATTTTTATGTAGCCAAATTTGATGCAAACGGTAGTTTATTGTGGTTTAAACATGGTGGAAATTCAGGTAATACAATTATTGCCAATGATATAGCAATCTATAACGACACAATTATTTATGTGTGTGGAACATATGCGGGCGCTATAAATTTTCAGTTACAAACGATTACCTCCTCAGGCAACGATGATATTTTTTTGATTTCGTTAGACAGTGCAGGAAATTTAAATTGGATGAAATCAGCCGGAAGCACCGGTTTAGATCGCTGCCTTAGCATAACTACAGATAGCACAGGGAATGCATATATTTGCGGAGACTTTAGTTTAACTGCTTATTTTGATGCACTTTCGGTTACCAGAACGGGCAGCGGCTTCAGAGATGCATATATAGCTAAATACAATCCTTCGGGTGCGGCACAATGGGTGCGCAAAGTAGGTTCATCGCAATTAGATGTTGCCAACAAAATAGCTTACGATAAAACCGGATATATTGTAACTACCGGTTATGTCAGAGCTAACACAACTTTTTTTGATAATACCAATCAACAATCGTATTTAAACCATGCCGGTTTAGAAGATATTTTTTTATGCAAGCACGATTTAAACGGAAATTTACAATGGGGCAGAGGATATGGGGGAACAGGCTTTGAACAGGGCGGAGCACTTTGGGTAAATAATAATGCTGAAATATTTTTAACCGGAGAATTTTCCACTCTGTTTTTACTTGACACCATACAACTAACTCCGATAGGAACACGAGATTTATTTTTCAGTAAATTTAATGCTGCAGGAAATATTATTTGGAGCAAGCAGGTAGATGGTTATCCGGGCGGAGGATATTTTCCGGTAAATAATGCCTGCTATGTTGACCAACACGATTATTTATATACAACAGGAGGATTTAAAGCTACTTCAACTTTTGATACTTTCATCTTAACCGCATCCGGTAGCAGTGAAGACGCTTTTTTAGGTAAAATAAGCCCGATACTTAATGCACAAATTTATTATTCAGATACACTTATCTGTATTACAGATTCGGTTAAATTATACTTTACAGGCACTCACAGTATTACATCTCACAACTGGATTATCAACGGAGCAAATATTAATAATGTTGCAGACACAGCCTACGTAAATTTTAATACCCCCGGAAATTACCAAATCTTGCTTGAAGTTTCAGACGGAGTAGATACGCTCACTTTAAATAATCTTGTTATTCAGGTTATAAGTACACCGCAAGTTTTTTTGGGCAATGACACCACTTTATGCTCGGGAACTACACTTAACCTGGATGCCGGAACCGGATACGATACCTATTTATGGAACACTGCTGCAACAAGCGCTAACATAACAATCACAACAGCCGGCACCTATTCAGTACAGGTATCCCTGGGCGCATGTATAAATACCGATACCATCAACATTCAATTTTATCCGGCACAAAACATTCATTTAGGCAATGACTCAACCGTTTGTCTGGAAGATAATTATACACTATCAGTTTCGCCCGATTATATCAGCTATTTATGGAATAATACACAAACCGGTAATACGGTATTAGTTAATCAAACAGGCAATTATTATGTTCAGGTAACGGATAGCAATAGTTGTATACATTATAGTGATACGGTATATTTTATTGTCAATACATGTTTAGGTGTTTATGAAAGACAAGACAACGATAATGATTTAACTGTTTATCCTAATCCGGCAAATAATCAGGTTAATATTTTATTTGAAGAAGTTATACAAGAAATTTTTATAACCGACATTTTAGGAAATAAAGTTTTTAGCTCAGGTAATAAACAAAATAAAAACATCATAATAGATATATCAGATTTTGCAGCGGGATATTATCGGGTAAACATTATTATGGATGGCGAATTGATTTCTAAACCATTAATAGTAGCTAAATAATGAGTAAAACTTTAGCTACCGTATTAATGCCGGTATTTAATGCCGAATTATACATCCGGGATGCTATTGAAAGTATATTAAATCAAACATACAAAGATTTTATTTTTTTAATCATTAATGATGGCTCATCCGATAAAAGTGAAGAGATCATACTAAGTTATAAGGATAGTCGAATTAAATATTTGAAAAACGAAAAAAATTTACGTTTAGTAGCTACATTAAACAAAGGGTTGGATATTATAGATACAAAATATATGATACGCATGGATGCTGATGATATAAGCCATCCGCAGCGAATAGAAAAGTTAATACAGTTTATGGAAGCAAATCCTGATGTGGGAGTTTGCGGAAGTTACATCAAAACATTTGGCGAGGATAATCATATTTGGAAATATAAATTAACTGACGAAGAAATTAAAGCAGGTATATTATTTAAATCGTCTATGCCACATGCCACCTGTATATTTAGAATGGAAGTGCTTAAAAAGTACCAAATAAAATATCAAGAAGATTTTATTCATATGGAAGATAAATTGATGTGGTTTAATACTTTTAAGCTCACGAAATTTGCCAATATTCCCGAAACACTTTTTTATTACAGAATACATCAAAAATCGGTTTCAAACCTGTATAAACAAACCAAATCAGATATGCTGATTGATTACTATAAATATGCATTTAAAACGTTAGGATATAACATTTCAGCAGAAAAGATAACTTCATTTATTGATTTAAGAATCTCAAAAAAACTAAACAAAAATTCCCTAAAACTGATTAAAGAATTTTTGAATGATTTATTATCTAACAATAAGCAAACAAAACTATTTAATGAAAAATATTTTAAAGCCGAAATAGATAAATTAAAAAGAAAAATATTTTATGATTTAGTTAAATTAAGGCATTTTCTTAAAGCAACGAAATGGATGCTTAATTTTAATAAAATTAAAGTAACAGATATAACTTTTCTATTAGGAAGCATAATTAGAAAGAAATGAAGATAAACGTAACTAAAACGTATTTACCTCCGCTGCAGGAATATAATTATTGGCTAAATAAAATATGGGCTAATGAGTGGTTAACTAACCGAGGTGAGTTAGTTCTGGAATTAGAGAAAAGATTGAAAGATTACTTAAAAATAAAAAATATTCTAATTACCAACAACGGCACAATACCTATTCAAATAGCATTAAAGGTTTTATGCGGAAAAGACGGAGAAGTTATTACAACACCCTTTTCTTATGTTGCCACTTCAGCATCTATTTCGTGGGAAGGGTTAGTACCGATTTTTACTGATATTGATAAAAATTATCTTACCATAGATGAAGCCAAAATAGAAGAAAAAATTTCAAAAAAAACTAAGGCCATACTCGCAACTCATGTATTTGGTAATCCCTGTAATATAGAGGCGATTAATGAAATTGCTAAAAAACACAATTTAAAAGTAATTTATGATGCAGCACACTGTTTTGCGGTGAAGTATAAAGATCAGTCGATATTTAGATATGGAGATGTAAGCACTTGTAGTTTTCATGCGACAAAGTTATTCCACACCGCAGAAGGCGGAGCTATATTTTCTGAGAACGATGAATTGATGTATAAATTTTTTTATTCCCATAATTTTGGACATCAAGGAGCGGAAAATTTTATAGGCCTGGGAATTAACGGAAAAATATCTGAGTTACAAGCAGCCATGGGCTTATCCGTTTTACCCTATGTGGATGATATTATCATGAATCGAAAAAAATCAGTAGAATTATATAATAATTTACTTATAAATACCGGATTAGATTTTTTGAAATTAAGAGAGGGCACCCAATGGAATTATAGTTATTACCCGGTAGTATTTAGCAATGAACAATTATTATTGAAAGTTAAAAATGAGCTCAATGCAAATGATATTTTCCCCAGAAGATATTTTTATCCTTCTTTGAATAATTTGCCGTATTTGGATTATGCACCATGCCCGGTTTCGGAAAATATCTCAAAATGTATTTTGTGTTTGCCCCTTTATTATAATATTTGCCATCAGGATATAGAAAATATTTGTAAAATAATCATCAAACATCTATAATAATTCATGCAAAAAAGAATACTGATTTTAGGTGGCGCAGATATACAGATTTCAGCAATTAAAAAAGCAAAAGAATTAGGCTATTATGTGATAACCTGCGATTATTTACCGGATAATCCCGGGCATAAATTTTCAGATGAGTATCATAATGTTAGCACCACCGACAAAGAAAAAGTACTTGAACTGGCAAGCAAATTAAAGATAGATGGTATTTCGGCTTATGCTTCTGATCCTGCTGCACTAACCGCTGCCTATGTTTCTGAAAAATTAAATTTACCCGGTAACTCATTTCAAAGTATCAGCATTTTATCTGATAAGTATCACTTCAGAAAAATTCAACAAGAGTTAAATTTACCACATCCACATTATTATTTAATAAATTCAGTAGATGATATTTATCAAATATTAGAAAGCACTAAATTAAATTACATACTTAAACCCGCTGACACCTCAGGTAGTAAGGGAGTATGTAAAATACTTTATAACGATTATTTAAATTGCAACATACAGGCAAAATACAATGAAGCACTCGAATATTCGCGTACCAAAAGAATTATACTTGAACAGTTTATTGAAAGAAAAGGTTTTTTAATGTCGGGCGACTTTATAATTGAGCAAGGTAAAATCATATTTATGTGTTTTGGCGATGTACATTTTAATAACAACATTAACGGGTTAGTTCCTCGCTCAATATCTTTGCCGGCTTCTTGCAACGAAGAATTTTTTGAACAAGTAAAGGCAGATTTGCAGAACATTATAGACAGGTTAGATATACAAACCGGAGTATTTAATGTTGATGTTATAAAAAATTCGGATAACAAACCGGTGTTGATTGATATAGGGGCCAGAAACGGAGGTAACTTATTTAATGACATTATCAGTATGCACACAGGTATTGATTTGATAGGTTTATCTATGAAACAATGCGTAGGAGAAAAGATACACTTCGCATACAACAACCAAATACTGGGCTATTTTGCTCACAATGTTATTCATAGTAGTGAAAGCGGTATTTTTAAACAGGTAACATATTCATCCGAAATAAAACCATTAATTATATATGAAAAAATAAATGCTAAACCGGGTGATAAAGTCTATAAATTTATCAACTCGTCATTCAGAATTGGTTTAATATTATTGAAGTTTAATACATTCGAACAAATGCATCACATATTATCAAATATACACCAACATGTAAAGGTAGAATTAAAATAAAAGAATTATAAATATAAAGATACATACACCCGGTAAGGTAAAGGTATATGGCGGTTTCATTTGGCATAACTCTGTAATATATTTTCTTAGATACTTTGATTATAACATAGAAATAAATACAAGACATTAATATAAAAACCAAGGCACTCAGTTTGCCTGAAAATAAGTTAAATGACTATTGGGGTATACCGTAATGAACACAAATAATTTTACCGTTGTATATGAATTATTATAAATTTGTGCCCTTATGCAAAACATTTACTCATCAATAATACAAATGATAGGCAACACGCCTATGGTGAAGTATCATACGGATGAAATCTCCGGGGCAAACATTTATGTTAAACTTGAAAGTTATAATCCCACGGGTAGCATTAAAGACAGAGCGGCCATTTATAACATTAACGATGCAATAAATACCGGAAAATTAATCAGTAGTAAAACTATCTTGGATGCCAGCAGCGGCAATATGGCTTGTGCTCTGGCATATTACGGTAAAATTTTAGGATATAACGTAAAAGTAATATGTAATTCCAAGTTAACCGAAGACAAAAAACAATTCATTAAGTACTTTGGAGCAGAGCTAGAGGTATATGGTGATTTAACCATACAAGGAAACAATTATTGCAGAGAAATTATAAGTAGTGAACCGGATAAATATTGTTTTTTGGATCAATTACATAATCCCTGCAACCCGCAGGCATCTTTTGAAACCTTGGGACCGGAAATATTATCAGCTCTGCCTGATGTGAGTGCAGTGGTAGGTTCTATGGGTTCAGGCGGAAGCATGTGTGGAGTAAGCAGATATTTTAAACAACAATCACCTCAAACCCTTATATTTACTTCTCAGGCAGCATCAGGCACTAAAATACCCGGAACAGGAGCATTTGTTGATGGAGATTACATTACACCATTTATCAAAGAAATGATAGAACAAAAACTTTATCATGAATCATTTTACATTCATCAGAAAGATGCAGAAATACGTACCAAACAATTAGCTGCAAAAGGTATATTTGCAGGAATACAGGCAGGTGGAGTTTTGCATGCCTGTATATCAGCAATAAATAAATACAACATCAAGGGAAATGTTGTAATGATTATTGGAGATGCCGGTTGGAAAAACATGGATAAATTAAAAAATATTTAAAACTTGATATTTCACTCAAACATATCGGTAGGTTACGGCAAGTCTCATGCAAGTTTTGGAGAACTACTGCAAGGTAGATTACCCAAAGGTATAGACTTTTTGGTTACACTGCCGGTAGATATGTGGTCAATTTGTAATCTTACAGCTATCAAAAGATTTGGGCCATTAGTAATTAATTGCGAATATTACAAATCAGCTAAAGTAGCTGAAATGTTGCTGACTAAACTAAACATTACCCAAGGCTACGAAATTACCATTTCATTTAGCAGAAATATACCGGTAGGTAAGGGATTAAGTTCCAGCACCGCAGATATGCTTTCTACCATCAGAGCTTTGCAGGAAATATTTGGGTTTTTATTACGAGAAAAAACTATTTCAGAAATTTTTACGCAAATAGAACCGCACGATGGATTAATGTATAAATCTTGTGTTGTTTACAACCATAGAAACGGAGAATTGATAAAAGAATTATTATATATCCCCGAATACCACATTATAGCAATTGATTTTGGAGGACAGGTAAACACGGTAGAATATAATTCAAAGTTAATTTTTACCGAAGAAATAATGCAGGAATATGCAGAGCTGCTTCAATTATTAGAACAAGCATTTGCAGAAAAAAATGACGAAAAAATAGCTGAGTGTGCAACTAAATCTACCAAACTTCATCTTAGTTTGCACAACAACTCCTTAAAAACCATAGTATTTGAAAACGCAAAAAAATTTAACCCCCTTGGCATAATAAATACCCACAGTGGTACCTGTTTGGGCTTTATATATCCAAAAAGCAAAAGCCTTACAGAAATAAACAAGTTAGCCGAAGAATTACAAAAAGCATATAACCTGCCTGTTTTTATTACCAACACACTTAAACTCCTTATTTAAAAATGTCGTGGAAAGATAACATTATAAAAACGGGCAATTTAACTACAGACGAGCATGGTATTTTAAGATGTGTAATAGCACAATCAGACGCTTATGAATTTCATAAAAAACATACAAAAGGAGCTCATTTAAGAAAATTAAAAAATGTAAAATATCATCAAATACAATGGGAAACACCGTATTATGAAAAAATATTAGACGAATATTTAAATAATATTAACCTGCACGACAAATTAATTTTAGATTTTGGATGCGGTGACGGAAGATTTACAGAATACTTGCTTAGCAAAGGTGCTAATAAAATTATTTGTGTAGATTTTGATTATAACACATTAGAATCATTGGCAATTTTTGCCAAAGAAAATTCATGCTATGATAAATTACTTATTATACATTCAGATTTTAATAGCCTGCCCGAATTTACCGCTAAATTTGATTTAATATTATCCATCGGGGTTTTATATTACCTTAATGAGAATTACGAAAAAGCCGTATCATATTTTTTTGAACAATTAAAGCCAAATTCATATTTTATTACCAGCGATCCGGATATGGAATCTTTTTTATTCAGAACGCTTATTTTTGATGGATTACATGAAGCGATAGAACTGTTTAATCAGCGCAGGTTTAAAGAAACTAAAGACACAACAGCGTATAAGTTTAGAGTGTTTTCAGAAAATGAATGGTTAAATATATTTAATTCGGCAGGATTTGAAATTATAAATCAAAAAGGTATTTCATTTTTTCATAACATCGTACGAGTATTATTGCTAAGAGGAATTATCAAAGAAGACGAACTGGATAATAATATACAAACATTATGGAAAATATTTGATTATCTACATGATAATGGTACCTTGCATAAACATAAAATATGGCTGTTGAAAAAAACATAAACTATACAAATACACTTTTAACGGTCATTATTTTAGCATACAACCACGAAAAATATATCAGAAAATCTATTGAAAGTGTATTGCGTCAAAAAACCAAATTTAAATATCAAATTTTAATAGGGGAAGATAATTCTACAGACAACACATTAAGCATAGTAAAAGAATATGAGTCAAAATATCCTGATAAAGTTAAAGTAATCGTTCAAGATCCGTCTAAAAAAATATTTATATGCGGTAAACCAACCGGTAGGCATAATTTTCTGAGCCTTATGAAATCAATAAAAACAAAATACATTGGTTTAATAGATGGCGATGATTACTGGATTGATGATTTTAAACTTCAAAAACAAATAGATTTGCTTGAAGAAAACCCTGATTGTACACTTTGTGCATGCAATTGCTATTATGATTCCGAACAATCAGGCAAATTATATAATTCTCCGCCAAGATTAGTTATAGTTAATAAAAAGAAAATATATGAGCATGATTTGGTTGCTGAAATTGTTCCGTTTCATCCCTCAACCTTAATTTACCGAACATCATCACTCGATTTTTATGATTGGTATGAAACCATATTGGGAGTTGATTTTGGTATTTTTTTTACACTCATTAAAAAAGGCCCTTTTATAGCTATAGAGGATGTTTGTTCGGTTTATCAAAGAAATGATGGCAGTGTAACTAAATCGAGAAAAGGATTTGAAGATATTGTTCAACTTGAATATATTAAAATGTATAGTAAATTTGATGAATTAACCGATTATAAATACAAAAAACAATTTAATAAATTTAAAGCTAATAATTATTATAATTTGGTGTTCTTAAAAATAAATAACGACCTTAAAAATGCACGATTATATTTTTGGCATATTGTAAAATTATTAAAATTCAAGGCAATATTTGATATTAAAATTTTAAAATTGTTTATCAGATTATACTTTCCGGGGATTATCAGCATTAAAAAATGGAAAACAAAGTCCTTATAGTAATAACATCTTACTTCCCCTACGGCAAGTATGAGGTGTTTATGGAAACAGAAGTAGCAGAACTGTCTAAATATTTCACAAAAATATATATTTTGCCGGGCACTAAAGATGCATATAAACGAAACGTACCGCATAATGTTGAAGTAATAGACTTATTAAACAAACCGGCATCATTTAAACTCACAATACCCGATTATATTTTTGCTGCCCGAATTACAGTATCAGAATTATTTGACAAGCATTTTTTCAAAAAATTAAAACATTTAAAATTAGATTACGCTTTTTTTCTTTCCAAATTAAAGGAATCAAAACAATTGGAAAAATTTATACTCAGTAATAAACTGAATGACGCTATATTCTATTCGGTTTGGGCTTACAACTATGCCAGTGTTTTAAGTATATTAAAACACAAAAATATTATACGCACATTTTTTTGTCGTGCACATGGTTTTGATGTTTATCATTTTAGAAGACCCCATAGAGGATATGCACAATTTATAAATTTTAATTTTAAAAACGTAAATCATGTGGTGGCCGCATCCGCTGCAACCGCAAATTACCTTAAAACACATTATCGCAGGTATACATACAAGTATAAAGTTATCCATTTATCAGTTTATGACAGAGGCTTAAACCCTTTTTCCCAGGATCAACGGCTAACAGTTTTATCAGTTTCTAATAATCATCCGGTAAAGCGTATTCCCTTAATTGTAAAAGTATTAAATAATACTACTGTTCCGCTTACATGGATTCATATAGGTGCCCAAACTAATGAATTAGCAGAACTATCGAAAGAACTGAGAAATGATGTAAATAAAATTTTTATGCCCAGGATATCGCAACAGGAATTGACACAGTATTATAAACAAACTCCCGTGCATTTATTTATTCATTTCAGTAAATCGGAAGGAGGAGTGCCGCTGGCTATACAAGAGGCCGTAAGTTTTGGAATACCGGTTTTGGCAACTTCGGTAGGCGGTATACCCGAAATTATACATGCGGATAACGGCATTTTATTACCCGAAAATTTTAACATTAATGAAGCTGCCAAAATAATAGACAATTTCGTATATCATAAGTTGAACACCTTCGAGTCAAGATTAAATATAAAAGCTGATTGGAAAAATAACTTTTGCGCAGAAACTAATTTTTTTAAATTCGCAAAATTACTGCTCGAAGAAAAAGATAAATAAAACATGAAACGAAAATATTTTTTATTATATATATTATCTTTTTTTTCCAAGTACTATAAGCAAAAATATTATACAATATTATATTGTAAATTAATCCCTAATTGCGCTCAATCGGCAGTATTTAAAGGTAAAATTCAGATAAGCGATTATATGCAGATACACATAGGGGCCAATTGTATTATTGATAAAAATTTAAAACTAAACAGTGAAGGGGGTATATACTTAGCTGATAATAGTGAAGTAAAAAAAAATAACAACTACTTTTCGTCCGATGTAAAAACAATGGCACATCCTTCATATTCAAAGCAAGCACAATTGCTTAAACCTATATTTGTTGAAAATAATAATAAAAAAAATAACAATACGTATAACAACGATTTTTTAGTAGCATCAACCGGTCGTTCGGGTAGTAATACTATAGCTGATTTATTAAATAAACACCCCGAAATTTCCTGCACCCATGAACAATATGGCTCATTAACACGTTTATCAACGCAGTATGCACATTATTATAAAAACGATGAAGAAACAATTAAAGAGCTAGAGTTTATTTTTAAAAAATGTACAACACAAAATTCATCTAAAAAAATTAAAGGCGATAGCGACCAAAAATATTCTAACCTGATACAGCTTTTATATCATATCAATCCAAAGTTTAAATTCATCTGGCTAATCAGAAGGGCAGACGAATTTGTTGCTTCTGCATTTGCACGCAGATGGTTTGACGATGCGGAATATGCATTTCCCGAACATAGACACTCACCCGATACAAACTCTGATTTTGGCTTTTTAAATAAATACAGAGTTTTTTATTCAATATACCGTTTAAACGGAAATGCCTGCGGAGCCTTTACCGCTGAGGAATGGAACAACATGACCTGCTTTGAAAGATGTTGTTGGTATTGGTATTACTGGAACCAACTAATAGAAAAACAATTTGAGCATATAAGTGCCAGTAACAAATATTTTATAAAACTCGAAGAGCTCAATAACGACTATAAAAATATATTTAAATTCTTAGGAGTTGAACCTATAGACGTAAACATAGAGATTAAAAACAAAGCTCAATACACTCCATATAAATCTTTAAATTGGAACAAACAACAAATAGATGCATACAACAAGTGGTGTGCACCCGGAATGAAAAAATGGTATGGAGAATAACACACAAGTAAGTATAATTATTCCAACATACAATTCCGCATTATACATTGCTGATGCAATATATTCGGCATTAAACCAAACATACAATCATACCGAGATTATAGTTGTAGATAATAACTCAACCGATAATACCGAGCAAATAGTTAAGGATATACAAAAAAATTATGCAGATAAAATTTTATACCTGAAAGAACCGCAACCAGGAGCGAATTATGCCAGAAATACTGGTTTAATGCATGCACAAGGAAAATTTATCCAATTTTTGGATGCAGACGATATGTTGTTGCCCGATAAAATTGAAAAACAATTAGCCGAATTTTTAAAGGATGGTAACATAGATGTGGTTTACTCGGATTATGAAAAGTATGATAATACATTTGATAAATTACTTAAAACAATTACCTTAAATATACCCCATAATATACTGGAAAAATGCATTAAACATGTTATCGCCATACAAAATCCGTTATATAAAAAAAAATGTTTGATTGCTGGCGGAATGTTTGATGTAGAATTATCTTCGGCACAGGATTGGGATATTAATTTACGGTTAATTTTGTTAGGCAATAAATTTACATACCTTCAGGGCGTGTATTCAAAAATCAGAGAAGTGTCTCATTCCGTATCTTCTGATTGGGTTAAGGTTTCTTTTAATCAGTGTAAAGTTTTGTATAAATATAAAGAATTAATTAAATCTTCGGTTTATTACAATACTAGCGTTCATAATGCTATACAACTGATACATTATAACACCATGCTTTATACGTGTAATCCCCGGCATTTTAAACAAACATATATTTATTATTCATATTGGCATATCAATTATTCATTTATACATAACCCTTTAAAAAAAATGATTGCCCGATGTTTTGGATTAAAATTTTTGTTGCAGATAAACAAAATATTTAAAAGTAGATGAAGTATATTAAATCATTAGATACTTTAAGAGCTATATCAGTGTTTATAGTTGTGTTTCATCATTTGCCTGTTTTACCTTTCGCCACTCCATTATCAAGTATATTTAACGGCATAACAGGCGTAGATATTTTTTTTATTATAAGTGGTTTTTTAATTACCACTATATTGTTGCAAGCCAAACAAGAGTCAAGTAATTTGTGGTTTTCATTAAAATCGTTTTATATCAGACGATTTTTAAGAATATTCCCGCTATATTATTCAGTAATAATTTTGTTATACATTTTAAATCCACATAATTACAGAAATGATTTTATTTACGACTTATTATATGTATCCAATTTTTATATGGGTTATCAGGGCAATTTTACTTCGGTAACTCCTCATTTTTGGAGCTTAGCCGTAGAAGAACAATTTTATTTATTTTGGCCGCTGTTAATTTTTATACTACCCAAAAGAAAAGAATGGATAATGTTTTGGGTGGTGTTTATGGCAGGTATTATCAGTTATGTATATTTTATAAAACATAACCCTTTTTTTGGAGCCAAAACCTTTGTTAATTTATCGTACCTATCGGCCGGAGCAATATGGGCATACATTAAAATTACATACAGCGATTTAACAATACTAAAACGTTTTTCGCTTATATTTATAATTATTTTTATTTTCTTTGGCACATTCTTATTTTTTAATCCGCTTAACTTAAATAATCACTTTCATAAGCTAATAAACTTTTTGTTTTGCTGGAGTTGTGTTATTTATTTTTCATTATCAGAATCCAGCTTGTTACATAATAAATTATTAGTATACCTCGGAAAAATAAGTTACGGGATATATGTTTTTCATTTTTTAATGATATTTCCGGTAGCAATCGTATTCAAATACACATTTCCCGAAGTGTTACATAATCTCTACTTATCAAATTTATTTAAAATAATATTTTGTGTAATGGTTTCCATATTTTCGTGGCATTTTTTTGAAAGTAGAATACTCAAACTCAAAGAAAAATTTACTTATATTTCAAACAAGCAATGAAACACATAGCATTTATCTGTTCACAGCCCAGTTATAACATCAGCAACAGGCTTTCGGCCATAGATTCTATATTATATAGCATATTAACAATGCTAAGTAATAACTACAAAATAACCGTAAACGGAGTAGATATTAATAACATACACAGCTCTGAAAATAGTAGCTACCGTAATACCTCATTACTAAAAAAAATTATCCCGCAATTTATAAAAGAAGCCTATAAAATTTACAAACAAAAAAACGTAAATGAGGATATTTATAATAACATTATCCAAAAACCCGATCTTATTTTTGAATTATTATCGCGTGGTTCAAACGTAGGTTATACACTAAAAAAAAAATATAAAGTACCATATATTATATATTACGACAGCCCTATTACCGATCAGTTTAAAGAAATTTTCGGTTACACTTGCCCTGCCTATTACAAAACACAAGAAATACAGGCGCTACAAAATGCAGATGCCGTGATAACCTACTCTAATGCATTGCATAAACACGCTGTAAATATTTCTAAAACTCAGGCACAGTTTTATATTTATCAAACCCTCGACTATTCGCGTCTAAAAACCGTAAATCATCATAAAACAGACGATAAATTTATAACCATCGGTTTTATAGGTTCGTTCATGCATTGGCACCGCGTAGATTTATTAATAAAAGCCTTTAATAAATTAAGAAAAAAATATAATAACCTGAAATTATTGCTGGTAGGCTCGGGTCAAAAATATCCACAGTCATTAAAATTAGCCGATCAATCGCCTTATAAACAAGATATAATTTTTACCGGATTTGTTGATGGAGATAAATTAGATAATTACAAATCAATGATAGACATAGGAGTAATGCCCGGCTCTAATTGGTATGGAATACCTACAAAAGTATTTGAATACGGGGCTTGTTTTATACCTTCACTCGCTCCGGATACACCTACCATTTCTGAAATATTTATAAACGAAAAAGAATTGCTTCTTTTTGAAAATAACAATTTACAAGACCTTACGATTAAACTCGAAAAACTTATCATTGATAAAAAATTCAGAGATACTCTTGCCATAAATTTACACCATAAAATTATCCAAAACTACACACCGGCAAACGCCACGAAATTTTATATAAATTTGTTTAATAAATATTTTTAGTGCTATTTAATTCAATAGACTTCGGACTTTTTTTACCCATAGTATTTATACTATATTGGTTTGTATTTTACCGTAGTCTAAAACTGCAAAATTTATTTATAGTTATCGCCAGCTATTTTTTTTACGGCTGGTGGGATTGGCGTTTTTTATCATTAATTTTCTTTAGTTCTTTTTTAGACTATACCATCGGATTAGGTTTATCGCAAACAAATAAAATTCTCTACAGAAAATTGTTGCTATGGCTTAGTATTACGGTTAATTTAGGCCTGTTAGGGTTTTTTAAATATTACAATTTTTTTGTAGAAAATTTTGTAGCAGCATTTAAATTATTTGGCATTCCATTCAATCCTGATAAGCTAAATATAATACTGCCGGTAGGCATAAGCTTTTACACATTTCAAACATTATCATACACCATTGATGTTTATAGAAAAAACTTACAACCCACCAAAGATGTTATTTCGTTTTTTGCATTTGTCAGTTTTTTTCCGCAACTGGTTGCCGGCCCCATAGAAAGAGCTGCAAATTTACTGCCCCAATTTTATAAAAAGCGAACATTTAATTATGCTTTAGCCGTTGATGGTTTAAGGCAAATGTTGTGGGGGATGTTTAAAAAAGTAGTTATTGCCGATAACTGTGCCGAATTAGCCAATATGTACTTTAATAATTACCAGCAATATGGAGGCATAGAGCTTTTAATGGGTGCTGTGTTTTTTGCCTTTCAGATTTATGGCGACTTTTCGGGTTATTCTGATATAGCCATAGGCACCTCCAGATTATTTGGTTTTAACTTAATGAAAAATTTTGCGTATCCCTATTTTTCGCGCGATATAGCAGAGTTTTGGAGACGCTGGCACATTTCTTTATCTACCTGGTTCAGAGATTATTTGTACATCCCCCTTGGTGGCTCACGCGGCACAACCTTACAAAATATACGCAATACCCTGATTATTTTTTTAGTAAGCGGATTTTGGCACGGAGCTAATTGGACTTTCATTGCCTGGGGACTAATTAATGCCTTGTATTTTTTGCCATTACTCATTACCCGCAAAAACCGAAAAAATATTAATATCACTGCCGAAGGAAAATTTTTCCCGGGTGTAAAGGAATTTCTTAGCATATGCTCTACATTTCTTTTGGTTTGCTTCGCATGGATTTTTTTTAGAGCCAACAATATTCACCATGCAACCGATTATATTAAAATGATTTTTCTAAAATTCAATGTATTGCCCATGCCGGGATTAAAATTTTATTTTTGCTTATTATTACTAATGTTTTTTTTGTTTATGGAATGGATAGGCCGACATAATGAATATGCCATACAGAAAACATTGGTAAACAACCATAAAATTATACGATGGACATTTTACTATTTTTTAATTGTTGCTGTTTGGGTGCTTGCCGGTAAACAACAGGAATTTATTTATTTCCAATTTTAATGAAACAGTTTTTGATTAACATATTATTATTTACATTATTGCTCGCAGTTTATACATTTATCGTAAATTTATTACCGGTTAAAGAACTTAGCGGAAATGATCATAACCTGCAAAAAGAAAAATATTTTTATAGCATCAAAAATAATTATAACACAATTTTTTTAGGCTCAAGCAGAACATTCAGGCACATAAACCCTGCCGTATTTGATTCAATTTTAAACAGTCGAAACATACCCGTAAAATCTTTTAATTTTGGTACCCCGGCTACGTATTATCCCGAGTGC
This sequence comes from Flavobacteriales bacterium, assembly GCA_037443205.1. Lineage (GTDB taxonomy): Bacteria > Bacteroidota > Bacteroidia > Flavobacteriales_D > UBA2798 > JBBIOU01. The sequence continues at coordinate 20,583 of JBBIOU010000024.1, read as the reverse complement.
TTTTATATCTTAAACAAATTAGTTGATAATAACAATCATTTACAATATGTTTTTTTAGAACTGCAACAGGTAAACGACATAGGTAAAATTAATTTATTCGCCTCAAAAACTTATTATTATCTGAATTTAAAATATCTGGACTTTGTAACTCAATATGCGATTTTTAGCCAAATGAATTTACTCCATAAACTTTCATTTACCGGTAAGTATTACCTGGCTTATTTATATAAACTATTTGCCGGAAAATACAACGCCATATTACAAAAGCAATCTTCAGGTAAATATGTTTTAGGTAAAAATAAAAACGGATTTTTATCACTGGACGAACATATTAATTTAAAAACAGCAGAATATAAAGAAATTAATAACAACAGAAAAAAGTTGCTTAAAGATACTTTAGCGCTTAAAAAACGAGCCGAAATCTCTGTCAACCAGTTTTCCAACAAAACGGCATACAACAACGCCTTTTTCACGAATTATTTAATAAATCTGGTAAACCAATTAGCACAAAATAATATCCATTTATATTTTATTATCCCACCCAGATTAAAATCATACCATGAATTTATATCTCTGCAAAATTCAGAAATAGCTAATCGCATCATTCAATTAGCAGATGCATCCGAATTTCCTATGTTTTATCAGTTTAAATATTCTTTTGACATAGGCCACTTAAACGAACAAGGTGCCAATATTTACACACAAATACTGGCCGAAAAATTCATTAAAATTTTATCCTTTGATTAATTTTAATATTCCATATATAAGCGGTAAAGTGTATAAATACCTATCCAAAGTATTTTTATTAAAATCATTTTCGGGCAATGGTTTTTTTACTGATAAATGTCATCAATTTTTTACGAATACATATAATTATAAAAATCCGTTGCTTACTAATAGTTGTACCTCAGCTTTAGAAATGGCTGCAATTATTTTAGATTTAAAAGCAGAAGACGAAATTATTATGCCTTCGTACACATTTGTCAGCACAGCCAATTCTTTCGCAAACCGGGGAGTTAAAATAAAATTTGCAGACAGTCATTTTAATCATCCTAATATTGACGAAAATAAAATTGAAGCGCTGATAACACCCCGAACCAAAGCAATCGTAGTAGTTCATTATGCCGGTGTGGCCTGTAACATGGATGTAATTATCAACCTGGCAAATAAATATAATCTATATGTAATTGAAGATGCTGCACAAGCAATTAATGCCTATTATGTAAATGCAGATAATAACCCATGCATATTAGGTTCATTGGGTGATGTTGGTTGCATTTCCTTTCATGAAACCAAAAATATCCATTGTGGTGAAGGAGGATTGTTTATTTTAAATAATGAAAAATTTTTACCCCAATTACAATATGTATGGGATAAAGGAACTAATCGCATAGATTTTAAAAAGGGAGTTATTCCGTTTTATTCCTGGGTAAGTTTAGGTTCGTCTTTCTATCCTTCTGAATTATGTGCTGCATTTTTGCATGCGCAGTTACCTGATATTGAGAAAGTAACCCGCAAAAGATTGATGCTTTGGAATACTTATCATAAAAATCTTTCGGGATATTCAAACATTTTCAAAACACCTCACATCCCCGATTATGCCTTACACAACGCACATATATATTATATTGTAGTTAAAAACATCACCGAAAGAAATAACCTCATTCAATATTTGCATAAAAATAAAATACAGGCGTTATTTCATTATCAGGCATTGCATAAAAGCCCTTATTATTTAAAAAATAACGAATCAATTAATTTACCTGCCAGCGAATATTTTTCAGATTGTTTGATAAGACTGCCTTTATATTATAAGTTAAAAAAGTCGCAGGTGATATATGTTTGTAATAAAATCAAAGAATTTTATAATTTGTTATAATCTTCCAGTATTTTTTGCAAGCCTGTTTTTAATTCAGTTGATGGTTTATATCCGATGGTTCTGAATAATTTATCCGAGTTTCCATATCTTCGTTCCACTTCGTAGTCGTATCTCTTTTTAGGTGCATCAATTAAAGTAATTTCTGATTTTGAGTGTGTAATATCTTTAATGGTTTGCGCCAGTTCGTAAATGGTTTTTTCATTTTCATTGGCAATGTTATAAATTTCTCCTGCTCCGGCTTTTTGTGCTAACTGCATACTTGCATATATAGTGTCATCAATATAGGTAAAATCGCGGGTTTGTTTTCCTGTTCCAAAAACGGTTATGGGTTTATTATTCAATGCCTGTTCAATGAAACGAGGAATAACCATGCGATTATCTTGTTTAGAGCCGTAAACATTAAAAAAACGCAAGGAAACAGAATTGAGGCCTTTTTCTTCGTATTGTGCCTTAAGGTATATTTCATTATATCGTTTAGCAATGGCATAGCTGGTTCGCGGATCTACAATAATATCTTCCGTAACGCTTTTTTCTATGGCAGAATGGCCGTATACTCCACTGGTTGAGGCATATATAATTTTCTCAACGCCATGCATCAAGGCAGCTTCGCAAATATTTCGCATTCCAATTACCTCCGTATCCATGGTTTCTACCGGATTATCGGCTACTACATCTACTCCTAAAACGGCAGCAAAATGATAGATGTACGTACAACCCTTCGACAGTTCTAACATGGCTTTATTATCTCTTACGTCAGCTTTATGAAATTCAATATTTTCTAAAATGTCTTTATCAAGTTTATTGCCTCTTAATAAAATATCAGCAACTACAACATGATTTCCTTCTTGTACAAGCTTATTAACCAAATGACTGCCTATAAATCCGGCTCCTCCGGTAACTAATATTTTCTTCATTTAAAAATTGATTGATAAGTTTCCTGTAAAATTAAAGCATTTTTTTCAGGATTATGCTTTTCGTATATTTTTTTTAGCGCCATCGCCCCCTTTGTTTTGATTTGAGCAGGATTTTCAATAATATTTTTTATAATTACTTCGAGGTTTTCTATGAGTATTCGCGAAAATAAATGATAGCTCTGCAGGCTAAACGCGTCAGGTCTTCCAAAAGTAGTCTTGGGAACTTCTATTATCCACCCAATTTCGTTGTTGTTTATTTCCGGAAAAGCCATAATATCGGTAGTTATGATAGGACATCCACAGGCTTGTGCTTCTAAAACCGTATATCCATAAGTATCATCATACGAAGGCAGCAGGGCTACATGGCTGTTTTTCATCAATTCAATAACTTGTGCATTTGGTAATTCGGGATAATAGGTTATAAAAGTGTTTTTGTTTTCTTCAATCATTTTTTTTACTTCTGCCAGACGTTTTTCTGTTTCTTCATTTCTTAAATAATCGGCTGTATGCAGTTTAGAAATAACAATTAATTCTATATCCTTGTATTTTTTGTATAAATCAATAAACACTTTTAAAATTTCATATCCCCCCTTGCCTAATATTCTGTGTCCGGCAATAATAAAGCGTATTTTTTCAGGTAATTTTTTTTCTGCATATTCTTTTACCACCATTTTTTGCGAAGGATGAAGAATAGTTAATTTTTTATCGTAGCTGTCTTTTGAAATATTATTTTTCTCAAATTCGTAAACCTGTCTTTGATAGCTTATATTACTTAACATAAAAATTTTTTTACAATTTTCTTTAAGCAATTCCCGGTAGGCTCTTTCACGATGTTTTGTCCATCTGGGTAATACAACAGACGAAGTAACAAACCAGGGTTTTTTACCAAAGTAAATGCTTCCGAAAAAATGAAATGCATCAATATTTTTATTTAAAAAATGGTCGTGAAACTTAAAATGTGCATCGGGGTTTATTTTATGGAATAATTTATACAGCAAATGATTGTAGGGTTTGTGTAAGTCATATTTTTTTACAAAATCAATGGATATAGAATAGGGTAAATCGATAAAATTTCTTTTTTCAAGATAGCTTTTTGCCGAAACTCCTATTTTTATTTTTTGCAACAATTTTTTTTGTAATATCGCAACAATATTACGCAATTTTAATTAATGCCCCACGTATTTATATTGTCATCGCCCCGAAGTGGTTCTACACTTACCCGCCTTACTTTAGATAAAATTAGCGGATTAGTAACATTGCCCGAAACCCATTTTTGGGTATTTAAAAATTTTTATAATACTTATTCCTTAACCAAGGATATAGAATTTTTAGCAGATAAATGGGTTAATTTTTATTCTATAAAAAAATACCCCGTTAATCACAACAATTTAAAAAACGACATTATAAACAACGCAAAATCCTGGAAAGATATTTTAAACATCACATCACAACATTATTTGCTAACTAAGTTTCATAATAACATCCCCGAAAACATTATTGTTTGCGAAAAATCGCCTCCGCATATATTTTATAAAGCACAAATACAATACGATTATCCTGATGCAAAATTTATATTTCTGATAAGAGACCCGCGAGATGTGGTGGCTAGTTTAAAAACCTGTTCGTGGAGTACTTCTAATCCGCTTATCAATGCACTGGTTTGGCGCAATGGTGTTAGAAATATGCATACCACCCATAATGCCATGATAGTTAAATATGAAAACCTGGTTAACAACCCAGATACAACCCTTGCCGATATTTGTTCATTTATTGGAATAACTTATACAGGTGAGATTAATTATGCGGTAACCGAAGATGTGGTTGAAGCCAATAATCCTACCAGTAAAAATGCATTAAAACCTATCAGCAATAAATTTATTTCTACGTATAAAACAAAACTCTCGTCTCCCGACAGAGAACAGGAAATAATTGAAAAAATTTGTTCTAAAGAAATGATTCAACTGGGCTATACAATCGAAAAATATAAACGCAACGATTTGCATTTATGGTTGAGAATATTCTATTATCGTATAGGTTGGTTAATTGCTAAATTTACGAAAAAGAAATGAAAGTTTTAATTACAGGAGGAGCCGGCTTTATTGGTTCAGCAATTATACCCGAATTAAAAAAATTTGGTTATGAAATCTATGTCATAGATAATTTATCATTTGGTAAAAGAGAGTTTATAGATATACCCGATAGTAATTTTTTTCATGCCGACATAAGAAATAACGCCCCAATACAAGAAATTTTTAAAAATGTTCAACCCGGGGTTATTATTCATCTTGCCGCTGTTCATTTTATACCTTATTGCAATGAGCATCCATTCGAGTCTGCTGACATAAACATCAGAGGTACCATTAATGTTTTAAATGCATGTAAAAATATACAATCTGTTAAAAAGTTTTTTTTAGCATCTACGGCCGCAGTTTATCCTATAATAAACGAACCTATTTCGGAAACAATACCTCCACAACCCTTAGATATTTATGGCTTATCAAAACTTGCTGCCGAACATTTGTGTAAAGAATTTTATTTAGAAACAAATATACAAACCCTTGTTTGCAGATTTTTTAATGCTTTCGGTCCCAACGAAACAAACCCCCATCTGATACCTGAAATAGAACGACAGATAAAATCGGGTAAAAGAATATTGCAACTTGGTAATTTAACTCCCAAACGCGATTTTATACATACTTATGATATGGCCAGAGCCGTTAGATTATTATTGCAACTCGAAAATAATAAATATGAAATTTATAATTTAGGCAGAGGCATTGAATATTCGGTAAAAGAAATAGTTGAGGCATTTGAACAACAATTAAATGAAAAACTCACCATTGAAATTGACCCGGCTAGAGTTAGAAAAATTGAACGAATGCATTTACTGGCTGATGTAAGTAAACTAAAATTACACACCGGATGGGAGCCTGAATGGAGCATTGAGGAAGGAATAAAAAACCTTTTAGAAAATTGAACACGCTGAAAATACTTTTTTGTACAGACGGCATTTTCCCTTATGCCGTTGGAGGCATGCAAAGACATTCTAAATTATTGATTGAAGAACTGGCAAAAAATGTTGGTGTAGAAATTGTGGTTGTACACCCTCATAAAGAAAAAATATTTACATCATACAACAATGTATCAGAAATTAGCTTGCCCGGTATTAATACTAATAAGAACTATTTATTAGAGTGTTATAAATATTCCCAAAAAGTATATCAAATAATTTTAAATCATCCGAACCATGTTGTATATTCTCAGGGATTGAGTGTATGGTATAAAATAGCACATATAAAAAACAAGGTCATTGTTAATCCGCATGGACTTGAACCTTTTCAAGCTATCGGTATTAAAGCTAAACTTACAGCCATTCCATTTAAGATTATTTTTAAATATCTGTTTAAGCACGCTGATGTGGTAATTTCGTTAGGCGGTAAACTTACAGATATATTGCAAACAGCTATCTCTGATAAAAGCAAAATTAGAGTATTGCCTAATGCAGTTAATTTACCTGATAATATCAATCCAAAAAATTTTAGTAAAAAATTACATTTCCTGTTTGTTGGCAGATTTGAGTATAATAAAGGCATTTTTTACCTTTTGAATGCAATTGAACAATACAGTAATACGCATAAGTCAAACGATTTTACAATTATATTTGCAGGTAAAGGTCCCTTATATGCACAATGCATAAAAAAATATTCACACCTGCCGCAAGTAAAATTTTTAGGTTATGTTGATGATAATAAACTCAATGAACTATACCGGCAATGCCATATCTTTGTTTTACCCACCTTATTCGAAGGTATGCCAACCGTTGTAATGGAAGCAATGAGCTATGGTATGCCTGTAATAGTTTCAGATGTGGGGGCTACAGCCCAACTAGTAAACATTGATAATGGTTTTTTAATACCGCCAGCAAATATAGATGCATTAGTTGAAGCAATAAAAGCTATCCTTAATAAACAACCCGATGAATTAACCCAAATGGGTGTAAATTCTATCAACAAAATAAAATATAATTACACATGGGAATTGGTAGCTCAAAAGCATTTAGATTTATTTCATGAACTTTTCAAGAAATCTTTATAAATTGCAATTATTTTATTGCTATGAATACACTAAAATCTTTATTTGCCGATTCATTTCAAGGTTTTTTGCCTGCAGATATACCTTTTTTTCTGTTGCAATTATTTACATCGGCACTGGTTACTCTTATTTTAATTAAAATATATAAGTTTAAAAATAACGATGTACAACCCATTGACAATAATATATTGCCTCTTTCACTCATAATGGTTTTATTGGTTGCAATCTCTAAAAATATTCCTCTTTTAGGCCTGTTTATAATTGCACTAAGTATATTATTAAATCCTTTTAAATTAGTTAACGATAAAACACAAATTACTTATCTGATACTTTGTTTGGGTTTTTCAATAGCCATTGGTACCGGCAATATTTTATTTTCTTTGATAGCGCTACCCATAGTTATGCTTTTCTTGCTCCTTAACAAAAAATAATGTCAGAAAACTTAAAAATAGCAATTGCATTAGTTGGTTTTATCGGGGCATTTATTTTAAATGAATATTCTTTTCAAAAGAACTCAATAAATATAATATCTTATAATACATCACCCGTGTGGCATTCTCCTTTGTTATTTTTTGAAAAAAAACAGCACATTTTACCGGTTGTTTATTTACAGGTTAATCCGGACGATTTTTTTTCTTACAATACAGGTATTTACATTCGGGGTAATAAGCAATTTTGTAATGCAAAAAATCCGTTGACACAAAAATGGTGGGACTGGCCGGCCAATTATCACACCAGAGGCAAAGCATCAGAAAGACCGGCATTAATTAATTATTCAGAAAATAATACCGTCATTAACACAAACATTAAAGTAAAAATTCATGGAAACAAAACACGTGCATTTCCACAAAAATCTATACTTGTTAAATTTACTAAAAACAATTATCCGGTCCTTTTTAATCATCCTGTTACTTCAATCATTTTAAGAAACAGTGGTAACGATTGGGGCAGAACACTTTTTGCCGATGCATTAGCTCACCAAATAATGCAAACAACTTCTTTAGACATTCAGCCCTATAAACACGTGATACTCTATTTGAATAACGAATATTGGGGTATTCATAATCTTACCGTAAAAACTGATGAAAACTATTTGGCACAGAAATATAACTTTAAAAAAAAACATATAACCCTTATAGAATCAGAAGGTTTAAAAGCAGGAAAAAAAGAAATAGCAGATGAGTTTTATGATTTAATTAATAAATTGCAAAATCCGATATACAATAACGAAGAAAAATATAAATTTATTGAACAGAAAGTTGACATAGAAAAATTTAATATTTACATGATTTTTCAGATTTATTTTGCAAATACCGATTGGCCACATAATAACCTCAGAGTTTACAAAATAAAATCTAAAAAAATAAATTCAAAATGGTGTTTTATTCCTTATGATATGGATTATAGTTTTGCTTATACAGGCTCTGAAGCAGTAAAAAAAGACATGTTTCATCATGTTTTAAATTTTAAAAATAACCATGTATCAATAATATTTAAGCAATTGTTGCTAAACAATGATTATGTCAAAACCTTTAAAAATCAATTTGAAGATTATCTAAACACCACCCTCAGCACCGATTATCAATTACATATACTCGATTCTATCCGAAATAATTTAACTAACGAAATTTCTTGTCATATTGCGCGTTGGCGCAAACCTGCTTCAATTGAGCAATGGAATGAATATGTTGATGCGAACAGAATATTTATTTTAAATCGTGAAAAATATATCAGACAACATATTAATAAATACCTGAACTAAATGATATCTTCTCTTATCAGAAATAATTTTCAATTATATGTGTTGCTTTTTTTGTGGTTACTATTGGGCGCGTTTAACAACAACCTTTCTTATCTGATAATACCGTTTTTTTTGTTTTTAATGTATCTTAACAGGCGCTACCCCGAAATGCTTATTGGTTTTTTATTTGTATTAATTCTTTCAGATAATTTAGAACCCGCCACAGCTTTTGCCAAACAATTTAAAAATATTTACATCCTGATGCTGTTTCTGTTTTTTTTGCTCGACAGAAAAAACTTTCAACCACTAAACAGGCTCTTCATTTATTTTATACCATTTTTTATCATAGCTGCCTTTTGTTTGCAATATTCTCCCGTACTAAATATATCTATACAAAAATTATTTTCTTACCTATTGTTGTTTATTATTATTCCCAATTATCTCATAAGGTCTTATAATATTCAGGGCGAATATTTTTTTAAAAATTTTATGTATTTCGTTTTAGTTATTTTACTGGTATGTTATTTTATACGTTTTATAGATTTTGATATAGCAGTTTCGCATGGAGGCAGGCTTAGAGGAATATTTGGCAACCCCAATGGACTGGGCATCTTTATCACAGTAATTTTTTTGTTGTTTAATATAATTACTGTTTACTTTCCTACATTGTTTTATAAACAAGAAAAATGGATTTTTTATGTAATATTTATATTTCTGGCTTATAAAACCGGTTCACGTAATACATTACTTTCAATCATTTTATTTTTATCTTTAGTAAGGATTTTTAAAATTTCAACGTTTTTAGGAATAATCTTTTTTATCATATTTACTGCATCAGCACAATTATTTTTAGATAACTATAATACCATCATTATTGCTTTGGGTTTAGAGGAAGTTTTTAGATTAGATACTCTTGACCAGGCCTCCGGACGTTTAATTGCCTGGCAGTTTGCATGGGAAAATATACAAAAAAGTTTATTTTTAGGAAAAGGATTTGCCTTTGATGAATATTTAATGAGAAGTAATTTTGATTATTTAAGTAAACTGGGTCATCAGGGTGGAGTGCATAATACCTATTTAATAATTTGGTTAAATACCGGTCTCATAGGTATATTAGCTTATTTTAGAGGATTTTTATTGCTGTTTATTAAAGCAGCCAAAAACTCCCACCTGGCTATTCCGGTAATGCTTTCTATTATGTTTTCGATTAATTTTGAGCCATGGCTGGCTGCTTCATTAAATCCATTTACAATAATATTTTTAATGATTATTACAATCATGATAGACCCGATCTTTAATACAATACCAAACGAAGCAAGCCATAACCAATCGGATTTGCTTATCAACCAAAATAACGTTTATGCTTAGCAAAATGATAAGATATTTATTGTATATATTAATGCTTCTTTTTATTGCAGAACTTATTGCACGCTATTATTTCGGATTGGGACAACTTCCTTTATACATCAAAAGCAATAAATACGAATACATATATGCCCCAAATCAGCAGGTAACCAGATTTGCTAACAGAATCATTACTAACGAATATTCCATGCGCAGCAAACCCTTAAAAAAAACAGATAAACCATTAATTTTTTTATTCGGAGATTCGGTTATCAATGGAGGAGCTCATGTAGATCAAGACAGCCTTTGTTCTACACTCCTCGAAAATAGCATGCAACAAACTTTAACTCATGCGCGTGTATTAAATATTTCAGCCCAAAGTTGGGGTCCGGATAATGCCTTTGCTTATTTGCAAAATCTACCCAATTTAAAACCCGATGCAATTGTTTTAGTTTTCAGCAGTCATGATTTTAACGACAATATGCACTTTAAAGAAGTAGTAGGTAAACATCGTGCATGGCCAGATAAACAACCCCTATGTGCGCTTACGGATGCACTTTTTCGTTATATCATTCCCAACGTAAACAGATGGATAGGTAATTCGGATGATGAATACAAATATTTATACGGTTTTGACGATAGCAACATGAATTCCGGCTGGCAAAATTTTTTGTCATATACTACCAACCATAATTTACCACTCTTAGTATGTCTGCATGCTGAAAAAAACGAACTAAATAATAAAAAATTTAATTCAAAAGGAACACGCCTGATAAACTGGTTTGATGCCGAAAATATTAAGTATATTACTGATATTAATGTACTTGATACAACCGATTATCGCGATAACATACATTTAAATCACACCGGACATAATAAATTATACAAATTGTTATTGCCTCACTTGCTAGACTTTTTTAATTAAGAAAATATAAAAAATAATAAAAGTATATTTGCAGCCTATAGTATGTTATTGAAAAAATCAAAGTCAACTAAAACGAAAATAATTTTATTATCAGTATTTATATTTATTATGCTGATACTATCTTATATTGCTAATTTGTATGTTAAACAAAAATCATATAAAAATTTGTGGCACTTTATAACTTCTGTTGGCTCAAATTATAAAAAAAGTTTTAATGCTGATTACGATAAAATTTATATCTACATAAACAAGGATGATTTTAGTAAACTGCAAACTCAAAGAGAAAAATTTTTAAAACAAGGAATAATTACCAATGAGGGGAATAGATATGTTGATGCCCAAATCATTCACAATAACAATACAATTAAATGCAAGCTTCGGTTAAAAGGCCACATGACTGACCACTTACAGGATAAAAAATGGTCGTTTAGAATAAAAACCAAAGGAAAAAACGCTCTGATGGGAATGAGTCGCCTAACTTTACAACATCCGGGCACACGTGCCTATGCTTACGAATGGATTTATCATCAATGGCTAAAATACGAAAACATCTTCCATCTAAGGTATTTTTTTATAAAAGTATTTGTAAATGATGAAGATTGGGGTATTTACGCACTCGAAGAACATTTTTCGGAAGAGTTATTACACTACAACAAAAAATTAACAGGGCCTATTTTGCGTTTTAATCCCGATATGTATTGGCATAAGCGAATTAATGAAAAAAATAAAATTATTTTTGATGAACAATATGCTTCTTTTCAATCTTCATACATTGAAGCATACAATGAAGATGATTTGCTTGCAACCACAGAAGGGAAAAATATTTATAACCAAGCTATACAGTTACTCGAAGAATTTAGAAGAAAAAAAAAATCTACCACCGATGTTTTTGATATTGATAAGCTGGCAAAATTTCATGCTATAATTGATTTAATCGGTGGTCAGCATAGTTTAGACTGGAGCGATGTGAAATATTATTATAATCCCGCTACCAATAAAATTGAACCCGTAGGATACGAAAGCTTTAGCGTTAATAAAATTACACAAATATCGGGTGCAAATAAATATCTTGCCGGCAAATCAAATTATGATAATTTTCACGATATGATATTTTCTGATTCGGCCTTTTTTAGTAAATATATTTACTATTTGCAACATTTCAGTAATAAACAATATTTAGACAAGTTTTTCCGAACTATCGACCCACAACTTCAACAACAGTTAGCAATTTTATACACAGAATTTCCTTACAAAAATTTTGATAGCAATGTATATTATCAAAATGCTGAAATAATAAACAAACTATTAAATGCACCTGCCTCGGTTGAAGCACATTTGCAAAAAATATCAAACGATACGTTATATATAAATGTTGCATCAATAAATGCATTGCCCTACCTGTCAGGTTCCTTACAGATAGATGATACAATTATTAATCCGCTCTCAGCAAAAATTATCCCCTCAAAACAGCTAAATAAACCTACAGATTTTATTACAATTAAATATTTATTAAATCCTAAATTGACATCCGAAATAAAAACCAATAAAAGGAAAAAAATCATTTTTCAAAGCAAATTACTGGGAACACATTTGTATAATAACATTTGGCATGTAACAACAATATTACCTTTTACATCTTTTCAAGAAGAATTAACTGATAAAATTATAACCCCTATCAGCGAGTTGTCTTTTGTTATAGAAGATAAATCAAATAATGCTTTTATAATACCGTCAGGCAACCATATTATTAAACAACATGTTATTGTCCCTCAAACACATAGGTTAATCATTAAACCCGGAACCAACATTACTTTTGAAACAAATTCATCCTTAACTATTAATAACTCGATATTATGTAACGGAAATGAAGAAAATTTTATTACATTTAAATTTCAGGATACCGCAACGCAATTATTTATAATAGCTGATAATTCTTGCAAATCAATCTTCACTCATTGCACATTTACTTCTTCAGCAAATTCTAATATATCAACCGATGCACATATAAATATACACAATACAAATACAGAAATCAAATCTTGTCTTTTTATAGCCATGCCTAACACAGTAATACATATTTCAAATTCAAACGTTTCTTTTTATTCTACAACATTTATGGTGTTGTCTGATGATGCAATAAAAGTTAATTACAGTAATTTGATAGTCGCAAATTCATCATTTAGAAATATTGCAGGCAAATCAATAGAGGCTATTGGCACAAGTCTGTCGGTAAATAACACTTACTTTAGCGGAAGAAATACTATCGCACTTTCATTAAACCATAATTCTTATGCTCATGTACACAATACTACTTTCTCACATCTAAACATTGCCATTCAAGTAGTTGATGGTTCAGCAATGTATGCCGGTAACATTAAATTTAATAATATACAATTGGGATTATCAACCGATAAAAAATCTAATGCATACGGTAATTCATATATCAGAGTAAAAAACCTGGAGTTTACTGAGGTAAATAAGTTAATAAAAAAAAATAAAAATGCTTTTATAAGTATCATAAAACAAATTGAAAAATAAAAGATATATAATAGTTCTAATTACCTTATCTGTGCTTTTAAATCTTAATGCGCAGTCAGATATTTCTTCATTTAATAATTTAAAGGTTAACATTGAGGATACCTGCAATACATACAAAATACTTGTCACAGGCCATTTACATGGGTCTTCTAATAATAAATCCGGATTTCCGGCCTCTACCCTGCTGGGTAATCTGGATCTTATAAACGGAGGAAATTATGCATTTATGGTAAGCTTAGGCGATTTATTTATGAACCCCGATACTGATATAGATAATTATTACAAATCTTTTTTTAGTAAACTATCTGTCCCTTTTTTTAATGCGGTCGGAAATCACGATGTTTTTGGTAATAAATATAAACAGCATTTTGGTAATACATTTTTTTCATTTGCCAAGCGTACTGAAATATTTATTTTTTTGGATACAGAAATTAATAATGGCGATATAATATCAGAACAGCTATTGTTTCTTAAAAATGAATTATCATCCATAGATACTATCAATAATATTTTTATTTTCATGCACCGACCCTTATGGGCCGAAGAACACCCGCTTATGAAAAATATTTTTACCGACAATACACGCTCATTTTTAAAAACAAATTATAATACAACCATCCACCCTTTACTCATTTCTATACCTTCCAATAAAAATATCTTTTTATTTGCAGGTTCTATGGGAAATGCTCCGGCTTCTTTTTTTTATCACAAAGAAAATAATATAACTTATGTTGCAACTGCAATAAGAGATTTGCCCCGAGACGCTTTTCTCGAAGTAATTTTAAACAATTCCTATCCCGATTTTAATACTATTACTTTAACTAATAATCCCGTAAAACCCCTGTTTGATTATAACCTTGATTATTATAATCAAAATTCAAAGTCAACATCATTCAATTGGAGGCTCTTGCCATTATATATCAAAAATATGTTATCTAACTATCATTTTTGGTTCGGATGTGCCGTCACCGCATTGTTTTTTCTTATAATTTCGCTTTTTATTAAAAGAAAAAACAGAATTGCAAAAAACTAAACCAAAATTTGTTTTTTTATATACTGAACTTGCAGGATATTTCCTCTCCTGCATAAACAAATTAATTAATACACAAGATGTAGATATTTATATCATCAGATGGCCTATAAATAAAGAAGCACCATTCGATTTTTCATTTCACCCACTATTAAATGTAAAAAACAGAAATGATTTTTCTTCACGGTCAGAAATATTCAACTATATTATTCAAATCAATCCTGACCTTATTTATGTTAGCGGCTGGAACGACAAATTTTACCTTCATATTTGCCGCGCATTCGTACATAAAATACCTGTTATTGTAGGCATAGATAATCAATGGAACGCATCATTCAAGCAAATATTAGCATCAACAGTCGGCCGGTTTTTTATCAAAAAATACTTTAATCATGCTTGGGTACCCGGCAATAAGCAACTGATATATGCCAAAAAACTAGGATTCCATACCGCAAACATTCATACAGGCTTATATTGCGCAGACACCGATCATTTTTTATCAATATACAACCATTATTCCCCGCAAAAACATAATAAATTCCCCCACAAATTTATTTTTGTAGGCAGATATTTGCCTTTTAAAGGTATTTTTAACTTATGGCAGGCATTTGTTGAATTGTCTGAAGAAATTAACCACGATTGGGAACTTTGGTGCTTAGGAACAGGTGATAGTTGGAATAATAAAACAATACATCCAAAAATAAAACACTTTGGCTTTGTTCAACCCGATAAAATCAACAATTTTATTAAAGAAACAGGCGTTTTTATTTTGCCTAGCAGTTTTGAACCCTGGGGTGTAGTCGTACACGAATTTGCTCTCTCGGGCTATCCTTTAATTTTAACAACTCAGGTAGGCGCATCCGAATACTTCTTAAAAAACAACTACAATGGTCTTTTACTCACCGATAACTCAGTTGCCAATATAAAAGAAGCTTTAAAAACATTCATTCAATCAAATGATAACACGCTCATCCAAATGTCAATTCACAGCCACAACATGGCATTACAATACACAACTGATAATTGGACCCAAACACTAATTAATATATATTTAAACTCTAAAAAATGAATATCATAATTACAGGCACCTCATCAGGTATCGGATACGCACTGGTAGAAG
>JBBIOU010000023.1:0-55806 GCA_037443205.1 Flavobacteriales bacterium | reverse complement strand
AGCTATTTCTGCCCCTGTTGATGTACCACCGGTAAACGATATAGCTTTAATACCTTTGTGTACCGTGATGGCAGCACCCACTTTTGGACCTAAACCATGCACAATATTCAATACCCCCTTGGGCAAACCGGCTTCTATACATAATTTAGAAAAAAGATAAGCCGTCATAGGGGTAATTTCTGATGGCTTGGCAACAACCGTGCATCCGGCAGCCAAAGCCGGTGCAATTTTCCAGGTAAAAAGATACAAGGGTAAATTCCAGGGAGATATACACCCCACCACACCAATGGGTTGGCGTAAGGTGTAGTTAAACCCTTTGTCTTCCATGCCATGTGCCTCGCTCGCAAAGTGCAAAGCAGCAGTGGCATAAAAACGCATATTAGCCGATGCGCGGGGTATATCTACACTCGAAGCGAGTTTTACGGTTTTACCATTGTCTTTCGATTCTGCTTTGGCAAGTTCCGGTAGGTTTTTATCAATCAAATCAGCAATACGGCTTAATACAGCATAACGTTTTTCTTTGGAAGTATTAGCCCAGTCTTCAAAGGCTGCTTCGGCTGCCTGATATGCCCGCTCTACATCTCGCTCATCACTATCGGCAATTAACGAATACACCTTGCCTGTGGCAGGCTCAAAATTCTCTAAAAATTTTTTTGATATAGGTTCAAGTAATTCTCCATTAATGTAATTTAAAATTTTTTCCATAATTGGCTTGCGATTGTTGATTGCTCAAAAATAGTAAAATATATTGCTGAGAATTTTAGAATATAAAACCTTTGTTATTTATCTTTAAAATATATCTTCATTTTATTTTCGAGAAGAAGTTGGTGTTTTTCCAATAACTGATAATATTTTTCTTTCCAATAATTTTCGCTTTGGTTGCTGATAGTTCTTATTTTTTCTATTTCATTATAAAAATCATAGCTATACCATAAAAGTGATTCGATTTTTTTCCGGCAAGCCGTGTGTAAACCACACATACACAGTACCACACGCAGCAAATGACATGTTAGGGATAAACATTACCGTTGGCATGAACGAAGAAACCGAAGGCTCATTATTTCTGATATGCGATTTACAAGGACGTATTATACAGATGATTACTTTGCAAAACGAAAAAATTACGGTAGATTTGCAAAGACAGCCAAGCGGAACATACCATGCATACATAGTGAGCAACGATAAAATAATAGCGTATAAAAAAGTAATGCTTGTAAAATAAATGTTTAATAAAAAAATATATTTCTTATCTGTGCTTTATGGGTGTTATGCAGCCATAAGAGCACGGTAAGTTTTGCTCAGTATCTGCACGCACTATCCGAAACTTTAGATAAGCAAGAAGTAACCTCGGCCTATATTAAAACCCATGACGGATACATATCTTTTGGTGCTACTTATTTTAATCAGGACTATCCGCAATATTTTCGCAATATAGAGCTGGCAAGGTATGACGAGAATTTTAACCTTACCAAATCTGTCAGGCATGGCGATACCATACATTTTTATTATAGTTCTTATGGGATGGTAAAAGCAGGAGACTACTATTATGCCATAGGAAATAAATTTGACGGAGTTGATACAATGAAGGGGTTTTTATTAAAATTTGATGATTCGCTGAATGTAATTTGGGAAAAACGATATTTACCCAATGAAAAAGATTTCAGACCTTTTGTAATGGTTCTAAAAGATAGTATGATGTATTTTTCGGGCACCTATTATTCTCCCCCAAATTATAATAATGTTGCCTTAATTGCATGTGATACTTCCGGCACTGTTTTATGGCAAAAAACTTTGGTGCTACTAATGTAAAAGAAAGTTATTTATACCTCAGCTCTACATCCGATAATGGTTTTATTTTAACTACCCTAAGGCATAACGGGGGCTGGAATTACCGCACACGGGTATATAAATTAGATTCGTTGGGCAATACCCAATGGACAAAACTATTAGGCGGCACGGGTGAGTCGTGAGGGCTAAGTTGTATAGAGCTTCCTAACGGAAATTATTTTTGCGGGGGCTCAAGACCACATCCTAGTTTTGGTAATTTCACCTCATATCAGCGGGTAAATGTTTTAAGCCCCACGGGAAATGTGCTTAGAGACACATCTTATTATTTTTGTGATTTTTTTCCAGCCTGCCAAAACGGTTTTAGCTTTTGGGCTACTCCGCAAATAGATAACAACTCTATAAAAATAATGGCATATTCGAGTGGAACAATACAATACTACACCAAATTAGATTTTATGGGAAATATTATCTGGAAAAGAGCATTTAACAAGCGTCAGGCCGATGCTGTAATAGGCAGCCAAATCCCCTTGGGTAATGGTTTTACTTTTTTGGGTGGCTTTGCCTTTGCTGATGATACTACCAATACAGCAGATAATTGGTATATTATTGTGGATGATGAGGGCTGCGATACCATGAATTGCAGTTTATCGGTGCTGGAATACGCACAAGAGTTAATGAGTGTCTCGGTTTACCCCAACCCAAGCAACGGAATTTTTAACATAAACATAGAGGATGTACAAAGTACAATGTATAATGTACAATGTAAAGTATTTGATATTACAGGAAAAGAAATTTACAATAATATAATTACCAATAACCAATCAACTATTAACATTATGCATTTACCCAGCGGCATTTACTTTTTGCAAGTGTGTAATGAGCAGGTAAGAATAGTAAAAAAAGTAGTTATCTCTCATTAGTTAATATTTAATCAATAATCTGTAATTTCGCTGTCCTTAAATAGCAAAGTTAAATGACAGCAAATCAAATACGCCAGCAGTTTTTAGAATTTTTTAAGGGCAAACAACACGAAATAGTTCCTTCGGCTCCCATGGTGGTAAAAAACGACCCTACATTGATGTTTACCAATGCGGGTATGAATCAGTTTAAAGATATATTTTTAGGTAATTCACCTGTAAAATACCCACGAATAGCCAACACCCAAAAGTGTTTGCGTGTATCGGGCAAACATAATGATTTAGAAGAGGTGGGTGTAGATACATATCATCACACTATGTTCGAGATGCTGGGCAACTGGAGTTTTGGCGATTATTTTAAAAAAGAAGCCATTGCCTGGAGTTGGGAATTGCTTACCGAAGTTTATAAAATAGATAAAAGTCGTTTATATGTTACAGTGTTTGAAGGAAGCCCTGAAGAAGGATTGGAAAAAGACCATGAAGCCTTTAACGAATGGAAAAAATACCTGAGTGAGGACCGGATATTAAATGGCAGTAAAAAAGATAATTTTTGGGAAATGGGCGATACCGGCCCATGCGGGCCATGCACTGAAATACATTATGATGGCCGCAGTGATGAAGAGCGCGCTAAAATTTCGGGAGCCGACCTGGTAAACAAAGACAATCCACAGGTGATTGAAATATGGAACAACGTGTTTATGGAGTTTAACCGTAAAGCTGATGGCTCTTTGGAAAAACTCCCTGCACAACACGTTGATACAGGTATGGGGTTTGAACGTTTGGTGCGGGTATTGCAAGGTAAACAATCTAATTACGACACCGATGTTTTTAGTCCGCTTATAGAAAAAATAGAATCGCTATCAGGCTTAAGATATAAGAGCAACGATACCCATAAACAACAGGAAATTATCAATATCGGTATGCGTGTAATTGCCGATCATATACGCGCTATTTCATTTTCTATTGCCGATGGACAATTACCCTCTAACACCGGTGCAGGCTATGTTATACGCAGAATTTTAAGACGTGCCGTGCGCTATGGTTACCAATCGCTGGGAATAAAAGAGCCATTTTTGCACCGCATGGTACATGTTTTGGCTAATCAGATGGGGCATGCTTTTCCTGAGTTAAATGCCCAAAAACAACTGATTGAAAAAGTAATCAAAGAAGAAGAGCAATCGTTTTACAGAACTCTGGAAAACGGCTTAAAACGCATAGACCAGGTATGTATTGATTTGAACGCAAAAAAACAAAAAACTATTCCGGGCGATGTAGTATTTGAGTTGTACGATACTTTTGGTTTTCCGCTCGATTTAACTCAACTCATTGCAAAAGGATATGAATTGCAAATTGATGAACAAGGATTCAGAAAAAATTTAGAACTGCAAAAAAATCGTTCGCGCAAAGCCGGTAATATAGAAACCGATGATTGGATAATAATAAGTGATGATGATGTGGAAGAATTTGTTGGATATGATTTTACGAAGGCAACCATAAATTTAGTAAAATACCGTAAAGTAAAAATTAAAAATAAAGAACAATACCAATTGGTATTTAACCTTACTCCCTTCTATCCCGAAGGTGGCGGCCAAGTAGGCGATACAGGATATATAGAAGCCGAAGGCGAAAGAATTTATATAACCGATACCAAAAAAGAAAATAATCTTATAATACATTTCAGTGATGCCATTCCGACAAACCCGCAAGCCACATTTAATGCGGTTGTAAATCATCATAAAAGAATATATACAGCGCGAAACCACACAGCTACACACCTGCTGCATGAAAGCTTACGTGCCGTTTTAGGAACACATGTAGAACAAAAAGGATCGCTGGTAGATGAGAATTATCTGCGCTTTGATTTTTCTCATTTTTCAAAAGTTAGCGAAGAGGAATTAAAAGCCATAGAAAATATGGTGAATGAAAAAATAAGAGCAAATATCTTGTTGGAAGAATATCGCAATTTACCCATAGAAAAAGGTAAAGAAATGGGAGCAATGGCGCTCTTTGGCGAAAAATATGGCGATACCGTACGGGTAATAAAATTTGGAACATCTATCGAATTTTGTGGGGGTACCCATGTAAAAAACACGGCAGAAATAGGCCGTTTTAAAATTATTTCGGAAAGCGCAGTAGCTGCAGGTATCAGACGAATAGAAGCCATAACCTCAGACAAAGCCGATAGCTATTATCAGGAAAAAGAATTTTTGATAAAAGAAATTAATGATTTACTTAAAAACCCTAAAGACATTAAAAAAGCCATAAACGATATAATTACCGAAAACTCTCAACTAAAAAAGCAAATAGAAATACTCTCTAGAGAAAAAGTAAAAAATATTAAACAAGAAGTTATCAAAGAAATAAAACCCTTGAACGGCATAAACTTTTTGGCTCGTAAATTAGATTTAGACGCACAACAAATAAAAGATCTGGCCTTTCAGTTAAAAAATGAAATGCCTAATCTGTTCTTGGTTTTTGTATCCGAACAGGCCGGCAAAGCAAATATCGGGGTGCTTATTTCCGAAGAGATTGTGAAAGATAAAAACCTGCATGCCGGTAATATTGTAAAAGAATTAGCCAAAGAAATTAACGGAGGCGGAGGCGGACAAGCTTTTTATGCCAGTGCAGGAGGAACAAATCCCCAGGGTTTAGAGCAGGTATTGTTAAAAGCAGAAAATATCTTCAAAACAATATTTACTAAAAATTAATCAATTGTTTCGGGCAGCGTATAATTTCTTCCTTTATCTACTTCTTTTAAATAAGTGATTAAAGGAGAAAAATATTCAACCATGGCTTTTGCGCTCATTTCTTCGCCTATGCTGTTTTTGAGGTGTTCCCGCCAATCAACCGATGCGCCAGGGTGCATAATTTTTTTTAAAAAGTTACCCACCTCTTTATTGCCCCAATAATTTGTATTATGTGGATCTTGTTTTAAAATATTATTAGCAATGTATACATGAAACTGAAAGAGTAACAAATTGCTCATGGCATAATCGTAATATTGAGCGGGGTCATCGTTGATATGTGTTTTAGTCGCTGCATCGCAATATTCTTCACCTCTGGGAGCAGGAGGAACAATACCTTGATATTTTTTTACCAATTCCCACCATTTGGCATTAAAATTATCGGGCGATAGATTTTGTGCATAAAGTTCGTATTCAAAACCGGTCATAACTCCGGCTGCCCAGGGGATAACCACCACATAACTTAAAGCCTCTTTCAGCAAAACTTTTATACTATCTACTTTTGCATTTTTATCTACCAAACCTCTTGCCTGCAGAAATGCTTTTTGCATGGATGCCAATCCTATTTGTGTACCAAAAGCTTCGTGATAAGCACGGTTTGCACCATTGCGTAAAATAATAGGCACATCAGGATTAGAATATTCTAGAAAATAATAAATATGTCCTAATTCATGTAAAACGGTTTCCCACCATTCGCTGTTAGGTATTACACTCATTAAAGAGCGCACATCACGGTCGTTATCAAAATGCCAGGCAGAAGCGTGGTTGTTTTTACTGTATCCTGCATCGGCAGGCAAGGGATACAAACTAGATTTTTCCCAAAACACAGCAGGCAATTTTTCAAAACCCAAAGAAACATAAAATGCTTCTCCTTCTTTCATTATCCATTCAGCTGATTTAGATTCAAGGGCGGCATCAATATCAAAACCTTCCACATCTATCAAGGCTGTCCAGTCTTGTCCCCAACGATTGGGTAACCAGTGAGCCGGCAGCATCTCAGGTACCGGCTGCTTGTATTTTTCAGCCAGTTCATATCTTGCCCAGGTGTGTAATTCGCGATATAACGGCCATAGTTCTTGTATCATTTCTTTACATATTTTCATCAGTTCATCGCTGGTCATGTTATACTCAGAAACCTGATAGGCAAAAAAATCATTATATCCCAAAGGTTCTACACTTTTGTTTCTTAATTCGCGCAACTTTACAAGCCCTGTTTTTAATTGTTTGCCCACTTCTTTACTTACATTCCATACAGCCAGGCGATTATTTACATTATTTTCTGTTCGTAATATTTCTTCTATTTTATTGGTTGAAAGGGTATCGCCATTAAGAATGTATTTAAACCCGTATAATTTCTGTATTTGTTCGTTTTGAACTTTAATTTTTTCATTCACAATATCTTTTGCCGCTTCGGGCGAAGCTCCTGCCAAAAAAATAATAGTGTTTAATTGACGTTGCTGCAAATCGCTAAGTTTAGATTTATCCTGAAGAAACATTTTTGCTTTACTTACATTTTCATTACTACCCAAAAAATCGCTCATTGCTTTATCAGCCAGCCCTGCTTTATACGCTGCCATGGTATCGCCCTCTACAATATGAGTTTGCATTTCCCATTGTGCCTGGTTTTGTGCGTAAAGCAATTCTTGATATTTTATATTGTAATTCGCTAAAAATTCATCCAATGCTGAATTTGCATCATTCGTTTTATTGTTTGTACAGGCATTTATTGATAACCAAACAATAACTACCAGTGAAGTATTTTTCATAATCAGATTATATATGGGTTAAAAATCGGGTAAAGATATTGAACTTGATTTGATTTTTACAAAATTTAGATAGTCCGCTTGCACCGAAAAGTTTAACAGCTTTTGGGGAATAAAATATTTTTATCATAGATAGTTGCTAAAAAAACCGAAACTATTGCACCATACCATACACTGTGTGTTAAGGTAAATGGTTGCCGCTAAATATATGGATAGTGTATTAACTAATTTTTAGAGTAATACTTTAAATATTTATTATATATTAGAGCCCCTTAAATTTTGAGTAAAAAAATAAAATATCGTTACAACCCCGAAACGCTGCAATATGAAAAAATTGAGCAGAGTTTCAAAGAAAAACTAATAAATATGCTGCCATGGTTTGTCAGCAGTGTAGTATTTGCCGTAGTTACCATTCTTATATACGAAAATCAACCGTTTTTTAAGTCGCCACGCGAACAAGCATTAGAAAGAGATAACAAGCAGTTGCGTAAGCAATTTGAGCTAATTAAAAAACAATTGCAGGATATAGAAATCATTTTAGCAGATATGCAACAGCGCGATGACAATATATACCGTATCATATTTGAAGCAGAACCTTATCCGACCTATAAACGCGAGCGCGCAACCGGAGGCAATAATAAATATAAAGAATTTGAAAATTATACCAGTGGTGAAATTATAATTTCAACTTATCAGTTATTAGATAGAATTGAAAAAAAATTATATGCACAATCCAAATCTTTTGATGAGGTAATTGCTTTAGCCAAGCGCAAAGAAAAAATGTTAAACAGCATACCTGCCATAATGCCTATAGCTAAAAAAGCCTTAACTGCCGGTATCGGGCCTTTTGGCTGGCGTATAGACCCCATCTATAAAACCAGAGCGATGCATACGGGTATGGATTTTCCCTCAACAATCGGTACGGATGTTTATGCTACCGGTGACGGGGTAGTGCAAAGTATAGAAAGCAATTACTGGGGATATGGAAATATTGTTTTAATCAATCATGGTTTTGGGTATCAAACTTTATATGCACATTTAAGCGCCTTTGATGTTAAAACTGGTCAAAAAGTAAAACGCGGACAGGTAATAGGCAAAGTAGGCAGTACCGGAAAATCTACCGCTCCGCATTTACATTACGAAGTATGGAAAAACGGTGAAAAAGTAAATCCGGTAAATTATTATTTTAATGATTTAACCCCCGAACAATACGAAGAATTGTTAAAAGCTGCTGCTAATTCAAGTGCTTCATTCGACTAATGCATATACGGTGAATATTCAGGAACAAATATTATTTGAAGATAATCATTTGATTGCCATCAACAAATTACCATCACAAATTGTACAGGGTGATAAAACCGGAGATGAACCATTGAGCGAAGCGATAAAAAATTTTTTGAAAAACAAATATCAAAAGCCGGGCAATGTTTTTACCGGAGTGATACATCGTATAGATAGACCCGTAAGCGGTGTAGTGTTGTTTGCTAAAACAAGCAAAGCCCTGAGCCGAATGACAGAGGCATTTCGATTAAATGAAGTGCAAAAAACTTACTGGGCCGTGGTAAAAAATAAGCCGCCCCAACAAGAGGATGTGTTGATTCATTATTTATTGAAAAACGAAAAAACCAACAAATCAAAAGCTTATTTGCAAGAAACAAAAAACGCAAAACGCAGCGAGTTAAGTTATAAATTACTTGGGGCAAGTGATAATTATTTTTTATTGGAAATTAAACCCAAAACCGGACGGCATCATCAAATACGCTGCCAGTTGGCAAGTATAGGCTGCCCAATTAAAGGAGATATAAAATACGGTTTTAACAGAACCAATAAAGATGCTTCTATACATTTACATGCTAAAAAAATAGAGTTCTTTCATCCTGTTCATAAAACATCTATGGTTATTGAAGCTCCTGTGCCAAATGAAAAATTATGGATTGCATTACAGGAAATATATCTGAACAATAAATAACCTGTTTATCAGTTATTTTGTGTATGAAATATATTTATTTATTTTTCCTGCTTTTTATCTATGCCGGTACGACCATTGCCCAAAATACTGCTATTAATTTTTTTAGGGCTGATGTAACTCAGCAAAACCATGTTTATCTGTGTTGGGAATTAAAAAGCGGATATACCTGTAATGGAATAAATATTTATCATTCTACGGATAATAATAACTTTAGCCTGATTGGCGATATTCAAGGTATATGTGGTAGTGTAGGAAACGCGGAGAGATATTATTTTACTCATCATACTCCACAATTAAATTCCATAAATTATTACATGATAGAACTGGGTGCTAATGGTGATCGGTATTTTTCGCAAACAGTAGTTTATGCACTCAACGAACAAGGTTATACAATATTTCCAAACCCATCAAACGGAGTATTTAATTTTTATTTTAACAATGTTCTGAATGAAATTATTACTGTTACATTGTTTGATTTACAAGGTAAAATGATTGCTTCGCAAACTACAACTACTAATTCATTAATACTTGATTTAATGAGTTTAGAAAGCGGTTTTTATTTTTATACAATATCTGCCATAAATATTTCGGCTAACGGCAAGCTAATTAAACTATAAATTCCATGTTGAATTACTGAAACAAATTTGGAATTGATTAACTGTATTATATATTTTTTAGTGTTGATGATTCTAATAGCCAGTTTTTTATAATTTGAAAGCCATACGGGGTAAGAACACTTTCCGGGTGAAATTGCAATCCTGTTATTGCATAATTTTTATGTTGTACTCCCATGTTAATCTCTTCTGCATGAGCAATGCTTTGCAATTCAACGGGAATTTCAGCTTCAAAAGCAGCCCACGAATGATAACGACCCACACTTAATTTATCAGGTAAATTTTTAAATACTGCTGCCCGGTTATTAATTTTAATTTCACTTGCAACGCCATGGTAAACGGTGTTAAGATTATGAATTTTACCACCAAAATTTTCAATAATAGCCTGATGTCCTAAACAAATACCAAGTATTTTTTTTGTGTGTGAATATCGTTTTAACAGTTCAGGCATAATACCTGCGTTTTTAGGAACGCCCGGGCCGGGCGAAAGTACGATGTGCGAGAAAGAAGCTATCATTTCTATTGCAATTTCATCGTTGCGTTTTACAATAACCTCTTGTTTAAGTATGGATTCAATATAATGAACCAGGTTATAAGTAAAACTATCGTAATTATCTAATACAAGCAGTTTCATTTTTTATGGGATTAGCATGTGTCATTTCAATAACCTTGCGCAAGTTATTTATTTTGTTGTTAATTTCTTTTTATATTTGTTTGATAGAATACTGTTTATCCCGCATAACATATTAAAATTTGTAATACCGGCTTGATAGCGAATTACCCGAATACCACCCTGCTTATTTAAATTTCTAATACCAGATTTGGATTTAATTGTATTGTATGGCAATGGCTTTATCATAAAATAATTATAATTCATCAAATAGTAGTAAAATATTACATAAGATTAATATTTGTTGCTCAATAATTATTAAATTTAAAAATTGAAAAAAATTACTTTATGAATATACGCTCTACTTTATTATTTAGCCTTTGCTTAATTTTAATGGCAAATGAATCGGATGGTCAGGTTACTCCTTTACTCAGTACAACCTGGAACCAAGGCTGTTACTACAATGCACAATGCCCAACAACAGGTTCGGGCGGTGCATGCGGCAGAGTATGGACAGGCTGTAATGCAACAGCCATTGCTCAGATATTTAAGTATTACAGCTACCCTTCAACGGGAATGGGAAATCATTGCAATACCAATGACATGAGTCATTGCGTAGATTTTTCAGTGCAAACTTATAATTATGCGGCTATGCCTAATAATGTAACTTCGTCAAATCCCGAAGTCGCTAAACTGATGTATCATTTGGGTATTGCCGTTAATATGCAATGGAGTGGAAGCAGTTCTAATTCGTTTTTTGATGCCACTCCTTTTAAAAAATTTTTTAAATATTCCCCTCGTATATATAGCACCGCAACTTTTATGTTTAACACAACCCAGGACCTAATAGATGCCATAAAAGCAGAATTAAATGCCGGAAGACCGGTATATGCAAAAGGAGGAAGCCATTTTTACTTAATAGACGGGTATAATCTGTCCGATCAGTTTCACATGAATTTCGGATGGGGTGGAACTTATGATGGATATTACAGCATTAACAACGTAGTAAATGGAGCAGGTACATTTAATCCCTCAAATTTTATTTTTAATATCAAACCTTTGCAAGGTGATTTAGAAACAGCTATAGACACTATTTTTATTACAGCTAATGGAGCAGTCAATCAAAATTTAGAATTTACCTCTTTATTAAATTGGAACGCATCAACTGATGTATCTTGGATAAGTTTAAATATGCCTTCCGGTAATATGGGTTTTTATAATCTCAATAACGGTAGCACTTTTAATTGTTCAGTTAATAATGATAATGTGCGTTTCGGTTATATTTATATCAATAATGGCAACGACATTGACACCGTTGTTGTAAAACAAGATGCATCGCCTTTAACTACTTCTCCGGCTAATTTAAGTTTTTCCGAGGCCGGAGGGAATCAAAATATATTGGTTAGCTACCTGAATTTCGGAAACTGGACTGCTACTACACCCGACAGTTGGTTGTCATTAGCACCGGCATCGGGAACCGGCAACGGTACCATTGTTGTTACCTGTAGCCCGAATGTACTGCCAAGTCCTAGAAACGGCATGGTTATTATAAATGCCGGTGTTTATGCAGATACTATTTTAATTAATCAAGATGCAAGTACTTCCACTTTTATCAGCGAAAATAACGACAACGAAAATATTTTTATTTTCCCTAATCCGGCAAATGATATTTTGCATATTAATATTTCAGGTACATACCAACCTACCTTTGTAGAGATTTATGATTTAAACGGAAAAACACTATGGTCGCAAAATTTACAATCAGATATAAATTCTTTCCCTATTAGTCAGCTTCAAAATGGTGTATATTTAATAAACATCAGAACAAGTGAAAAAAATACTATAAGAAAATTTACCGTATTAAGGTAAAACAAAATAAGATTTATTATGTTTAAAAAACCATCTGCCATTGGCGGATGGTTTTTTATTTAAATACTTTATACAGATATTTGCACATTAAGAATTATGAAAATGAAATCGGTAAAAAATAAAAATATAAGCACCGCAGATTTTCGCAAACTCATTTTACAAGGTATTCCGGATAAATTACCCAAAGCCAAACCTTACGACCCTGAACTAAATCATGCACCTAAACGCAAAGACATTTTAAATGATGAAGAAAAAAAGTTGGCGTTGAAAAATGCCTTGCGTTATTTCCCTAAAAAATTCCATGCCACATTAGCCAAAGAATTTGCCGAAGAACTAAAAACTTACGGACGAATTTATATGTATCGTTTTCGTCCGGATTACAAAATATATGCACGCCCAATAAAAGATTACCCCGGCAAAAGCATACAGGCAAAAGCCATAATGCACATGCTGAGCAATAATTTAGATTATGCCGTAGCGCAACACCCGCATGAATTAATTACCTACGGTGGCAATGGTGCAGTATTTCAGAACTGGGCGCAGTATCTGCTTACCATGCAATACTTAGCAACCATGACCGATGAGCAAACATTGGTATTGTACAGCGGCCATCCGCTTGGTTTGTTCCCTTCGCATAAAGATGCACCGCGTGTTGTGGTAACAAATGGTATGATGATTCCGAATTACAGTAAACCTGATGATTGGGAAAAATTTAACGCTTTGGGTGTAACGCAATACGGCCAGATGACAGCAGGCTCTTTTATGTACATTGGCCCGCAAGGAATAGTGCACGGTACAACCATTACTGTAATGAATGCCGCACGTAAAAAATTTGGCGGAAAAATTCCTAAAGGAACATTGTTTGTTACCGCAGGATTAGGCGGTATGAGCGGTGCACAACCCAAAGCTGCGCGTATTGCAGGATTGGTAAGTATTACCGCAGAAATTAATCCGAAAGCTACCTACAAACGCCATCAACAAGGTTGGGTAGATGAAGTGTACAGCAATTTAGACGAACTAATTACCCGAGCAGAAAAAGCCAGAAAAAACGGTGAAGCCGTTTCGATTGCATACGATGGAAATATTGTTGACTTATGGGAAGCCTTAGTTAGAAGAAATATAAAAGTAGATATTGGCAGCGACCAAACTTCATTGCATAATCCTTGGGCGGGAGGTTATTATCCGGTTGGTTTTAGTTACGAAGAAAGTAACAAAATGATGGCCGAAGAACCCGAAAAATTTAAAGAAGAAGTTCAAAAAACTTTACGCAGACATGCTGATGCTATAAATAAATTAACTGCAAAAGGAATGTATTTCTTCGATTACGGAAATGCATTTTTGCTGGAAGCATCACGCGCAGGAGCTGATGTAAAAGGCGTTGACAGAGAGTTTAAATATCCATCATACGTGCAGGATATTTTAGGTCCCATGTGTTTCGATTATGGTTTTGGACCATTCCGTTGGGTGTGTACCAGCGCCAATCCAAAAGATTTGGAAACAACCGATAAAATTGCTTTAAAAGTGCTTGAGGACATGTACAAAAAAGCACCAAAGGAAATTAAGCAACAATTAGAAGATAACATTCTTTGGATTAGAGATGCGCAAAAAAACAACTTAGTAGTTGGTTCGCAAGCACGCATATTATATGCCGATTCGGAAGGAAGAATAAAAATTGCACAGGCATTTAACAAAGCCATAAAAGCAGGAAAAATTTCTGCACCTGTTGTGCTGGGAAGAGATCATCATGATGTATCGGGAACAGATTCTCCTTATCGTGAAACCAGCAATATTTATGATGGTTCACGATTTACGGCCGATATGGCGGTACATAATTTTGTGGGCGATGCTTTTAGAGGTGCCACTTGGGTAAGTTTACACAATGGCGGAGGTGTTGGTTGGGGCGAAGTTATTAATGGTGGTTTTGGTTTGGTATTAGACGGCAGTAAAGATGCCGACAGAAGATTGGAATCCATGTTGTTTTGGGATGTAAATAACGGTATAGCCCGCAGAGCCTGGGCGCGCAATAAAGAAGCCTTATTTGCCATTGAACGCGAAATGAAACGCACTAAAAATTTAAAAGTAACGCTTCCTAATCTGGTAGATGAAAAGATATTAAATATATAACATATATACTATGAAGATTCTTGTAAAAATAATATTTTGTTTATTGGTTTTGCAGTCAGTTGCACAGCAAAACACCTATATCAATTCCATTATTTCGGAAGTAAATATTGATACGCTATTATTTCGCAATGAAGAAATAACAGGCGAAAGAGGTGTAACGGTAAACAATACAGTTGATACTATTTTTTCAAGGCATAAAAACAAACCGGGGAATGAATTGGCATATCGCTATATCATTGAAAAATTATCATCATACGGATTGCAGACTGATTCCTTGCTGTTTGGAATTTCGGGTAAAAACGCCCTTGCTATTCAGCCCGGATTAGTTTATCCGCATAAATATTTTATTATTTGTGCACATTATGATGGTATGCCAAATCAAAATATTGCACCGGCAGCCGATGATAATGCAAGCAGTGTAGCAACAGTGCTCGAAGCAGCGCGGATATTGTCAGCATACGCTTTTGAATACACGATTATATATGCCTTTTGGGACGAAGAAGAACAAGGTTTGGTGGGAGCCAACAATTACGCAACCATGGCACAAAATCAAGGTGACAGCATTATGGGTGTTATCAACATGGATGCAATAGCCTGGGATGGTAATAATGATGATGTCGCCAGAATACATGTAAGACCCATTGCTAATTCTATAGCTTTAGGCGATACCGTTTTAGCCATTAACCAGCGGTATAATTTAGGCTTAAATTTATTGATAAATAATCCCGGTGCTACTTACAGCGATCATGCAGCTTTTTGGAATAAAAATTTTAGTGCATTGCTCCTCATTGAAGATTGGGATAATGATCCCAATCCGCAATATCATACCGTACAAGATAAAATGATTCATTATAATGTGCCCTATTATCATAAAATGGCCAAACTTGCTCTTGCTTCGCTGGCACATCTGGCTATTCCTGTTGGTATAGCTTCGATGCATGAAAGTAATAAGCAATTTGACGGAAAAATTTACCCTAACCCTATAGATGATTTTATTCAAATTATTTTTGACAGCCATCAACCTTCTGCACATATAGAATTATTAGACATAAAGGGTAATAGAGTTTATTCGGCACAATTTAAGAATATTCAAAACCTGAATATACCAACCTATGAATTTAGCAAAGGAATATATATACTGCAAATAAACACCCTGAATAAAAAGTATTCTAAGAAAATTATCAAAAAATAATTTATCAGAAATGAGTGTACTAGATAATTGAATATAATCCTTAGAAAGAGGCTCTGCGCTTTTTGTATTTAACCGCACCTCTGGGCCCGCGATACTGGTTTTTAAATTTATAGTTAAATGTCAGATTTAAAAATAAAAAACCGTCTTTATCTGTTTCATCGCCTCTTTGCATACCGGCTTGTGTAGGACTAACATCCGTAGGATAATCGGGGATGTCTGTCCAGATAGTATTGGTTGTTGGATTTGACAGATAGGCGGAAACAGGACCATAATATAAATTCAAATCATTTTGATCATAGTAAGAGGTACTAACATCGTCTATATAATCGGTAATGGTAAAATGATGCGAAAGTTCAATGCTAAATCCCCATTTGGTTCTGAAATCGTACCTTAAACCAAAACCCATGGGAAAAGAAACGCTGATACGGCTGTATGGCTTATTTGGATTATTAGCCAAACCTTGTCCCTCGGTTCTTAAGGGTTGTAGAGCAACCCATCTGCCCTGGTATTGCGCTTTGGGGTTAAAATAAAATACCCCTACTCCGGCAAAACCATAAATACCGTAGGCATTCCCTTGTACACCAATCCTGCGACCTCTTACATTGCGTAA
Organism: Flavobacteriales bacterium; assembly: GCA_037443205.1. Lineage (GTDB taxonomy): Bacteria > Bacteroidota > Bacteroidia > Flavobacteriales_D > UBA2798 > JBBIOU01. The sequence goes on along the minus strand of JBBIOU010000023.1, from coordinate 39,606 downwards.
GTTATGGCGATTGTGCCCCGTTCTTTTCATTATTTGCACTTCCAGGCCCGTTGCTAATTCAACAATTACTGATTTAAAATGCAGATTTCTGTTGCTTCTGAATGGTTCTTTGGTCAATTTATCATCACCTGCTACATTGCCCCAAAACAGGGAATTTCTGATGGATAAATATTCTTGCAAATAATAGCGGTGTATAATAGTTGACCAGGCCGGTTTAGTGAGTTTCCATTCCAGGTCGTATATAAAAGGACTCCCTATTTTATCTAAACCGCCTAAGTCTCCTAAAAAATTAGAAATCCCTCCCCCCACTGATAATTCGTGCCGATAGCGCTTCCACTCGTTTAACACCAAAAAACTTTGTGAGTTAGCGTAGGTAAAAGACAATGCACTACTCAGGAGTATAATATATTTATTAAATAATACTTTCATTTTCTGCGCATAGCAAAAATATACATTTTTGAATAAACATACAAAATTTTTAACAGCGTATTGTTGATGACGATATTCTGGTTATAAAGGGTTGCTAGTATGGGCATAAATTCTAAAATTATCATAAGCCATGAATGACGTGGGCGTAGGTATGCAGGCGGAATTAGGGTTAACCCGGCTCTTAAGATTTTATTAATATTTAACTTTTATAATAAAAATATTACAAGAAATTCTTTACAAAATCTTAAACATTCCAAGCTTACGGCAAAAAATCTATCACTTTTTGGGCTTAAATAATATTCACTTCACATTCAAGCTCTATACCAAATTTTTGCTTAATATCCTGCCTGATATTATCTGATAGTTGCGCTATCTGCAAGCCTGATGCACAGCCAAAATTTACCAGTACCAAAGCTTGTTTATCATGCACACCATAACAATTTTCGAATTTTTTGCCCTTCCAACCCGCTTTTTCTATCATCCAGGCAGCAGCTATTTTGTGATTTCCGTTGCCCAGACTGTAGGCTGCTATATCGGGATGCTTTTGTTTTAACTCCAGGTATTTATGAGCAGGCACTTCGGGATTTTTAAAAAAACTGCCCGCATTGCCTATCAGAGATGGATCAGGTAGTTTGCTGCTGCGTATATTGATAACTGCCCGGCTGATTTCTTTGATGCCGATTTCTGTAATATTCATTTTCTCTAATTCTTCTTTTATTGCCCCGTAAGTATAATTTAATACCGGTTTTTTGTATAAACGAAAAACTACCGATAGTATAATATATTCTCCTTTGCATTTATTTTTAAATATACTGTCGCGATATGCAAATTTACAATCTTGTTTAGTTAAGGTATGTATTTCTTTTTGGTGAATATGCCAGGCATCCAGACAATAAAACACATCTTTCATTTCTACCCCGTATGCCCCGATATTTTGTATGGGCGATGCTCCTACATAACCGGGTATGAGTGATAAATTTTCTAAACCTGCGTAATTATTATTTACGCAGTGCATCACCAAATTATGCCAAACCTCGCCTGCTGCTGCTTTAATATAGTAATAATCTGTATCTTCATTTATCAATTCTATTCCTTTTAATTGATTGTGTATAATCAATCCGTCAAAATTTTGAGTAAACAAAATATTACTACCTCCGCCTAATATTAGTTTTTGTTCACCCCTGTACTTTTTATCTTCGAGTATGGTTTGCAATTGTGATAATTCATTAAATGCAAAAAAGTATTTTGCAATTACGTTAATACCGAATGTGTTGTAATTTTTTAAAGAAACATTTTGCCGTATATTCATTTGCGGTAAAAATATCTGGTTATAATTAATTAATAGTAATAACTTCTGAAATATGTATAAATACTATTTATTCATTTGATAATTATTTTGTCTTTTTTTATCATCGGGCATACCCTCTACTTTGGGGCAATCGCCTGGCTTGGGTTTGCTTAACCAGGCTATGCGCAGAGTAAAGATGAGCGGGCGATAGCGGCTGCTGAATACAGGTAAAGTTGATTTACCTTGATACCACTCATACAAATTTAAAACAGGTGTTTCGAGTGTAGGAATGATGTATAAAATATCGCTTGCCTTCCATCCAAAACCAAGTTTAAAATGTATTTGACTCATAAAACGAGAGGGCATTTGTTGGTTATGAAACAGTGTGTTACCGTCATAATTACTTCGGTGAATTATGGAATAATCTATATTAATACCTATTCCGGTTTGTAAAAAGGTGTATTCTTTGAGTTGTTTAACATTATATAAATTAAAATTAGCTGTCAGGTAATTGAATGAAAACACTCCGCTTCCGCTGGTTTGAGCAAATGTTAAAGCGTTGCTTTCCTGCATCCAGATTCCTTCAAATTTTTCTTTGCCTTTTATTTGTTTAAAAGCAATGCTATAATCCATGTAATTAAATAAATATCCGTATTTAAAAATACGATATCTGCCTAATTCAAAATAAAAGCCTAATCTTCCTGAGGGATCAAATAATGCCTGATAGCTGGTGTCGTTGTTAGTATATAAGGTTTCGGATTTGTTTTTTAAACGCGTTAAGGTATAGGTTAATCCGGGTGCAAAATGCCATCCACTAAGTTTATAGCGACCATCAAATTCGTATAATGGGGAGTATTTTCTACCGTATTGTCGTTGGGCATTTAATATCAGCGGACAAATTATAATAATAAATATGACCGGGAATAACTTTTTTATCATTGTGTTTAAGAGCATTTAATTATAATAGAACCTAAAGTTAGGCAATACTTTGCAGTTCAGATAATATCATTTGCTCAATTTTTTCACTATCCCATTGTTTATCAATATCGGGTAATGACATGATTTTTTGCATCAAGGCTTCTTGTTGCATACCCTTTTGATAAGCTTCCGAATAGCGTATATGTGGGCTAAAAGTTACCATGCTATACATTGGTACCCATTTATCGGGGTATTTATCGCTAAACCTTGCTTCAATTTTCTTTTGCAATAAGAATTTCGGGTCGGCAGTTTTATCGCGCATTTCAATAAAGTTTCCTATGGCCATATCGGCTATGGCATCAGCATCGGGTTTACGTAATTGCTGATAGTGTTCAAAAATCATTTCCCAGTTTTCAGGGTATTGGTCAATCAGAGAGTCAAGTATCACACAATCTTCAAAACCACAGTTCATTCCTTGTCCGAAAAAAGGAACAATGGCGTGTGCGGCATCTCCTATCAGAGCTATTTTTGATGCGTACGTCCAGGGGTAACATTTTACGGTAACCAAAGATGAAGTAGGATTCTTAAAATAATCGTTCAATAGCGTAGGCATCAATGGTACGGCATCCGGAAATTCTTCGGTAAAAAATTTGAGTATGTCTTCCCGGGTTTTTAGTTTTTCGAACGATCGTTGGCCAGTCATCGGAAAAAACAAGGTACAGGTAAAACTACCATCAAAATTGGGTAATGCAATAAGCATAAAATCGCCTCTGGGCCAAATATGCAAGGCATTTTTTTCAAGTAAAAAAGTGTTATTCTTTCCGGGAGGTATTTCCAGTTCTTTATATCCTGCTTCTATGTAGTGCTGATGATATTCAAATCTATCGGTGTGTAATTGCAAATGCAACCGAACGGGCGAAAAAGCGCCATCAGCACCAAAAATCAAATCAGGTGTACGTTCAATTATTTCGTGAGTAATTTCATTTTCAAAATAAATGGTTTGATGGTTTTTACTCAAACCGGCGCATCGATGATTAAAATGTATGTTGATGTTTGGATGTTTTTCGGCTAAATCCATCAGTTTCATATTTATTGCACCCCGCGAAACAGAATAGATGGCCTGGTCGTTTTTACCGTAGGGTTGATAGGCTGTAGAACCGTCTTTGTAGTGCAGATAACGTCCGTACATCGGGATGGCAATTTTTTTTATTTCATCAGCTATGCCAACACCTTCCAAACCGCGCCAACCCCGGTCGCTTAAAGCTAAGTTTATGGAACGACCGGCCGAAATTTTTGTTTTGCGCATATCGGGTCTGCGTTCAAACAGTTCTACTTTATATCCTCTTTTGGCAAGGTAAATACTTAATAACGAACCTACCAAACCACTACCTGCTATCGTAATATTTTTCATAATGGTATAAATTTATTTCCAGTGTCGTTTATATTTTGCTTCCAAAGAATTTTTTCTTTTTTGCATTTGTTTGCGGTTTACTTTTTTAAACCACGCTTGCACGAGGACAAACATAATAACCAAAACAGCCCCTGTTTTTATGATTGCAGTGTAATCTGTCATGATAATATTTCTTTAAGTAACTGACCAAAATCGAAAATGTTTTTAAATGAGTTGTAAAGAGGTACAGGCGCCATGCGTATTACGTTAGGTTCGCGCCAATCTGCCACAACTCCTTTATCAGTTAATTTATTAAATAATTCTTTACCCATGTTTTCGGCAATTATCGAAAGTTGTGCTCCGCGGTTAATTGATGACGGATAATTAATTACTTCATCGTTATTTTTAGGAGTAATTATTTTAAGATAAGTAGGGCTATTAATTTGTTTTAAGTATTGATTGGTTTCTTGAATAATAAATTCCAGATAAGCAGTAAGTAATTGGCTTTTGCTCGTTAATTTTTCCATTCCGGCTTTTTCAAAAATGGTAAGCGATGCCAGATGCGGTGCCATCGAAAAAACTCCGGCATTACTTAGTTGCCATGCTTCTGCGGTAGGTATAGGCACAAAACCTTTTTGCATTTTAAAGCGGGTATTTTTGTCGTAGCCCCACCAACCTGCAAAACGCGGTAAGTTGGCACGATGGTGATTTTCATGAATGAACACCCCCGATACGCTTCCCGGGCCGGAGTTTAAATATTTATAGCTGCACCAGCAGGCAAAATCTACATTCCAGTTATGCAATTCAAGTTTTATGTTGCCTGCCGCATGAGCCAAATCATAACCCGCATAAGCACCGGCTTTGTGTGCAGCCTGTGTAATTGCCTGCATATTAAATACCTGTCCGGTATAATAATTTACACCGCCCATCATTACCAATGACAGTTCGTTTTTGTGTTTTTCAATGGTATCCAAAATATCTTGTAAACGTATGGCATATTCGCCCGGTCGGGGTATTAGTTCTATAATGGCATCTTCGGGTTTATAGCCATGAAAGGCTACTTGCGATTCGAGCGCGTATTGGTCGGATGGGAATGCTTTGGTTTCGCAAAGTATTTTATAGCGGTTTTTTGAAGGGCGATAGAATGAAACCAATAATAAATGCAGATTTACGGTAAGTTGATTCATGCATACAACTTCGGTATTTTTTGCCCCGACTATTTTAGCCGATTTTTCAGTAAGAAACTCGTGATACGAGTACCAGGGGCGTTTGGCTTTAAAATGGCCCTCTACGCCATAGTTTGCCCAATCATCCAATTCCTGCTCAATATAGCTGCGTGTTGTTTTAGGCTGAAGCCCCAAAGAATTGCCTGTAAAATAAATAACATCTTTGCCTTGGAGTTGAGGAAAAATAAATTCGTTTCGGAATTCTTTTAGCACATCTTGTTTATCGAGTTCTTGTGCAAAATCTGCGGTGTTTTTAAAATCCATTGCCTGATAATGATTTGGGGGTAAATTTAACCCAAATTATGCATTAGAGCACGTATAATTTGCCCGAAGGCCGATAGAAACTGCGTTTCATTGGGATTAACCGAGAGGCCTATACGCAACCTAACACACTATGCAGTAGCGCATTACATTTCTACTGCATAATCTCGGTTTAACTTAATAAATAGAATGTAAACTGATATTTATCAGCAATATTTCTCTAATGTTTCCGAAAAAATCAATTCGCAAGCTCCGGCATTAGACACTATGTACTCATGTGCGGCTTCGGCAGATTGATTGTATAATGCTTTGTCATGGCTTAATTTGTTCAGCAGGGATTGCATTTCATTAAAGTCAGAAATCACAAAGGCACATTTTTTATCTATGGCAGCGTATGCTTCGCTGAATTTGGGTTTGAATTTATTGCCAAACAAAACAGGTTTATGATAAACCAAGGCTTCTAAAATATTGTGCAGATTGCCTTTGAAGCCACCCCCTACTATCACCACATCGGCATAATAATAAAGAGAAGACAAAAGACCTATATTGTCTATAATCAGCACGGAAGCTTTGCTTATATTGTTTTCATTGGCGCGTGAATAACGTATGGCTTGAGTAAACGAAAATAATTTTTCAATACTTTGTATGTGTTTTTCCGAAATATCGTGTGGCGCAAAAATTATTTTTTTATCGGAAGAATGAATTAAATAGGATGCAAGCAGTTCTTCTTCTTTTTGCCAACTGGAACCAACCACTATTATCCGATGATTTTTTTTGAAAGATTCTATATGCGGAATGTCTTTTCTGTTGGCGGCATTTTCAATAGCCCGGTCAAAGCGCGTGTCTCCTGCAACTATTGAGTTTATGCCAATTTGCTGTAGTTGTTTTTGAGAACTATTGTTGATTACATAAATGCCCGAAAACAATTTCAAAATATTTCTGAAAAACCCCCCGTACCATTTAAAAAAAATCTGCTTGGGAGTAAAAACAGCCGATACCAAATAAACCGGTATATTGTTTTTTTTGAGTTCGTTCAGGTAAAAATACCAGTATTCGTATTTGGCAAAAATGACAGTTTGCGGTTGAGTAACTGCTATAAATTTTTTAGCATTAGTGGGGCTGTCTTTGGGCAAATAACAAACTAAATCTGCCTGCGCATAATTTTTTCTGACTTCATATCCCGAGGGAGAAAAAAAGCTGAGTATAATTTTTATATCAGGCTTTTTGTGTTTCAGTTTTTCTATAAGTGGACGAACCATTTCAAACTCGCCCAAGGAAGCACAATGGAACCAAATATTGGTAGAATGTTGAAACTTTTCGGCAATTGATTTAGTTTCCTTAAAAAAACCTTTTCTGCCTTCAATCCACAATTTTGCTTTTGTGTTAAAAAGGGCTGCTATGCGAATGGCAAACACATATAAATTAATTGCTATGCGATAGAGGTATTTCAATTACTTTTATTCTTCTTTTTAATTTGTTGCTCAATATACTCCGCATATTCTTTATCTCCGTAAAATTTTGCATCTGCCCATATTTCGTGTAGTGCATCTGCGCCATGTTTTTCGGTATATTTTCTTAAATCTTCGTTTAACTTAGATGAAAAGTCTTTTTTCTTCACTCTGATTTTGTTTATATTGAAAAGTATTTTTCGTAGTAAAGTTAAATATTATTTGGATGAATTATACTATACGAATTTTGAAATAAATATACCCGTAAGAGTTTTGAATATAGATTGTTTATTTACTTTTTAAAATATACCTTCATTTTATTTTCGAGCAAAAGCTGATGTTTTTCCAATAACTGATAATATTTTTCTTTCCAATAATTTTCGTTATCGTGGCTGATATTTCTTATGTCTTTTACTTCTTTAGAAAAATCATGATTAATGATTTTACCGATTTCCATCAGCAACTCAATAGATACATTAGGGTTTTCAAATAAGTTATAAATATGCCTGCGGCTTTTGTTAATTTTTTTAGCAAGTTTACTGATAGGATACCCCGAACTACGTATTGCTTTTTCTAATATTTCTCCTTTATGCACAGACATCTTGCAAAGTTGAGAATACAATAGAGAAATATTTTTTACACAAATGACACATATATGTAAATTTTTTATATAATTGCATAATCAATAAGCTTAGTATTAACTAAAACCATTATTTATGAAAACACTAAGAAAAGTTTTAAGAGTAAGTTTATTTTTAATATTGTTGTTAAATATTAAAAATTCGAAAGCTCAATATGAATGCGAGTTAATTAATAATACATACTTCGGACAGGAAGAACGCGAACTATCTTCCTGTAGCGATTTACTAAATTATAAATTAGATAACAAATAATTACAATAATAGCCCTGTTTATGTAATAAACGCACAAATTCATGTGATACAATTTAGCGCGTCCAATCCTCGTAATTTTACTACGGCAGATTTATCTATACTATATCAAATGCAAGCTTGGATTAACGATATGTTTATTTCATTAAATCCACCCGCAATACCTCTATTAAATCATGCTGAAGAGGAAACAACAACAAGAATAAAGTTTAATTTTTTTGAGCCAGATTTTATAATTGATCCTTTGTTGTGGGATTATAGTCCATATACATACCCTCCTCCTATATCTATTTTACAATATAATTCAAATACTTCGCCTTTAGGAGATGAAATTATAGTGAGCGGCAATTTATCTAATATTGGTAGATACAGAATTGAAAATTCTGATGAAAATGATGGATGTTATATTTTTGTGAGTAGTGTTTATGACCCAAATACAAACACTACAAAGTTAAGGCTTCCTAATAATCAATATTTTAATAATTTAACTCAATTTAATAATGGTGTTTTGTATTTTGTACCTAATCCCTCTACTTCATATAGTAACGCGCCATATACTATATACCATTCTCAAATTAAAGATCGATTACATATTTATTTAGTTTCTTTTTCTGATCCTTGTAGAAACGATTTTGGATTTGCACCAGGGATTGGATTTCCTGCATGTTATAATGCATTCAGACAGCCTATGAACCCTCTTAGCTATTATGCTGCGGCACAATTAATAGCACATGAAATAGGTCATAGTTTAGGTTTACATCATACAGCTGCTTCACTCTCTGGGTGTTCAGCAAATGTTTTTAATGTACCTGTGGGCATAACCGATTTACCAGCAAGTGATTGTTTTGGTTGGGGTTGTGGACAAGATCCAAATAATAACAATATTGTTTATTCTAATAATATTATGGGATATAATAATTGCCGAAAATATTTATCACCACTTCAAATAGCTTTTATAAGGAGACACCTTTCCTCAGATCAAGATAAATTAGGTAGACTTAAAGCATGCCAAATATTTGACCCAACGGAATCAATTACAATAACAGGCAATGTAGTATGGGACAACAAAGAAGTTGTTGGAGGTGATTTAATAGTTGAAACAGGGGCAGCTTTAACCATTCAATGCCGCGTTCACTTTCCTAAGGGTGCTAGACTGATAGTCAAACCCGGGGGTAAATTAATTTTAGATGGTGGCTACCTAACCAATGCCTGTGGAGAACACTGGCAAGGTATAGAGTTGCAGGGCAACCCCAATGCTCCGCAAACGGCAGCCAATCATGCTACGGTTGAACTGAAAAACGGTGCCATGATAGAATATGCCCGCTTTGGTATAAACACTATTGCCTTAGACCAAAACGGACACATGGATTGGAGCAACCGCGGTGGCAGAATCATTACAAACCCCAACACAAACAACAACTGCACATTTAAAGACTGCCGCAAAGCCATACAATTTATGGAGTATAAAAACACCAACCTGCAAGGAAACGAAATAAACAACATAAGCAGAATTCACAATTGCGAGTTTATTACAAGCAATGACTTTAGCAATGCCTTCCCTAACGAATACCCAACTTCTTTTATAAGCCTCTATAAAGTTAAAGGAGTAACCATAACCGGATGTAAATTTGAAAACCAGCGCAGTGATTTAAATACATTGCCTATAAACCAAAGAGGCAATGGCGTTTACAGCATAGATGCAAGTTATAATGTTACAGCCCGTTACAATCTCATTAACGGAAACCTGATTGCTAATACAGGCAATACCTTTAACAATTTATTTTATGCCACCGGCATTGCAGGGGCAACAGGACCGAGTAATTGCAACATAAAAGACAATGTTTTTAATAATAACTACGCAGGTGTTTTTTTGGCAGCCTCTAATTATGGATTAATAGCCAATAACACATTTAATGTGCCCCGCGGTGATGCCAACGGTTTTTTTGACCATGACGGCACTCCCAAGATTTATGATAATGCTTATGGTATATATAGCGATGGCGCTTATGGTTTTAATGCCGAAGCCAATACTTTTAACGACCTTGCCGGCACAGGCACAGAGTTTAACCATGCTACCAATGTAAATAACTCCAGCTATGTGGGCGGAGGTAGATATTACAGAAACAATGTTAATGGCTTGAAAAAAGGTGTGCAAGCAGGTGGCTACAACGGCTTGTTAAAGGTAGATTGCAATACATTTAGCAAAGCCGCTTCTTATACCGATATAGATGTGCATGTGGTTAAAACTTTAGACCCTAATAGCAATTTTACAGGGGTTTTGGCTGACCAAGGCTTATGTGGTAGTAGTCAAATTCCCCCTGCAAACAATGCATTTATTGGGGCTTGCAACAATGGCAGCCTTGCTAAATTATATGCCAATCCGGGGGTTACTAATCCTTCCAATGCAAGCATAAAATACAATTACCAAAACGGCACACTTAACCCCCCAACTTGTGTGGGTGGTAATTTTATAGTTACAGCGTGTGGTCCGGGAGATTTAAATGAATGTCTGTCCACACTTAGCAACCCAATAGGAGACAAACTCACGGTAATAGAAGCCTACAAATCGCAGGTAAATGGTCTAAATAACGAACTAAGCGCGAAGAAAAACCTGATAGACGGAGGCAATACACAAGCCCTGCTCAATGCCATAGCAAGCAACATGAGTGCGGGCAACCTAAAAAACCTCTTGATGAGCAAATCGCCTTATTTGAGCGATGAGGTATTGATAGCTTACTTAAAGAAAAACCCACCGCACGGACACACCAAAGAAGTAGTTATGGCAAACTCTCCGGTAACACAAGCCGTGAAAGCAGGCATAGACCAAATGAATTTGCCCAACGGCATAAGCAATCAGATAAATGCAGCGCAAACAGGCGTTTCGGAGCGCGCCTTGCTCGAAGCCGGCATCCATGTTATTAATACCAATCGAGTGAACGCCATAGGTGCCATTGTGCGCGAATATTTAGACACCACCTGGATAGATAGCGCGGTAGTGTATCTCAAGCAAGAAGGTTCCATAGAAGCTATATGTGCTCTGGTGCCTTTGCAAATAAAACGCGATACAACAGATGCCAAAGAGCGCATAGCAGACATACGCTATGAAGCCACTTGCCGCGAAGCCATAAACCCCACTTGCCGCATTGCAGCCAACCTAAAAGGTTTTTGCGATTTTCACGAAGCCTTGATGCGCATCAACACCAAACCCGGAGCCTATTTTAACCTGACTACAGCCGAAAGAACGCTCCTGCAAAACATAGCCCATCAGGCCGATTTGGCCATATCGGCCAATGCTTTGGCATTACTCAATTTTATTGACGACAAAGTGCGTTATTTACCTTTTCAATACGCTATGTTTACCCAAAGCCAATGGATAGATGCCACCCAAGAAAACACAGCCACCCTGCAGTTTGATATAAGCCCCAATCCAAGCAACGGCATTATAAACATCAGCATCGGCATGAACGAAGAAACCCAAGGTTCATTGTTGCTGATATGCGATGTGCAAGGCAGAATTATACAGATGCTTACTTTGCAAAATGAAAAAATTACATTAGATTTGCAAAGACAGCCAAGCGGAACCTACAACGCATACATAGTTAGCAAGGATAAAATAATAGCCCACAAAAAAATAATGTTTGTAAGATAAAAGCTTTTTTATAATGCAACTAAAAATAAATTTTAAAACTCACTTCTCCCCTCTCCTTTGGGAGAGGGGCAGGGGGAGAGGTAGAATATGCTCAACTTGAAAAACATATATTTTTTCTACGTACTATGTGTATTTATAAGCCATAGCAGTATAAGAGCTTATGGTCAATACACCAACATGCTCTCCGAAACATTAGATAAGCAAGAAGTAACCAGTGCCTATATAAAAACCCCTGATGGATATATATCTTTCGGAGCCACCTATTTTAATCAAGATTATCCTAATTATTTCAGAAACGTAGAACTGGCTCGTTATGATGAGAACTTTAATTTAACCAAATCGGTAAGACATGGTGATAGCATACATTTTTATTATGGTTATTATGCTATGACAAAAGTTCAAAATTGCTATTATGCTATAGGTGCAAAATTTGATGGAGTTGATACAACGAGAGGTATTGTTATAAAATTTGATGACTCGCTTAATGTTATTTGGGAAAAAACATACTTAGCAAATAACAAATGGTGTAGTATAATGCAAATTATAAATAAGAACGATACCCTATATCTTGCCGGACATTATTATAGTCCACCTAATAATACAAACACATTCATTATGTCCTGCGATACAGCGGGAAATATAATCTGGCAGAAAAATTTTGGTGTTTCTAATGTAAAAGAAAGCTATTTATACTTTAGTCCCACATCCGATAATGGTTTTATACTAACAACAAAAAGGCATCAATCGGGTTGGAATTACCGCACACGGGTATATAAATTAGATTCCTTGGGCAATACGCAATGGACCAAGCTGCTGGGAGGAACAGGAGAATCGTGGGTATTAAGTTGCGTAGAACTCCCCAACGGTAATTATTTTTGTGGGGGGGGCAGACCACATCCTCAGCATGGAGATTACACTTCTTATCAATGGATAAATATTTTAAGCCCCACGGGCAATGTGCTTAGAGACACCAGCTACTATTTTTGTGATTATTTTCCGGCATGTCAAAACTTTTTCAATTTTTGGGCTACCCCACAAATAGATAATAACTCCGTTAAGGTTTTAGCTTATGCCAGTCAAAATGGCGCCACCATATACTACACCAAAATGGATTTTATGGGTAATATTATATGGAAACGACCTTATAATAGGCGCCAGGCAGATGCCATAATAGGCACGCAAATACCTTTAGGCAATGGATTTACTTTTTTGGGAGGCTTTGCCTTTGCAGATGATACCACCAACACAGCAGACAATTGGTATATAATAGTAGATGATGATGGCTGCGATACGCTTAATTGCACCTTATCCATCCCCTGGCTGGAGAGCGAAACATTAGCTGTGTCAATATACCCCAACCCCACCACAGGAGTAATACATATAGATTTTGCAGAAAGTACAAAGTATGATGTACAATGTAAGGTATATGATATAACCGGAAAAGAAACATACAATAAACCAATAATCAATAAGCAATTAACCATTAATCTTGAACACCTGCCCAACGGCATATACTTTTTGCAGTTGAGCAACGGTGATGATATTAATATCAGTAAAAAAATAATAGTACAGAAATGAGGTTTAACTAAAAAGCACGTTTATGAAGAAAATATTTCTACTTACAACAGCATTAATTTTTTCTACAGCATCTTTTTCGCAATCTTGTACTGCTGGATTTGGCCAAATTTTTACAAATTTCGATAGTTTAAATGATACCGCATACTACAATAATTTTGGTGTATTCTCATTTTCAATAAACACATACTTAGACACTAATAATTCTAATAATATATGGCAACACGGAGTTCCGCAAAAAACTATTTTTAATAATATAGCAACTAATAAAAAAGCTATAATAACAGATACATCAAATTTTTATCTGGTAAATAATACATCTGAGGCTATATTTAAAATAGACCAAAACCCGGTTACATTAGATTGTTATATATTAGGTATATATTATAAATCTGATATGAACGTGGGAGACACCATAATTACATATACTTCACAAGATAGTGTTAATTGGTCTAACTCTGTTTATTCTTTTAGTAAAAATTGCTCAAATAACTGTAACAATTTTATTCTTGTATATTGGCCTGAAAAATATTTAAAGTTGAGATTTATTTCAGATTCAAACCCTGAAAATATGGAAGGTATAGTAATAGACTCTATTTGTGTAAATTTTATGCCCTGCCCTAACGTACCTGAACAGACTAAGGAGTTGTTTTTTATTTACCCCAACCCCACAAACGGAATTATAAATATAGAGTTTAGCAACGATGACTTTAAAAACGCAGAAAATATAAGTTGCAAAGTATATGATATAACCGGTAAAGAAACATATAACTCCCCTCTCCTGAGGAGAGGAGCAGGGGGAGAGGTGAATCTTAACCACTTACAAAACGGCCTATACTTTTTGCAAGTAAGCAACAATGAAGGATTGAACATTACTAAAAAAATAATAATACAGAAATAACCCTCTCCCCTCTTGGGAGGGGAGGTAAAAAAATGTTTAACTAAAAAACAAGCTTATGAAGAAATACATACTATTATTTTTTGTCAATGCGTTTATTTCTATTTACTCTTATTCGCAAATAAACGAAAGCATAACTTTTGAAAGTAATACGCCCAATTTATACATAGATAGTTTAACAGGCGTATGGCAAATAGGTACGCCAAGCAAAACTATTTTTAATTCTGCACATTCTGCTCCCTTTGCATTAGTTACCGACACACTAAACAACTACGGCAATAACCTGAATGATGCTGCTTATTTTACGCTCAAACTCCCTGCTTTTTATATTGGAATTAATCTTTCGTTTAAATATAAAATAGATACTGACTCAAACAATGATTATGGCGTATTAGAAATACTAAATAACAATAATAATTGGGTTAATATACTTCATACTACGTTAAATGTTGACAATATAATGTTTACGAACACTATTGCACCAACCCATTACAATAATTTTTTTTACCAGAATAATATTTGGAAGTTTACAGGAACAAACAGTAATTGGATGGATTTTAATTTAATGATTTGTCAAATAGTTGCTTTATCCCCAAACAATGAATCTACACTAAGAGGAGGCGGAGACATCGAATTTCATTTTAGATTTAGGTTTATAAGTGATAATACAAATACAAATAAAGAAGGTTGGATGATAGATGATATTTCAGTGATAGAAAATTTAGATTGCGCAAGTAATGTCAAAGAAAATTTATTAGAAAATTTAATTTCTATCTACCCCAACCCCACCACGGGAGTTATAAGTTTAGAATTTATGAATGATGAATTTAAAAATTCGCAAAACATAAGTTGCAAAGTATATGATATAAGCGGCAAAGAAACGTATAACTCCCCTCTCCTAAGGAGAGGGGCAGGGGGAGAGGTGAATCTTAACCACTTACAAAGCGGCATATACTTTTTGCAACTAACAAACGGAGACAATTTTAATGTGAGTAAAAAAATTGTAATACAGAGATAGAATTTTTTATCTATCAGTAATAATATATTTCTTTAGGTGGTCGGGCGTATATTGGCAATGTCCATCCTAACCTAATTCCATTTAACAAATCCAGCCGTTTTTTATCGTCTTTTAAACCCGTATCAAAATTCAGGCTGCGCCTGTTTTGTGTAAATCCTTGTATAAACTCGGCCGAAAAAAAGAAATTTATTAATTTTTTATTCGAAAGAAAAATATAGCCTATACTTTGTTGCAATGTGTAGCCCGTAGTGTAACGGTCATAACCTTTTTTGTAATCGCCTTCGAGTTGAGGAACTGAATTGCGGGCATGTTCTATGCGTATTTTATGTATCATACCCCCGCATCCTATTTTAAGAAAAAAACCCGAATTAGGATTAGGCGATAAAACCGGTAAAAGGTAACCTGCGTTAATTCCAAACGTAAAGCCACGCTCGTATAAAACAATTTTTGCATATTCTCCGTTGGCATCTAAAATATTTCCGTCAGCGGTTCTTAGCGGGTCGAGCACAGATGTTTCTTTTACCTGATTACCAAACAAAAAAGCCCCGCCAAAACCAAACATCCAATTTGATTTTAATTTAAAGTCCACATCCAATCCTAAATTAGAATTAAATCCGAACCGTTGCTTTAAGTCCCCGCCAGGAAATTGCAAAGCATAACTCATCTTAACCTGTGTCATAAACACAGATGAATCTTTCATATGGGCCTGCGAAAAGGCCGACAAAAAGCACAAACCGGCAAAAGCAGATAATATAATAATTTTAATTTGCATGAGTGATTAACGCAACGGAACAAAAATAAGTATATTCGCTGCATAAATAAAGATTTAAATGAAAAAGATACAAATGGTTGATTTGATCAGCCAATACGAAAAAATACAAAACGAAGTAGATAATGCCGTAATAAATGTGATACGTTCATCGGCTTACATTAATGGTCCTGAAGTAAAACAATTTCAGGCAGAAATGGAAAAATACTTAGGCGCCAGGCATGTTATTCCTTGTGCCAACGGAACAGATGCTCTGCAGGTAGCCATGATGGCGCTGGGTTTGCAAC
Source organism: Flavobacteriales bacterium (assembly GCA_037443205.1). GTDB lineage: Bacteria > Bacteroidota > Bacteroidia > Flavobacteriales_D > UBA2798 > JBBIOU01. The sequence continues at coordinate 23,560 of JBBIOU010000023.1, read as the reverse complement.
CCGGAGATGAAGTAATAACTGCTTCTTTTACCTATGTGGCAACAGCCGAAGTGATTGCCTTATTAAGATTAAAACCTGTTTTAGTAGATGTTAATCCCGAAACTTTTAATATTGAGCCGGAAGCCATCAAAAAAGCCATTACACCCAAAACAAAAGCCATAGTGCCGGTGCATTTGTTTGGGCAATGTGCCGATATGGAACCCATCATTAAAATTGCCAAAGAACATCAACTTTTTGTAGTAGAAGATACTGCACAAGCTATTGGAGCGGATTATGTTTTTTCGGATGGTAAAAAACAAAAAGCAGGAACCATTGGTACAATTGGTTGCACCTCTTTTTTTCCTTCCAAAAACTTAGGTTGTTTTGGCGATGGTGGGGCTATTTTTACCAATGATGACGAACTGGCTAAAAAAATAAGAATGGTTGCTAATCATGGGCAATCGGTTCAATATATACATGATGAAGTAGGCGTTAATTCACGATTAGATAGCCTGCAAGCGGCTATATTAAGAATTAAATTGCGACATTTGGATGAATATGCAGTTGCCCGAAACAAAGCAGCAAGTTATTATGACAATGCTTTTGCGAATAATCCTAAAATAAAAACACCGGTAAGAGCAAAAAACAGCACCCATGTTTTTCATCAATATACCTTGCAATTATGCGGGGTTGACAGAGATAAACTGCGCGAACATCTTGCCGCACGCAATATTCCTGCTATGATTTATTACCCCATTCCTTTGCACATGCAAAAAGCCTATCGCGATGAACGTTATAAGGAAGGAGATTTTCCGGTAACCGAAGCTTTGTGCAAATGTGTAATATCTCTACCCATGCATACCGAACTTAGCAACGAACAACTTAAATTTATTACCGACTCTGTTTTAGAATTTGTAAATCAATAAACTCTTAAATATTTTACAAATTTGCAGTATAAAAATAATGTTTAAACAAGTTAATTATAAAAAATGAAAATAGCAGTAGTAGGAACAGGTTACGTAGGATTAGTAACAGGCACTTGTTTTGCAGAAACAGGTAACAACGTAATTTGCGTTGATATTGATGCAGATAAAGTTAACCGTATGCGCAATGGCGAAGTGCCTATTTACGAACCTCACTTAGATGTTTTGTTTGAAAGAAATATAAAACAGGCTCGCTTAAAATTTACAACCGATTTAAAGGAAGCCGTTGATGTGGCCCAAATAATTTTCCTGGCTTTGCCTACTCCTCCCGGAGAAGACGGCTCGGCAGATTTGAGCTATATTTTGGGCGTGGCAGATCAATTAGGTAAAATTATTAAAGATTATAAAGTAATAGTTGACAAAAGTACCGTTCCCGTGGGTACTGCCGAAAAAGTAAAAAACACCATAGCCAAACATGCAAACTGCGAGTTTGATGTAGTATCAAATCCCGAATTTTTGCGCGAAGGATTTGCTGTTGATGATTTTTTAAAACCCGACCGGGTAGTTGTAGGCACTTCTTCTGCCAGAGCCAAAACAATTATGGAAGAACTTTATAAACCGTTTGTGCGCTCGGGCAACCCGATAATTTTTATGGATGAAAAATCGGCCGAACTTACCAAATATGCAGCCAATGCCTTTCTGGCTACCAAAATTACTTTTATGAACGAAATTGCAAATTTCTGTGAATTAGTGGGCGCAGATGTTGACATGGTGCGTATTGGAATTGGCTCTGATACGCGCATAGGCAAAAGATTTCTCTTCCCCGGTATTGGTTATGGTGGCAGTTGCTTTCCTAAAGATGTTAAAGCATTGGCTAAATCAGGCAAAGAATCGGGATATGATTTTAGTATCATTCATGCCGTAGAAGAAGTAAACGAAAAACAAAAATTAAAACTGGTAAATAAAGTTAAAGCGTATTTTAATAATAATCTTAAAAATAAAAAATTTGCTTTGTGGGGACTGGCATTTAAACCCGATACGGATGATATACGCGAAGCACCGGCATTATATATGATAGATGAACTACTTAAAAACGGTGCGAGTATTGCTGTTTTCGACCCCGAAGCCATGAATAATGTAAAAAAAATATATGGCGAAAAACTGTACTACGCAAATGACGAATATAATGCCTTAAGCGATGCTGATGCTCTGTTAATTGCCACCGAATGGTCAGAATTCAGAACACCCGATTTTGAAAAAATGGCCACCTTATTAAAATCGAAAGTAATATTTGACGGAAGAAATTTATACGACCTGGCACAAATGAGAAAATTAGGTTTTTATTACAACAGCATAGGCCGGGATGTAGTTAACGGATAATTGCTTTTTTGGGGATAACATTTTTTGTAAATAAAGTAATTAGGATTGTTTTAAATTCCAAATTGTTCTATAAAGATTAACGATGTAGCCCTGACAGGTTATTTATATTTAGGTAAGAAGATGGATAACGACCCGGAGTTTATAACTAAACTTGCTACCGAATGGAGCAAAATACATCAAATAAATTTTGTGTATATACAACTTCAAAGAATTAAAAAAAGTCCGGCAGGTATTTAGCTTATCCGCCATCAGGCAAGCAATACGCATACTGATAGGTAATAGGGGTTTAATTTCAAATTATGACTTTATGCTATTTATTATATATAAATCATTAATTTAGTATAAACAAACGAATATATACCATGAAAAATTTGTTGCGTTTTATATCCGTTTACTTGCTTCTTAGTATATGTTTTGAATATGCATATGCCGGTGCCGGTGGTGGCGGAGGAGGTGGCTTTGAAAGCGATAGTGACGGAGGTGATATATTAGCGCTAATTGAGATTATTTACTACATTATGGTACTTATTCCTTTTCCGTATAATATGATTGTATTAGCCGTATTGTTAGTAATACTTCATTATAGTAAAAAATCATATGTAGCGCGTTCGGGGTTCAATCAATTGCCTTCTTTTTATAAATCAAACCGGGCAAAATTTCCGATTCCGCTTTGGTTTAAAGAGCAACATCCCGAATTTGATGAACAGATTTTTTTAGAAAAAGTAAAGAAAGCTTTCTCAGAAATTCAACAGGCATGGATGAATAAAGATTTATCAAAAGTGCGAAGATGGATTTCGGATGGAATATATCAGCGTTTTAACATACAGTTTAAAATGATGAATATTTTAGAACAAACCAACATTATAGAAAACATACTGATAAAAGAAATTTTTATTGATAATATAGAACGTGATGGCAATTATCATATAGCACACGTATTTATACATTATACCATGATGGATAAATTTGTTTCTAAAAAATATCCCTATTTAAGTCATGGTGGCCCATTAGAAAATATAGAATACTGGTCATTTATCAGAAAAAACGGAACAAAGGAATTTAATTTATATAACTCTAATAACTGTCCGAAATGCGGAGCAGATTTACCTTACGATAAGGGTGAAATAAGCCGTTGCAACCACTGTCATACCATTACTTATTTGGGTGATTATGATTGGGTATTGACCGAAATAACACAAGCTGATGATTACTTTAACCAACCCCAGAAACTAAGCAAACAAGGTAAATGCACTAAAAAAATACGCCAGGAGCTTTCGGGTATTCAAGATTTTTCAGTTCAATTATCAGAAGATAAAGCCAGCAATGCCTTTATGCAAATAATGGCTGCGCACATTCATAAAAAACCCGAATTGATGAGGCGCTTTGTAAGCAATAGTTTTTATGAAAGCGAAGCAAAAAAAATAAATGCGGTAAATTATGTTTACAATCGCTTATACATAAACAACATTACTCTTACTGATTTATTTCAGGAAAACGAACAATATTATTTGGTATTTTCATTAAAAAAAACCAGCCAGCGTGTAAAAATTGAGGGTGAATTTAAAAAACTTGATGCGGCACCCGTAGCAGAGAATATGATAATGGTTATGACAAAAAAAATAAATTCAAAAACAGCGCAGGGTATGTTGTATGCGCATAGTTGTCCAAGCTGTGGCGGGAATATTGCCGATACGATTGATATTGATTGCCAATATTGCGGCACACCCTTAAACAGCACAGAATACGAATGGATTGTTGACATTTTATGCAATAATGATTATTATATCAATATCTACAAAAATAATTTTCGTCAAAAAGGAGTAACTCAACTTAACCCCGATGATTTAGACGTGCTGTACGATGTGCGCGATTATGCCTTTAATAACGTATTGATAATGGTTGCTGCCGATAATAATTTAGCAGAGAAAGAATTGGCATTTATAAATAAACTCACCAAAAAATGGGGCTATAATAAAGACAAGGTGAATTCGATGATTGAGTTGGCCAAAAACAAACAACTGGTATTGCGTATTCCCGAAAAACAAAAACATAAAGAAAAAATGTATACACTCATAGAAAAAGCAGCTAAGCTGGAAGGAAATATTTCAGTAGAAGAGCAAGCAATTTTGGATGAAATAAAAATCCACTTAAATTAATCCCAAAAAAGAAAACTGACTTTTAGAGTTAAACAAAAATATTTGGGCAAAGTAATAAAACCAATTATCTTTGTGCACCAATTAAAGCATGAACTTAGACAATAAAATTTCTTTCGAATTATTTGGTATCACCTGGCTTGAGCCAATGACCATAATTACCGATCTGATTATTTCAGCAATTTGTTTTTATTCATTTATTAAACTTAAAAAAATAAATAACCGGGAACCGGAGCAAATAATATTTAATTATTTTTTTCTGTTCATGGGTATTTCATTTTTTTGCGGAGGTGTAATTGGTCATGGATTAATGTATTATTTTGGCAAACAGGGTCACATACCGGCATGGTTTTTTAGTATGGTGGGTGTTGCATTTTTTGCACATGCAATTATTTTAAGAGTTAAATCATTTCTTGGCAATAAATATTATACACTGCTTGTTTTAAGTAATTGGCTAATATTTGTTATCTGTTTAATCAGTATGCTCTACTTAATGCAATTTGAAGTTGTAGAAACTCATGCTATTATGGGCATATTATTAATGGGTTTAAGCTTAGAGATATGGTTGTATTATAAATATAAAAACACTACAGGTCAATTTATTTTTTTGGGTATTTTTATTCTTGCAATGTCAGCCCTTGTACACGCATTAAAAATATCGGTTGATGACTTATGGTTTAATCAAAATGATTTAGGGCATCTTTTATTGGCGGGTAGTATGTGGCTTTTTTATAAGGGCACAAAAAAAATCACTCCGGTTGCCGTATATGCCATAAACAAAGAATAATATTTTATTCCAAACTTGTAATCAGCCATCGAATTTTTCTCAGACTGATGCAAGCGCGTATGTATGCGGACAGGATTTGGGTTAATACACCCCCTCCATCTCGCCCAAAAGGTGGAGAGCATTACATATTATTTTATTGTGCAGCCTTGGCATCAGCGAGTTTAATAAACCCTAATTCAGCATTAGAAATAATTTCTAATGCTGAGTGTGTTGGGTATCGGGTGGGATTTGGGTTATCCGCCATCAGGCGAACGTTACGCATGCTAATGCGTAATGTGTGATAAAACAAAATTTGTATTAGACACGCATAGTGTGGGGGGTATCGGGGTTAACGTTGTTTTAGACTTATTAGAATTTGTTACCTTAAAAAATATTACAAGAAATTCTTTACAAAATCTTAGACACCGGGCTTGCCGAGAAAAAAGTCTAATGACTTTTCCGGGTTTATTTCAAATCCAACATTCCGAATTTATAATTATTTGCTTTTTGGCAAAAAATCAAAAGTTTATTGGTATCTGCCTGAAAATACATTTTGGGTCGTAATACTAATTTGTTGTCTTTTGTATTAAACAAGGCTGTCCATTCTGTTTTACCTGTATTATCAATTTTTATAAGTGTAGCAATTGATTTATTAGGTCGGGTCATTAATTGCGGTTCATTATAATTGTTGCCATAATATTTTGCATTGTTTCGGTTATCGTTAAATAATATGTAAATATTGTTTTTGGTAACACCTAATGAATAAGACAGGTAATAACCTCCATCATTGGTGCTCATCTGGCGTTTAGGTATTTTTTTAGTCCATTGTATATCGCCTGCTGCATTTACGCTTACTACTATCAGGTCGTTATAATAATACTGGTAATTATAAGTTGTTCTGCCAAAATAATAAGGCGAATAAAAACCCGGAGTGTAATATCCGTAAGGATAGCCAAAGGGGTCGTTGTAATTGTAAACTATTTGCATATAATATTGTTCGGCAATAAACAAGGCGCTGCCGTCTTCTCTTACTATAAAATGGTCAAAATAAAAATCAGACAATTCCTTTCCTTTTTTTATTTTTTTTTCGGGCATAAACTGGCGCATAAATCCTGTATCAAATGCTTTCAGTGCCTTGCTGACAACCTGCTGATTGTACTGATTGATGCGCAAGTAAAAAGTACCTGCTAAGGAATATTGCGGAGTATTACTGTAAAACCCGCCTATGGCCAAATCCCCGTTAGGTGCAAGTTCAAAAGTAACTGCCGACACCCATTTATCGCCTAAGCTGATTTCAAACTCTTTAATTTTATTTTCTTTAGGGTAATATGCCAATAGTACATATCTGTTGGTAGTAGCATTACGTGTATCCTGACCTTTTATTTTTTCGGGAGTAAAAGTGCTAAGCATATATACATTGAGCGCATCATCCAGCTTGTAATCGCTAACCGTAAATTCTTTATCTCTGTAAGGCAACTCTATATCTTTTTTCCATTGTAGTTGCATATAGGCATTATAAACTTTATATGAAAACTTTTCATTATTGTATTTTTCATACAAATGATGATGATATACCAGTAGATGTTTAGCGTTTTTATCGGTTTTAAAATCAAAACCCGGCATGCGGTTAGGGTTAATTATGTTAATCCGGTCTATCTCAATGGGATTACTAACTATTTGCAGCGTATAATTATCAATTTGCATTGCGTAGGCAAGTTTATGCTTTTGTTCATTAATATATTGCGATACCAGTAGCCATATATTATTCTCCAAAACGATAATATCTTCAAAATTACTTTGTCTGGAATTGATATCAGGCAAAACAAATGTTGAGGCAGCTACCGGTATTACATTATCCGATTGATATTTTTCTATGATAAAAGTGTTTTGATTTTTTTTGGAAGTATTGCGTTTTACCACATAAAAATAATTATCCTTTCCTGCCATCAAATTGCTGATACGAATACGCTTTTCAAATTTTTGTTCGGCTCCCCAGGTTACAGGCAAATTTTGTGCACTTGCGGGCAGAGCAAGAAGTAGCGTAAACACAAGGCTTGCAATTATAAAAATATTTACCATTGGTTTATTTAAGTACTGCATTGTTTTTATTAGCTAATTGTCCGCATGCTGCATCAATATCTTTTCCGCGGCTTTTGCGTACGTTTACGATAATTTTATTTTTTTCAAGATATGCCACAAAGGCATTAAGTCTTTGGGGGGTTGTTTGTTCAAAAATTCCACCATCAATGGGATTATATTCGATAATATTAATTTTAGCCGGTACTTTTTTCCAAAATTCAACTAATTCTTGTGCATCTTTTAGGGTATCATTAAAATCTTTAAAAACAATATATTCAAAAGTAACACGTATGCCTGTTTTTTCATAAAAATATTGCAATGCCTCTGCCAAAGAATCTAAGCTGTTTTGTTCATTAATAGGCATTATTTTATTGCGCTTTTCATCGTTGGCTGCATGTAAAGAGAGTGCAAGGTTAAATTTTACATTATCATCACCCAGTTTTTTTATCATTTTTGCAATTCCGGCCGTAGAGAGTGTAATACGCTGGGGCGACATTCCAAGTCCTGCGGGGGAGGTTATTGTTTCAATCCCTTGCAAAACATTATTGTAATTTAATAACGGTTCGCCCATGCCCATCAACACAATGTTACTAAGCGGTATATTATAGGTTTCTTGAGCCATGTTTTTTAAAAAAACTACCTGGTCGTATATTTCATGTGCGTGTAAATTGCGTATGCGTTTTAATTTTCCGGTAGCACAAAAACTGCAGGTAAGACTGCAACCTACCTGCGATGATATACAAGCTGTCATGCGTTTTGGGGTAGGTATTAATACTCCTTCTACAACATTTCCGTCAAATAATTTAAAAGCTACTTTGATGGTCTTATCTGCGCTAATTTGCTTATCGGCAACTGTTAAAGTATGAAAACTAAACTGTGATGATAGTTTTTGTCGTAAGTCTTTGGGCAAATTAGTCATCTCATCAAATCCGCGAGCCGATTTTTTCCATAACCATTCATAAACTTGTTTGGCACGAAATGGTTTTTCATTCATGCCTTCAAAGGCATGCTTCAAATCTTGCTCATTCAAGGTTCTTATATCGGCCTGTAATCCCATCTTTTTTACAAAGATAATGATAGTATAATACGTTAAAAATCATTATACCTAAATTAATTATTCTCTTGGGAAGTTCGTGGAGGAAAGCAAGTTATTATGAATGAAGGCGGCATTTGTGTTATATACGCCATGGAACAAAAATAAAGTATGCTCATACTTAATACGGGTAAAAGTAAATTTTTTAAACACTAAACAAATCTGTAAATTTGTGGTAAACATCATAATCAATATGAAAAAATACTTTTTATACCTTTTAATCTTTATTTCGGTGTCTTGCAGTAATAATACCGACAAAAAAACCGATAGCATTAAAGCAGGCGAAACCGTTGAAGCAAACAAAGGTGAAAATCCGATGATGCCCGAGGAACTAAAAGAAGGCGAAAACATAGTTAGTTACCCTAACGGTCAAATTAAATATACCGGCACAGTTTTTCAAGGAAAAAGACATGGCACATGGATCTATTATTATGAAAACGGCATTAAATGGAGCGAATGTGAATATACCATGGGAAAAATGGATGGAAAAACCGTAACATTTTATCCCAACGGCAATCCCCGATACATTGGCTATTACAAAAACGACCAACGTTTTGGCCTGTGGATGTTTTATAATGAAAACGGTGAACTTATAAAACAAATAGAATATTGATAAGCAAAGACAGCATAGAACAAATTATTGAAACAGCCCGCGTAGAAGAAGTGGTTGCTGATTTTGTGGCATTAAAAAAAAGAGGGGTAAATTATATTGGTTTATGTCCGTTTCATAACGAAAAAACACCCTCTTTTACAGTTAGCCCGGCAAAAGGTATTTATAAATGTTTTGGTTGCGGAGCTGCCGGTAACTCGGTTAACTTTGTAATGGAACATGAAAAAATGAGCTATCCCGATGCCTTGCGCTACCTGGCTCAAAAATATAATATCACAATCGAAGAAACCGCTCTTGACAACGAACAAATTGCCAAGCAAAATGAAAAAGAAAGTTTATACATATTAGCTGCATTTGCACAAAAACATTTTACCAAAAATTTACACTACACTGATGAAGGACGATCTGTTGGACTAAGTTACTTTAAAGAAAGAGGCTTTAACTTGCCTACCATCGAAAAATTTCAGTTGGGCTATGCACCCGATGACTACCAAAACCTTACACAAACAGCTAATGAGCAAGGATACGCTTTAAATCTGTTAGAAAAAACCGGACTGGTAAAACAAAAAGATGAAAGATATTTTGATTTTTTCAGAGCAAGAGTAATTTTCCCTGTTCATAACCTTACCGGCAAAGTAGTAGGCTTTGGTGCACGCACACTGAAAAACGATAAAAAAGAACCTAAATATCTGAATAGCCCTGAAACCGAAATATACAACAAGAGTAATATACTTTATGGAATATATTTTGCCAAAAAAGCAATCGTAGCTAATGATAATTGTTTTTTGGTAGAAGGATATACCGATGTAATCTCACTTCATCAGGCCGGGATAGAAAACGTTGTGGCATCAAGCGGAACATCATTAACCAGCGGGCAAATACGTTTAATAAAACGTTACACGCCCAACATTACTATCCTATATGATGGCGATGCTGCAGGCATAAAGGCATCCTTCAGAGGAATAGATATGATACTGGAAGAAGGGATGAATGTAAAAATTGTATTGTTTCCGGATGGAGACGACCCCGACTCGTATGCGCGAAAAGTAAGCTCACAAGAACTTGAAAATTTTATCCATCAGCAAGCAAAAGATTTTTTACTGTTTAAAACCGGCTTGCTTTACGAAGAAGCAAAAAACGATCCCGTAAAAAAAAGCGCACTTATAAAAGAAATTGTAACTTCCATAGCCCTTATACCCGATGCCATCATGCGCTCGGTATATATCAAAGAATGTAGCAGGCTTTTTGATATTAATGAACAAACCCTGATTTTTGAATTAAATAAACTGCGCAGACAAAAAATTAAAAATCAACCCGGCAACGAAGCACTGCCCGAAACTACCCAAACACATCTAACCAACGAAGTTCAAAAAACCGAAGAAAAAATTTTGGATGAATTATTGCCACAGGAACAAAACCTGGTGCGCTTACTTTTAAATTATGCCGACAAACAACTGGAGTTTGAAATAGAAAATGAAGCCAAACAAAAAGAACTGCTGATAACAACCGTTGCCGAATATATTTTATTTGAATTACAACAAGACGGACTTGAATTAAAAACTCCCGAACTTAAAGCCATTGTTGATGAATACATGCTTGCACTTGAAAATAATTTAATACTTACCGACAAATATTTTTTGCAAAAAACAGAAAATGGTTTAAACAAAACGGCTATTGACATGATTAGTCTTCCTTATACCATTAGTCCTAAATGGAACGAAAAATACCGCATTCGCACCAAAACCGAAAGCGATAAAATAAGTTTAACGGTAAGAAATGCTATTTATTCATACAAACTAAAACATATATTACAACTAACCTATAAATTGCAGGAAAAACTAAAACTTAATTTATCTGAACAAGAAATTGATGAATTATTGAGACAACAATTACTGCTAAACGAAGTAAAAAAAATAATTTCAGAAGAATTAGGCAGAATAATCGTTAAATAACTCCAATTCAGATTTAAAAATTCTAATTGTTTAATACCAAGTTTGTTATTAATCACCGAATTTTTTGGCTTATTAACATAAGGCGTGTGTATGTGTGATTCGTTTGGGCGTTAAAAAAATGCTCTTACCTGTACGTTTCCGGTGTGAATTATTTTGGTTGTTTCTGATTTTCGGCCTAAATAATTTATATTCAACTGCATATTTTTCGACAGATTTTGCTGCCAGGAAACATTCCAGGTATAGTTTTTACCATTTTGCAGGGCGTTTAACATCTCAAATGCAACTGGCGAATTTCCTGCTCCGGTATAATTAATTTGTATGAAATTAAACCCTGCCAAAATACTCCCTTTATTAGCCGAACTATATCGCATTTCGGTGCCTAAATTTGTAATAAATGCTTGTTCGCCTCCGTAATCGGGAGCATTACGTTTCTCAACATACTCTCCTTCTATGCTCCAACGAAACACGTTGCCCGGCTGCCACGAAAATTTAGGTTTAATATTTTGTTGCTTAATAAAATAATTTCGGTTATTTAAAAAATCTGATAGATTGCTTTTACCTGTTTTTTCTGTCTCTAAAAAAAATGCAAAAGTTTTAATTATGTTCCAACGCAAACGAAATTGATGCGATTGGTTATTTCTGGAATCAAAGCCATTTGCCAGCAACGATTTTAAGCCTGTTTCCTGATATGTATAATCACATGAAAAAACATAACCCGAGCGATTAAAGAAAAGTGTATTTCTAAAAAGTGAGTTCATTGAAAGTAAAGAAGTATCTGCTATTTCTTTCAGGAAAGGGTTATAGGCTTTTGATGCATCAATCAAACTTGTTTTTCGGTCTATACGAAATGCCGCCTGGTTGCTGAATAAAGCCAACATTTTTTTGATTCCTTTTTTATTTGCCCAGATGCGTGCCGGGTTAATGTTTAGTGTTTGACTAAACTGGTTATTGTATGTCCGTACATAATCATCTCCCGGTATAAACGAGCGTATATACAAAGCTTGGTCGGGGAATACGGCAATTTCAAACTCGTTTAATTCTTTTACACCGTTTTGGTTATAATCAATCCAGGCATATTGTCCTTGTCCTGCGGGAACTTCAACATAAATAAATTGTTTTCTTAATTCTTGCCCCGTTCCGGTTTCATAAAATACTGAAGCGGTTATAACCGATTTAAAAAGTTTTAAATCATATTCAAAGCGTGTAAGTAATGAGTTTTCGGGTTGCTGGGTTGTTAGGCGGCTGTCGGTAATTCTAAGTATTCTATTGGCAAACTGGGCTCGTATTTGATGATTTTTAAATTGTATCAAAGCAATACGTGCGCCATATTGGTCGGCAACCGCAGCTTTATTAAGCGTAGTCGTGTCATACAACCAATCTGTCCGCTGGCGGTAAAAAAGTCCGTATTGTATAGCCAAAGTATCAGGGTTTTGTATAAATGCTTCCCAATCATAAAAGCGGTAACTGTTTTTTAATAAACTGTCGCTACCCGGAAAATAAAACAGGTTATGTTCATGCTCATCGCGGTAACCCAGGGTGATGTATTTTGATGTTTTACTTATCAGGTACTTATGTCGTAAAAAACGTGTTTGATTTAACCCGGACGTTTGCAGATAGCTTCCGCTGCCGTTGATAGTCCATCCTTTTGTGTTGATATGAGTTGTTAAATTATTTTTTATTCCGGTAAAATCGTTGCCCGATATAAATGAATTAAGTGCATACAATACTCTCCCTAAATTTTTTTTCTCCAGCCCGATTTGGGCATCGCTTATCAACTGATTATTTTTTAAGGTCTGTGTTAGTATGTTCCAGTTTCTTTCAAATTCAACTGCCCTGAATCGTTCGATGGGTACAAATGTGTTTTGCGTAAATTCCAGTTCGGCATTTGCAAGTAAAACCCAGGGGTTATCATTAGTACTTAATTGTTGCTTATGGGTAATGCCTGTTTTTAAAGCAATGCCCGCATCATCTTTTTTGTGCAAGTCAGAAAAAGTATTCTGATTAAAATTAGCGTATGCTGCCTCCAGGTAAATGGCGTTGTTTTCTTTGTAATGATATTTTGCTGTTGCACTAACCATTTGTCTTTGCTTGGGCGAAACCAGAATGATAACAGGTTCGTAATTTCCTTTTTTAATGATTACATTATTTACGGTATCGGGCGGAACCCATTTGTAAATTTTACCAAATGCAGTAAAACCTGATTGTATATAGTTGCCTCTGCCTTGCCCGACAAAAGAAAAATTGAGTTTGTACAATGCGCTGTCGGGATTAACCGAAAACACAAAAACAGAATCGTATCCCAGTATGCTTACCATACTATACATGTTTTGATTGTTAATGAATCCCGTACTGTCTATACTGGAAGTAATGGCATTTTGTAAGCTATCACCTACAGACGCAAGGAGTAGTTTATCTTCATCACTCAAAATTTGTTGTAAAGGTTGATTTTTTGCATCTTGTTCTGAATAGATATTAATCCCTAATTGCCATTTTTTAAAAGTAAAAAAATCATTTACCTCAACAATAGAGCGGGCATAGTTTTTATCCGAATACTGAAACTCTACAATTATCCTGCGATCTTTGGTAATGGGGCGGTTGGGTGTAAAAATCAATTCTGCGGTATTATAATCTATCACATAATCTTTTTCTTGACCACGCTGTAAAAGTTCTCCGTCAATATATACCTGTTCGGTGCCCGCAAGCACAATAATAAATGTTTCATTTTCTGCACCCCGCAAACGGTAAGGCCCCTGGTTACCTTCTAAGCCCTGAATAGTATTTCTGGCAAACTTTCCTTTAGATACTGCAGCGCTAATCCGAATATCATTAAAAACTTTATTTTTATCCTTTTCTTCTCCAAACAATATATTAAATGAGGCTCCCTGTGTACGTTTGTTGTAATTCATAAAATAACTTCGGGGGCGTTTCATCCAAAAATCACCGGCTACCAACGAGGCATTATCGGTATAAACCTTTATATAAACCTGATCAAAATCCTGGAGTTGCTGCGTATTTCCATCGGGCTGGATGGGTATGTTATTATCTGTTACAGAAGCCAAAACATTTACTTTATCGCTGAGTTTACCCGATAGTTGTAAACTTAAATTTGAATTTACGGCTAAATCCTGATTATTGCCTACAGTTATACCTCTTGAAATATTTCCACTTTTATTTAATCCTCCCGTATTAAATATATCTTCAACTTTATTATCTAAGGTATATTTAAACGGATTATTAAATTTTATTTCTCCTTGTTCGATATTCATTGCGCTTTTATGTGCATAAGTTTTATTTAAATTAAATGGAAAAACCCGATAACTTACTTCGATCGTGTCAAGATAGGCGCTGTCTTTTATATACAAAACACCTTTTATTTCATCCAGAAAATAAGCATTAGTATCGAGATTATTGCCTTTGTATAATATCTTAAATGTACCCGGAACCAAGGTTAACGTATCTAAAATAATTTTACCTTGCTCTACGGAAATTATTTTCGTTCGCACATTATTTTGGCTATTCGCCAACAGATTAAAAAATATAGTTGTTATAAATAATAATTTTCTCAATGAAAAAATCTAATTTCGCTAAATTAAACATTATATATACGCCAAGTGAAGCAAAAAATTATAACATACAATGTAAACGGTATTCGGTCTGCTATAAGCAAAGGATGGTTAGATTGGCTTAAATCAGCAAACCCGGATATAGTTTGCCTGCAAGAGATTAAGGCAGATCCCGAACAAATAGGCATATTAGATTTTGAAGCATTGGGATATTACACCTATTGGTATCCTGCCCAAAAAAAAGGATACAGCGGGGTTGCCATACTCAGTAAACATAAACCCATGCAGGTAGAATATGGCTGCGGGCAAAATGAATATGATGCCGAAGGAAGAATTTTACGTGCCGATTTTGACGCGTTCTCTTTAATTAGCGTTTACTTCCCCTCCGGCAGTAGCGGTGATGAAAGACAAGCTTTTAAAATGAAGTTTTTAGACTTTTTTTTACCCTACACTATTACACTCCGTAAAAAAATACCTAAACTCATTATTTCGGGCGACTACAACATTTGCCATAAACCCATTGACATACATAACCCGATAAGCAATAAAAACTCAAGCGGTTTTTTACCCGAAGAACGCGAATGGATGGATAAATTTATTCAAAGTGGTTTTATAGATACCTTCAGATATTTTAACAAAGAACCTCATCAATACACCTGGTGGAGTTTTAGAGCCAATGCCAGAGCTAAAAATTTGGGTTGGCGTATAGATTATCACATGGCAACAAATAATCTGGAAAAAAATCTAACCCGTTCTGTTATTTTACCCGAAGCCAAACACTCCGACCATTGCCCTGTGGTTTTAGAAATAAATGTTTAACCTATTTCGAAGTTTATGAAAATTATTGCGCAATTTTTATTTATTCTTGGCTTGCATGCTTGTAGCGTAAAAAAAGAAACAAACCACCTGGAGAGCGATATTAAAACAGATACACTTAAGTCAGATAAAACTGTTCCTGCATGGGTAATTAATATCTGGCAAAATCATTTTAACGAAGCTGATATAAATATATTAACTGCCATGTATGACGAATGGTTTAACATTAAAACAGAAGATGATTTGGCAAAATTTTATTTTAAATCAATAGAAACAGGAAATAAAATAGCCTTAAACTTACAAACCAAGGTAGAGCAATTAAGTGATGACAAATTTTATCATGCCATAGATGCTTTTGTGCACGAAAATGACACAACACAACCATGGCTCTGTGGCTTAAGCCCAAGCTGTTTTGCAGAATGTACTTCACCCGGATTTAGAAAAAATTTTGCGCTGCTATACGATAAAGCAAAATCTACTATTGGCACTAATGATGATAAATATTTTAAATTAATGCTTGAAACGTACGGAGAAGAAGGACATGTAAGTACGCTTTATTCAAACTATTTTAGAGGTATGTGGGATTATGGCGGAGGCAGTTTATTAGGCAGTGGACAACATGCTAAAATTTTAAAAACTTTAGAAGCAATACAAAAACAAACAAATATTTTTAATACTGAAATTGTTACCATCCGTGAAGCTATAATGATAGATATTAAAGAACATACAGCATATATGAATACCCCCGAAAAAATAATAACTGAAATAGAAGATATTATTCAATCGGTTAAACTAACTAATGATGAAAAATACGAGTTGGAAAAACGCAAATCCGAATTTTTAAATAATGATAACAAAATACAAACCGATTGCGAACATAAAAACTGCGATTATGGCGGCTAAATGACTGCTTAGGATTGTTTTGTTAATTAAAATACTTTTTATACTTTTGCACTCTGTTATCTATTAATAAATCAATAGATATTTGTTCATTAAATGATTTGAGCGGGCGTGGCGAAATTGGTAGACGCACTAGACTTAGGATCTAGCGCTTCACGGCATGGGGGTTCGAGTCCCTCCGCCCGCACAAAATAACATCTACTTTTCAGCATTATAATATTACAGATGAAGAATTAATTCAGAGATGTTATATTCATCATGGGGGGTTCGACCCCGATGGCTATCGGGGCCTCCGCCCGCACAAAATAACATCTACTTTTCAGCATTATAATATTACAGATGAAAAATTAATTCAGAGATGTTATATTCATCATGGGGGGTCGACCCCATTGCTATGGGGGGATTTCATCTAAACAATGGCTACACAAGTTTGATGTGGCTTTATTTTCCGATTATATTCAGTCTGATACCTTCTGAATGTGAGGTAAACTCAGGTGCATACATACATTGTATGGTAGTAATGCCATTCGAAAAGTTTCCTGTATGTGTAACAAATAAATCGTATTCAAACACATGTGTTCCTTTTGGTAAATATTCAAAGAAAAAATTAGTAGCAGCATCTTTGGTGCTTTCATAATAACCTAATCCATCTTGCCATTTGTAGCGCGAAAATACATTAACAGGCTCCAATCCGCTGGCACGCATATCTTTCATGTGTACATATTCCATTTCTCTGTCAACGCGCAATTCTATGCGTACACGAATTTTATCACCGGGTTGTAATTGGGTGTTATCACCTATAGGTGTAATAACCGGGCCGGTATCCGAATTTTTAACTACAAATAACTTTTTATTAATCTTTAGCGGGGTACTGTGCGGAGTTATTTTATCTAATTGTTCAAAATACTGCCAGTATAAGCCTCCCCATGCTACTCCGTCTTTTTGTTTCGTAAGCGTTACTTTTCCCATATCGGGTTTTATATCATTGCCATTCCACGATGTTTTAAAATAACCTGTTCCTGCTTCGGTTTTAATTCCTGATTTTTTAGGATCAATTATATTGTTACCCAGTTTAATTTCTACGGGTTCATCATCAAGCAATTGATTAACACCTCTGAGTAATAATGCGTAGCAAGCTTCTGCTGTTGCTTTGGTAGTTTTCCAGTCGTTAGTTTGTTTATTTTTCAGCAACCAGGCTTTTAAATCTTCTACCGCAATGTTGTCGTTTGCTACTTCATCAAACATTTCTATCATTAAAGCATGTGTTTCAATAGGCGCTTCGTACCATGAATAACCAACTACATTATCTTTCCAGTACATGCCCATTTCTTCGCTTGTAATAGATTTTTCGCGTATGGATTTAACTATGTCTGCAGCCAGTTTATTCATCTCCATGCGATGTGCTGCCAAGGCAATCATACCTTGCGCATACAGATTAAAGTTTAACCAGTATTTAGTTGCCTGATCGCGATAATATTGCACAGCTTCCTTCAGGGTTCCATCTATTTTTATATCTCTGTAATAAGAACGCATATATAAATATTGTATTTCAAAATATCCTATATATTGTTTTTCTTTATAATTTTTATAATGTCGTTTAATATATAAGTAATCTTCAACTAATTTATGATCTAAATACTTAATTGCTTTTTGCAGCATTTGCCAAACATCGCTGTTTGATCGAACAGTTGTAATACCTAATTTATCCAAATGCCCCATTCCTGTGGCAATATGTTGAGTAATATAGCGGCTTTCGGGCATACCGGGAAACCATGGCCATGCACCGTTAGATACCTGCATTTTTTGCAACTTGTTTATGGCTCGTTCCAGTTCATTGCTCATGCGGTTTAAATCGAATAACAAGGCAACTCGCTTTTTACGTTCGTTTTCGTCTTTAGCATCCAATACCCAAGGTGTTTCTTGCAGCATTAATTCTTTTAATTCCTGATTTTTTTCCAGATTAGATAAAAATGCTTCGGGACTTGTTTGTTTCCAAGTGTCGAATACTGCTTTTATCTTAGGTGATGAGTTTACAATATGATGAGCAATAGAATTGGCGTAATAACGACTAAAGGTTTGTTCGGCACACTCATAAGGATATTCCATCATATAGGGTAATGCCTGTATAGCATACCAAGCAGGGTTAGAGGTAAATTCTAAAGTTAATTTATGATGGCGTAAAGTAGTAGATTGATTGTTTATTAATTTATCAAAGGTAAAAGTTTTACTGCCTTTTTTACGAATAGGTAAGGGCATTGATTCGGTAACCAACATGCTGTTGGTAAGCACCGGAAGCACGGATTCTTCTCCATCGCTAAAGTTTCCGGCTTTAGCCACTACTTTATAAGCAACTGCTTCAATGCCGGCAGGTATAGTTAATTCCCAGCTTATCGGTACGCTTTGTGATTTTTTTACGGTAAATGTTTTTTGTGCATTTTTATTTGCAAATTGTTCGTCTAAGGGTTTCATGCTTATTGCATCAAATAAAAACAATTGTGCAGTGCCGGATAAATCTTTTTCTGATATGTTTGATATTTTGGTAACTAAATGTATTTTATCATTCTCGCGTAAAAATCGAGGCATATTGGGTAATACCATCAATTCTTTTTGGGTGATGAGTTCCTTTTCTACAGTGCCTGTTTTTAAATCGGGCGTATGTGCTATACCAATAATTTTCCAGCGTGTAAGCGCTTCGGGGGCGGTAAATTTTACCAATATATTACCTTCGGTATCTGTTTCTAAATGCGGATAAAAGAAGGCTGTTTCATTTAAGTTGCTTCGTGCTTTAACATTACTTAAATCATCTCCTCCTTTTTTATTTCCCTTGCCGGATGAAACATTTTTATCTTCATTCTCCTCAAATTTTTCTTGGTTTTTATCTTTAGATGGTATATGCACTGCAAACGCTTCCGCTGATTTTGCTGATTCTTTTTGTGGTGATGCTGTTCGGGTTGTATTGCCGGGCTTCATTTCTGAATCAGCTTCTTCAGACATTGAATTTGTTACATAACCATAATCAAGATCATCATGGCCATTTCTGCTACGGTATTTAAAATTTTTATATGTTCCGCCATAATTGTAATAGTAAGTACTATATCCAAACCAGTTTAATTTATCGTAATAGCGGTAGGGTAAAGCTACATAAGTATTCCACTCACTATTCCATTGATGATTTTTTCTGATTCCGAATAATGTATTAGCATACCAGCTATTGCGGGCATAAAAACTACCATATAAATGCATATAAAAACTATTAGCAGCGAAGGCATCCAGAGAGGCATCATACATAGCAAGCAACATTTCTGCTGCTACTTTTTCTCCTTTTTTACCTTTTAGTTTTAGTTTCCACTCTTCTTTTTCACCCGGCAACAGTTTATTTCTAAATGTGCTAAACTCTATGTCAATCTGCTTGTTTGTATAAGGTACTGAAATATAGTGTTGGTAATTGTAAAATCTATTATCTCTTACAAAAACTAGTTGTGCGCTAAAATTACCTCTGTGTTTTTCTTCTACGGCTATCTGCATGAGTTTTTGCTCGTTATTCAGGTTAATCCATTCGCGTTTAACAATTTCACCTCTGTGCTCTATTTCATAAAGCGCAATAACATTTTTCATTTTAGTACCGATGATAAATTGTGTGTTTTCTCCTGGCTCACAATAGTTTTTAATATTTGTGTTCCACCAGTCGCTCATTTGCGTCATACTGCCTGATTTTTCTGCGTACAAATTAAAATACCGGATGTCTTTTACTTCCTCTCCAAATGAGTCGGTGCATGTAGCTTCCATAACATACTCACCGGTTTCCCATTTTGAGAGGTCAGTTAAGCTGATCGAATCTTTTTGCTTGGTGTCAAAAAACATTTCAAAAACTTTTTTGTCTTTCGGCCATTTTGTTTTATTGTTTTCATCGGCATACATTTCGTTCGGAAACAACTTGTAATATTCTTCTCTGCTGAGTTCGTGTTTGTCGGGTTGATCCCATTTGCGCGCAACAAAATAACTTGTCGGAGATTTTAATTTATATATACTTATCCGCCCATTTACGTTAACAGGGCGATAGTTGAGATTAGTAGCTGAAATTGGAAATTTATTTCTATGATTTTGTGATAAATCTTGTGGAATATTAACTGATAAAAGCATTGCGTTGTATCCTACGTTAACCGTTGTAGAGGCGCTGTGGGTTTCTCCGTTGATATCAGTAACTTCTGCATATACAGTAAAAGCAAAGGATGGTTTGTATTTTTCAGGTACCTGTTTATCGGCAATGGCCGTAAAGTCAATATCAAAAGTTCCGTCTTCTTTTGTTAGAATTTCACCGTTTGTTATTTCCATTGCGTTGTTTGACCAACGGTCATAATTCCACCCCCACCACCAACGATAAGGGAAGTAAGTTTTACGCACAACGCGGTAAGTAACTTTAGCCCCGTCAATATTAGATCCGGCATAAGCCATAGCTTTGCCTTTAACATTTATCTTTTCGCCCAACTTATACGTACCTTCAACGGGTTCGAATTTTACTTCAAACTTGGGGCGTTTGTATTCTTCAACCGAAAAATATTTATTTCCATATCCGTCACTGATATACATTTGTCCGGTAACTACGCCCTGAGGTGCCGTAAAAGAGCCACTGAAAGAGCCATACTCGTTTGTTTGTAATTCTTGTTCGGCCACAACCTGCGAATTATAATCATATAATGTAACGGTTACCCGGCTGTTTTTAATCAATTGCGGATTGGTTCTTTCGGCATTTGAAGATATTTTTATTCCCTTAAAGTAAATTGTTTGTTCGGGACGATAAATTGCCCTGTCGGTAAAGAAGTGCGTTTCGGTAATATCATATTTATTGCTTGCATAGTTTCGATAATGATAATATTCTTTATCGGTATTCAGGCGGTCGTTACCGTTATATATTTGAAAACTAAAATAGCGGTAATCGCTTTTTGGAGAGGGTATATTAAACATACCGTTTTCATCGGTGGTAATTAATTCGGCTTTTTTGGATTCGTACCTGTAGGTTTTGTAATTGTACTCGCGTTGAATGATTTGTACTTTGGCATTTTTTATTGGTTCTCCTGTTTCTCTGTGCAATACAATAAACTCTTGTTTTTGTTCATTATAATTTTGTTGCCTTTCTAAAAAACTAATATTGCTCACTCCAATACCCTGGTAAGTAACAATATTATTTACCAATCTAAAGTCTTTAGTAGGAGATGCAATTAAAATATAATAACCTAAATCAAGTGCGGGTAATTTTATTTCCATTTTATGCAATTGAAAGTCTTGCTCGTCTTTTAAATTAACTTCCCATTCGTATATTGGTTTTTCCGATAAAATATGTTTCATATATTTTTCATCAGAATCAAATTGCTTGCGATTAAAGTCCCAACCGGGCTTAATAATTCTTAAATACAGGGAGGAAACATTTTTAGCACTTACTAAGGCTTTATTAGGTTTATTTGGTAATACAACTTCTTCTGTTTTAATTTCCAGGGATTTGTTTAAAATTTCATTTTTAAGAGACAAACATTCGTTGGCTCCAAAGCTACCCGGGAATTTTTTTATTGCTTCATCGCATATTTGAAGTGCAATTTTATTTTCCCATTGGTAATCGTTAGAAAAAACCGGATTATATAAAGCAGCCCGGGCAGTGTGTATAAGCGCAATTTTATAATCTATTTGTGCGCTTACCTTATTGCTTTCATAACGATTTTTTAAAGTTTGTAGGGTTTTATAATATAAGGAATCTTTATTTTCAAATTGCGCATGTGTACGAACAAAACTAAGTCTTTTTAAATCTATATCTACCAGCGCTTCCGGGTCTTTGTCCTGTAAATGAAATCCCAACAAGTCTTGCATAATATATAAAGCAAAATATTTGGTTGAAAGACTATCTTTATTTTGCAAATTGAGATTTATAAACTGATTCACATCGCTCAGGTATTCGGGTTTATCTATTCGAAAAGTATATGCAGGTTTGGTAACATCATATTCGGTATTCATAAAAAAATCTACCGCTCGGTGTGCCAAAAAATCGTATAAAGTGGGACGCAGCTTACGGTCAATACTAACCTTATCTTCCAGTATAGGCGTATATGATTCAATGGAAATAGTTTTTGTAAGACGGTCATTGCTAAGCGACAATATATAGTTGTAGGTAACATGTTCTGCAAGTTTTTTCAGGTCCCATGTTCGTACATCATCATTTTTAAACTGCACCGTAGCGCTACGGTTCATAAACTTCCAACGGTTACTTTGATAATAACCCCAATATACTTCGGCAATCATTGAATGAACCAATTGTTTGTGAGGGGATTCTAATTCAAGAGCCATTTTATTTAGTTCACTAAGGGCAATTACATAATCGTCTTCAACCAGATAAGTGTTATATTTTATCGTATAAATAACCGATTTAATTATCTGATTGGTATTTTTTTCGGCTTTTGCTTTTTGATAAATTGTTTTTACAACCTCTAAAGCAGATTTAGGCAAACCTTTATTATCTAAAGAGTCAACTTTTGCCCATTCTTTTTTGTAATCGTTACCATGAGGTAAAACAATTAGTTTATCTTCGTGCATAGCCACATATTTTTTTATTGGTTTATGATTGATAAAACTTAATGAACTGAATGTAAGCGCTAATAAAAGTGCAAGCAATAAATAATACTTAGGTTTAAGCATAGGTTGTTTTATTTTATATTTCATACTGTTTTTCTGATTAAGAATTCACTTGCCTCTGTACAAGTTATTTTGTTTAAAGTTCAAAACGAATGTAAAAATTTTTTAAATAAACAACCTGTTCAGCTAAACAATATTACAAATAAATTTTAAATTTTACGGCTATACAGACAAACATCTTTCATTAATTACCCTTTGCCGCATTTCAGGATATTTTTTTAAGTTCTCGTAATATTTTTTGGATTTCATCGCTTTTAATTTCCGTTCTAATAAATATGCCTGGCTACTGGTTAATCCCTCTATTACCAAATACTCTTGCCAAGGTATGCCACGCGAAGTAAATGCATCAAACGCTCGTGGTGTGTTATGCTCCATCAATCGAACAGTAAAATTGTCGGTAGTGCCAACATAAAATCTGTTTAGCTTTTTAGAATAAATGATATAGACACAAAAAACTGACATAAAAAAAGCCTAACCATTTTGTTGATTAGGCTCTGCTCCCCGGGCTGCCCCGATAGCTATCGGGGTCGAACCAGCGACTTTATTTCATTAATTACCCTTTGCCGCATTTCAGGATATTTTTTTAAGTTCTCGTAATATTTTTTGGATTTCATCGCTTTTAATTTCCGTTCTAATAAATATGCCTGGCTACTGGTTAATCCCTCTATTAC
>JBBIOU010000022.1:0-58364 GCA_037443205.1 Flavobacteriales bacterium | reverse complement strand
CGCTTTAGTTCACTGGCATCCAGTCCTCCATAACGTTGACGCCATTTGTAAAATGCCGCCCGGCTAATGCCATATTGCCGGGTAATCTCTTCTACTTTTTTGCCCTGCTCAAACTCCTTGAGTATGCGGGCAATTTGTTCGGGTGAAAATTTGCTTTTTTTCATCCGTAAATAATTTATTTTAAATAGGTCGGATGGAACTCGCATGATGAAATTTCATGCTTGTTTGTGTTTAACGAATCATGCTCGTTTCATAGGTTCTTACAGTTTAAAGTTATTCTTTTTTCTACTTTTAAACTGTACTATTTTTGGGGAAGCTTACATTTTATCCCTAAAGAGTAATTAAGCTTATTAGCAGCATGCTAAGTATTAAACCCCAAATTGTCATTTGCCATGAATGGCGTGGTTAATTTAAGACTACAAATATTTGGGCGGCATTGATATTCTTCGTACTCTAGCTATTATAAGACATTCGTATGCGGTATTAATTCTCTAAAATAATTGTTACCGGCCCGTCATTAATTAAATGTACTTTCATGTCTGCGCCAAAAACTCCGCATTTTATTTTATCGGGATAGTTGCTTTGCATGGTTGATATAAATTTTTCGTATAAAGGCATGGCTGTTTGCGGTTTTGCCGCATCAAAAAACGAAGGTCGGTTTCCTTTATGAGTATTGGCATATAAAGTAAATTGAGAAATGATTAATATTTCTCCGTTCACTTCTTTTACCGATAAATTCATCAATCCCTTTTCGCCCGGAAATATTCTTAATTGTAATATTTTATGTACAAATTTTTCTATCTCTGAATCAGCATCATGGTGGGTAAATGCGATAAATATCAGCAAGCCTTTGCCGGTTTCAGCATGTGTTTTACCTTCTATTTCTACGGCAGCTTTTTTAACCCGCTGAATTATTGCGCGCATTTACTGTTTAATAAGCGGTCTGTTAAGTATATAAATATCGTTAAAGGTTATTTGAAGAATGTAATATCCGGATTCAAACAAATCTAAATTTATTGGATATGCACTCAGTTTATTGGTAAACAATTGCGTAGAAAAAACACTTTTTCCGGAAACCTCAATTACGGATATTTGTATGTAATAGCTATCCTGAAGTTGTAAATCTATATTTAGTACATTGCTTGCAGGCACGGGATAAATTTTTAAGGTTTTTTCTGCCAGGGATAAATCATTTATTTCAGCGTTTGTAATAAGTATGGAATCTGATATGGCTGTACAACCAAAAGTATTGGTTACCATAATGTAATAGTATCCATTTTGCGCAGCAGGAATTGTTAAAGTATTAGCTCCGGGTATAGGTTGTCCTTCGTAATACCATTGTAAAATCGGAGCCTGCGATACAGCAATAATATTTGAACCGTTTTGATAAACACTTGGGATGTTGGGCGTAGGATGAAAATGAATATATTGAGAATCGGTTAAAAAAGAACAGCCGAATGAATTACTGATTTGCACCTGATAATAACCCGAACCTTGAGTAAGGGTATAGCTTGAATCTATGGCTCCAAACACCGGTGAGCCATTCATATACCATTGATACTGATAGCCGCCATCAACCCACAAGGTAATTGGATTAAATCTACAAACTGTATCATTGGGAGTAAATAATACCGTTTGATTGGCGGGACTTGGATATACCAAAACCGAATCGTTGTCACTGAGGGTGTTGATAATTTGTGTGGCAATGGTTCTGCTTCCCGATGCGCCACCCCCCGAAAAATTAAATGTGCCCGTTGCTGTCGGTGAAAAAGTAAAAATACCCAGATTATCGTTCACACTGATGGGGTCATCATCCCAAAACTGTAAACTGTAAGGCGGATTATCTAAAAGAATATTTAGATTGTTCCAGGAAGTTGTCATTACATTATCAATAACTGCCGAAGTATAAACTACGGTGCTGGAGGCATC
The DNA here is from genome assembly GCA_037443205.1 of Flavobacteriales bacterium. Taxonomy (GTDB): domain Bacteria; phylum Bacteroidota; class Bacteroidia; order Flavobacteriales_D; family UBA2798; genus JBBIOU01. Next base: position 56,435 of record JBBIOU010000022.1, on the reverse strand, counting down.
CCTTAATTCAAAAAATAAATCGGGCGAGCCCGTGCATCCAAAAATATTAGGCTCTTCCACATCACCACACCAATTGGTATTTGAGCCAACATTAAAGGTAACGCTCTCGAGTGTATATTCTGAAATTGATGTGGTAAGAGAAACATAATAGGTTCCGCTATCGGTATAAATTTGTGTGGGCGGAAACTCCAGATTACTTGTATCTCCGTTGCCAAAATCCCAGTCATAGGTGTATAATGGATTGCCACCGCTTTGCACAATTGGAGTAAAATTTACCGCCAGCGGTGCACAACCTGCTGATGTACTCATATTAAATGCAGAATTTCCAACGGGATTAGGATGAATAAGTAATGGCAAAACAATTGATTCGTTAACTACGGTTGTGCCTCCTACCGATTGGGGCGTAACGGTAACTTCTATAAAAACCGTAACATTATAACTGCCGGGTATAAGAGGCGTGCCGCATAGTTTCGCACAGCCGTGTTCATTTCCGGGCGAAGGAATATAAGTGTTGTTGGTGCTGTTGCTTTGCCAATTTAAACCCATGGGTAAGCCCGTAATATTTAAAATTTTTAATTGGTCTAAGTGTACATTTTGTGTTACCGGTTGGGTTACCTGAAAAATTTCAGGCATCCAAAAGGTAATGTCTTCATCATAAGGCTGTCCTGCATATCCATCGGGTAATGTGGTTGGACAAAGCGTAGGTTCTGCCGGATTAACTATACACGAAGTATTGACAATACATCCCGGACATTGGCTTTTAGAAATAAATATTATTAACAGAAAAAATAAGCATGATAAAGTTTTTTTCATAGCATATAAATTTATGCAATATACAAAAAATATGATTGCTTTTTACTGTGGTAAAATATTCATTTTTTCGGCAAAATGAAAACAATAATCTCTTAAATCTTCACTGATATTTTTTTCGCCTGTTGCTTTTTCAAAGGTATCGGCAAGGGTAAGCAATGTTTGATGAAAAAACATTTTCATTTCATCTACTTTCATATCTTTATTCCACAAATCCATACGCAGAGTATTTTGTTCTTTTTCATTCCATAAAGATAAAATAAGCGCTTTGCAAGGTTCCTGGTTAATACCGGCATCAGTGGCTGTCCAATTCATTTCGACCGGTAAATTATTTTCATCCAGCGATACCGTAATTTTTATTTCTGATTTTTTTACACTCATGGTTTTGGGGGTTTATAGTATTTTAAAATTTTTTTGGGGTTGTTTTCTTTAACTAAATCGGGTAATTTAAGTTTAGGAAACTCATTCATATATGCTTTTACCATTTGCCAGCCCAGCCAACATCCTACACGACCGGGTGATTCTTGCGGTAAGCCTGCCGTAAAGGGCGCTTCTGCGGTAAATTTTTCTATTACTTTAGGGTCGGATGTGTATAAAATATTTTTATCAATTATTTCTTTCCAAATGTTATATTCGTTTTTAACGCACCAATCAAGTTTTTTTTGCGGCCAGCGGATTTTTATACTATCCGGAGCATCGGGCAAAAGCGCATCCAATGCGTATAATATTTTTCCTTGATGAATAATGTTAGTTAAAAAATCTGTACCTGTTTCTAATTGTAAATAGTTTATTTCAAACCAGCCTCTTACTGCGTCTATCACTACATTTTTTTTATGCATATTATTTTTTATAAACTGTGGCAGAACTTCTGTGGGTATTGCTTTGATAATTTCGTTATCCGCTCCCAAATACATTTCTAATCCAATACCCAAACAACTATCCTCTATATATACCCCCGAATTAAACGTAGAGTTATAAGTATATATTTTAGGAATAACAGCCTGCGGGTAGTAATATCGCAAATATTTAAAAGCATTTTCTAGTTCGGATTTTAATTCGGATAAATCTCCAAAAACCGATTGTATGTGTGTATAAATTTTTTGTTGTGTTTTATCGCTGATAAATCGTTCTAAATACAGGGGTGCTAAGGAATCGTCAACCGGACCTGCGCCTAACATACCTTCAAAATATACTTTATACAAATTTTTATTGTCGTTTATTAATTGGTTGTGCAGACTTAAAAATCATTTTTTTTTTTTCTCAAACATTATTACATCCCAGCGGGTAATATACAGTTGTGCATTGATGGATGAAACGTCAAATTTTAAAGGGTTATTGGGTTTACAACCAAAAAAAATACCCACCGTAATTAAAAAAAATAAATATTTAACAGTGCTGACACAGGTCATTTGTAAAAAAGTATTAATATTGCATAAACAATTTACAAAACTATGAAAAAATTAAGCCTTGTTTTAACCTTATTTTTAAGTTCTTCACTGCTTGTAAATGCCCAAGACGAAAAATCAGGCAAATTTAGGTTTGGCTTACAGGCACAACCTGCATTTACCTGGTATAAAACCGATAGTAAAAAACTTAGCAGCGGAGGCACTAAACTAAAATTTGCCTGGGGTCTGAGTACAGAATTTAAATTTACCGAAAACATCTGGTTTTGCACAGGTTTATCTGTAAACTACGATGGCGGTGTATTAAATTTTTTAGATTCAACCAAGTATTTTAAAAATGTCGATGGTTATGCAGAACTTAGTGCTGTAAACTCGGCTGATTACGTTAAATATGACATGGTACATTTAAAAAAACGTACTTATAACGTAACTTATGTTACCCTTCCTTTAAACTTAAAGATGAAAACCAACGAAATTGGTTATATGCGTTATTACGGTTTATTTGGTTTAAGTTTGGGCTTTAGAGCCAAAGCAACTGCAAGCGATGAAGGCACCGAACTCAGATACGCTTCGGGCGCATTAAGCAGCGGTAATTTGGTATATGCACAACCGAACACCGGTTATAACGAAGAAAAAACACTTAACAACAGCGATATGCAAATTTTCAGAACCGGTTTAAATATTGGTGGTGGTGTAGAGTGGAATATATCCGGCAGTACCAGCTTAGTATTTGGTGCTACTTACAACCTTGGATTTAGCAATGTTTTAAAAAGCGAATCTAAATTTTTATTAACAAATACAAATCAAGCTTTTAAACAAAAAGCTACTTCACAAAACATACTCATTACCATCGGGGTATTATTCTAAAACATAAAATAAATATTTTACTTTTATCCCTCCTGATTGGAGGGATTTTTTTTGTATTACCTTTGGCCCAAACCATGAAAACAGAAGAAATAGCCGCATATATTACAAACTGGTTAAAGAATTATTCCGATCATTCTAACACTAACGGGTTTGTTGTTGGAATTTCAGGAGGGATTGATTCGGCTGTTACCTCAACGCTTGCCGCAAAAACACTTAAGCCTGTTTGGGTATTAAACCTGCCTATACATCAGCGCAGCGATGAATACAATCGCGCTAATGAGCACATAGAATGGTTAAAAAACAATTTTAAAAATGTAACCGCTTTAGAAATTAACCTTACCGAAAGTTTTGAAGCACTTAAAAGCGCTTTTCCTGAACATACCTCTGCGCACCGCCTTAGCATGGCCAATACCCGCTCGCGTTTAAGAATGACCACGCTTTATGCTATTGCACAAAGCAATAATCTATTGGTTGCCGGCACCGGCAATAAAGTAGAAGACTTTGGTATAGGTTTTTTTACCAAATATGGCGATGGAGGTGTTGATCTTAGTCCCATTGCCGATTTATACAAAACCCAGGTGTATGAGTTGGGCAAACATTTAGGCATCGTTGCAAGCATTTTAAATGCAGTCCCCACTGACGGACTTTGGGAAGATGGTCGCAGCGATGAACAACAAATAGGTGCTACCTACAGCGAATTAGAATGGGCCATGCAGTACATGCAAAACAATCATAAACAACAACTCCAACCTGATGAAATAAATTCCTTAACCGATATAAATTCCCGACAAAAACAAGTGCTTAAAATTTATCTTACTTTTCATAATGCCAACCGTCATAAAATGGTTCCTGTACCCGTATGTAAAATTCCTGCAGAATGGTTGCTTTGAAAATTAATAAATCTCGTTAATTTACAAGTTTTCTTTTTTTAATTTAAAACTCCAAGAATATACATAATACTTTTTCGTCTTAGTAAAATAAAAACAGGTATTTTTGAGTAATATTTGAAAATTTAAAAAATGGTAAGAATTTTAGTTTATTGTATTATCTTTTGTGTAACAACATTTTCGGCAGGTGCTCAAATAGAAAAACATGTTAAATGGGAAACATCCGTAAACCAAAAAGATTGCGATGCCGAACTTATCATTAAAGCCATTATTGACCCTAAGTGGCATATTTATTCGCAATACACTCCGGATGGCGGACCTTTGCCAACAGAATTTCAATGGGAAACAAATAAAAACTACAAACTTATAGGTAAAACCTCCGAACCTAAACCGCATGTTCATTTCGATAAAATTTTTGAAACGGAAGTTTGGGATTTTGATGGAACCGTAATTTTTAAACAAAAAATAAAAGTACTTAGTAAAAGTGATTTTGATATAAAACTTAACATCTCTTACCAAACCTGCGATGACAGTAAATGTATTTTTGAGCCCGATAATACTTTTACGTTTAAAATAAAAGGTTCGGCAAACTGCAGCTCCGAAAATATCAATAACCCCGGCTATGAGCACAAGATAAACCGCGATACAAATAATACCCTAAACAATAATATGTTAGATAAAGAGGTAACTATTAAACCGGTTTCTTGGAAAATATTTACCAAAAAATACAGCGAAAGCAATTATGAATTAATACTGGATGTAAAAATTAAAGACGGTTATTATCTTTTTGCTCCTAAAGCCCCCGCATCCGAAAAAATAATCCCCTTAAACATAAAATTTAATCTAACAAGCAATATTACTTTAAACGGCAGTACTGTATTTCCAAAAACAAGCGATACCATTTTTAACTCACTTGTTTACCCGGTTTTCAAAAATAGTTTTTCGGTTAAACAAAAAATAACTCTGCTAGATGCTGATAGCAGTACTTTGAAAAACGGTATTAATGTTACAATAAATTACTGCGTATTACACCGCGATAAAATTTTAAAACTCAACGAAAATTTGTTTGTACAAGTAAACTTATTAAATGCCGAAGCTGATGAAAATAGCGATTTGAGCGATTCATATTGGGTGATTTTCATAACCGCATTTTTAAGTGGTTTTTTAGCGCTGTTAACTCCCTGTGTCTTTCCGATGATTCCCATGACGGTAAGTTATTTTTTAAAATCCTCCAAAAACAAAAGCAAAGGAATACGCAATGCTTCGTTATACGGATTTTTTATCATCTTCATTTATGTATTTTTAGGATTACTTATTACAACTATTTACGGAGCTGATTCATTAAACGCTTTATCAACCAATATTTATTTCAATTTATTTTTCTTTGTTTTGCTCATTGTATTTGCCTTATCATTTTTGGGCGCATTCGAAATTGTATTACCCTCTGCCTGGATAAATGCTGCCGATAAAAATGCCGACCGGGGCGGAATATTAGGTATATTTTTTATGGCATTTACTTTGGCCTTAGTATCCTTTTCATGTACCGGACCTATTGTTGGTACCTTGTTGGTAAAAGCTGCTACCGATGGAGGATTAGCACCATTTTTTGGTATGCTGGGTTTTTCTTTGGCCATTGCTTTGCCTTTTACATTGTTTGCCATTTTTCCGGGGTGGTTAAATTCCATGCCCCAATCAGGCGGTTGGTTAAATACCGTTAAAGTTAGTTTAGGTTTTTTAGAATTAGCCTTTGCATTTAAGTTTTTGTCTAATGCTGATTTAGTAATTAATGCCCATTTGTTGGAAAGAGAAATTTTTCTGTCTATATGGTTGGTAATTTTTGCCTTGTGGGGTTTTTATATGCTGGGAAAAATAAAACTTTCGCACGATGCTGATTTGCCTTATGTTTCAACCATTCGCATAATATTAAGCGTATTTATTTTTTCGTTTGTGGTATATTTAATACCCGGATTGTGGGGAGCTCCTTTAAAATTAATTTCAGGATTTCCTCCTCCCCTGCACTACAGCGAATCTCCCTTTGGTATTGGCGGTAGGGCGCCCGAAACAATTTTACCCGAACATGCTGAGCACGGACCACATGGTCTGGTTGTGTTTCATGATTTACAATATGCTTTAAAATATTCTGAAAAAATACAAAAGCCGGTGATGATAGATTTTACCGGGTGGGCATGTGTAAATTGCCGTCAAATGGAAGAACGTGTGTGGAGCGATGAAAATGTGTTAAAACTTTTGCAAAACGAAGTAATTATTGCCTCGCTTTATGTAGATGAAAAAAATAACTTGCCCCAACCCGAAGTTTCTCCCTTTACCGGAAAAACGCTTAAAACTGTTGGCCAAAAATGGAGCGAATATCAACGTGAAAAACACAAAAGTAACTCACAACCCATGTATTTAATGGTTGACCAAAATGAAAATATATTAAACGGCTATGCAAGTTTTCAAAGCCATGGAAAAGTGGATGATTTTAAAAGTTGGCTTACCGAAGGAATTAATCGTTATAAAGAACGCCTAAAAATTAAAGAAATAAACCCGGCTATGTATTATGTTCAGGATTAATGCGGGTTAATACACCCTCTTATTTTTTAGGTTTCCACCTGTAGTGACCGGTAATTTTGGCTCCAAATAAAAAATCTTCTAATTGAGGTCCTGCACCAATATTATGAACAACCATGTAGCGTTGTTTATCGTGAGTTTTATAATTAACAACAAAACCCACGTGTCCGTATGCCACATCCCAAAATACTATGTCACCGGGTTTATAATCCCGGGCATTATTACTTATTGGCAATTCTGCTCCCTGTCGTTTAAAAAACGTTTGCATGTTGGGTGTTCTTCTATGATCAATGTTTGGGTCTAATTTTTCGGTTTTGCGCCTTTTATTATAGTCTGCATGAGCTATTTTCATGTCTTCATGAATTAATTTTTGCAAATCGTATCCTGTTTTTCTGTATGCGCGGATTATTACATCCGTACAAACGCCTATATTTTCGGGCACATCGCCATTGGGGTATGGAATTATATAATATGAACCATCGTAAGTTACTTTTTGCAAAGTTTGTTCGTAAGCATAGCGACATAATTCTGCAAAAAAAGGATCGTCAATTTTTTCCGGTTCCTGTTTGTTAGTTGTTGCAGACGGTAAATTAACAACCGGATTATTTTGTTTTTCTTGTTTGTGTTGTGTTGCACTGCAAGATATAAATATAAGTAAAAAGAAAGCGGGTTTATTCATAAACTTACATTTTTAATGCAATTTTTACTGCTTCTATTTGTTCGGTTTTAAAATCTAAATGCGTTACCAAACGAATTAATTGCGGACCAAAAGCAACCGCCAAAACATTTTTTGCTTTCAGATGCTTTAAATATTCTTCTTGATTTATTTTATCGTTTAAACGATAAACAACTATATTGGTTTCTACCGGTAATATTTCTTCAACATAGGTTAATTGTTCAATTTCGCGGGCAAGTAACTTAGCATTTTCATGATCGGTTTTTAATCGGTCTATATTATTTTTTAATGCAAAAATTCCTGCTGCTGCAATAATTCCTGCCTGACGGGTTCCTCCACCTAAAACTTTTCGTATGCGATGTGCTTTTTTAATTTGCTCTTTGGAGCCGATTAATACGGAACCCATAGGCGCACCAAGACCTTTTGAAAGACAAATGGAAAGAGTATCAAAATTTGCAGCATATTTTATATAATCTGCTTTTGTTTCAATAAGCGCATTAAATACTCTGGCTCCGTCTAAATGCAATGACAAATTATTATTTTTGCATATCGCAGCTATTTTTTCTATATCCGCAATATTGTATATAGCACCTCCGCCACGATTGGCGGTGTCTTCTAAACAAACCAATTGCGTTAATGGTAAATGTACATCCTGGGGGTTGTTAATATTTTGAGCTACGTCATGCGGTTTTATACGACCTCTGTTGCCATCAATAAGTTTTACCGAGCAATGGGAATGAACAGCTATACCTCCTCCTTCATATTTATATACATGGGCTTCCTTATGGCAAATTACTTCACCGCCCGGAGTTGTATTTACTCTTATGGCGGCCTGGTTAGCCATGGTTCCTGACACAAAAAACAAACCCGCTTCTTTGCCAAACATCTTTGCGCATAAATCCTGTAACTCATTTACGGTTGGGTCTTCCCCAAATACATCATCACCCACTTTTGCCTGCATCATATATTCGCGCATGGCTGCAGATGGTTGTGTTACCGTATCGCTTCTTAAATCTATCAGCATATTGTATTAACTTTCTTAAACAATATTACACATTATCTTTTAACACCAAAAAAGTTATTAGACTTTTTTGGTGTTAAGGTGTAATATAGTTTAATGTGGGGCTAACCCAAATCAATATATTAAGATTACTGCTTATTTAGTACTTTTGTTTTATGGCAAATATTAAAAACTGGCTGTTGGCTTTTAGATTAAGAACACTTCCTCTTTCTTTGACACCCGTTATAGCAGGAAGCGGTATGGCTTATAAAGACCATACACTTAAACCCGAAATATTTGTTTTTACTCTGCTTACCGCTTTGTTTTTGCAAATACTTTCCAATCTGGCAAATGATTACGGTGATTTTATCAAAGGTACTGATAATGAAAACCGCATAGGCGAAAAACGGGCATTGCAAAGCGGTATCATCTCCAAACAAAGTATGAAAATTGCCTTATGGATATTTGGTTTGCTGAGTTTTTTTTCAGGAATAATTCTTTTGACTTTAAGTTATGACCTTATCCAAACACAGGGAATAAGCATTATGTTGGCATTGGGTGTTGCTTGTATAGTTGCTGCCATCACTTATACCATAGGTAAAAAGTCTTATGGATATATAGGCCTTGGCGATTTTTTTGTGATTATATTTTTTGGTTTGATTGGGGTTGCCGGAAGCTATTATTTACAAACCGGAAAATTACACGGCCTGGTTTTACTTCCTGCATTATCTGTTGGATTTTTCAGTGCTGCTGTATTAAATATTAATAATATGCGCGATTATGCCAATGATAAAAATTTTGGTAAAAAAACATTGGTAGTGATAATGGGTGTTAATCGTGCAAAAAAATACCATGCTTTATTACTTACATCTGCCATGCTATGCATGATTGCTTACAGTTATATACAAACGCCCCAACAAGGCGAATTAATTCAGTTTTTATACTTAATTACTTTTCCGGTTTTTATTTTAAACATGATTGATATTTATGAAAACGATAACCCTAATAAACTGGATAATAAATTAAAACCCTTAGCCTTAGCTGCGTTTACATGTTCGTTGCTGTTTGCTGCAGGTTTAATAATTGCTTACTACAAATAAATTCAGGTTTATGCTTAATAAATACACTTTACACCCCTGGCATGGCATTGATTTGCACGAACAATCTCCGGAATTAATAAATGCATTTATAGAAATTGTTCCAAGCGATACGGTTAAATACGAAATAGATAAAAAATCAGGTTTTCTGAAAATTGACCGTCCTCAAAAATTTTCAAATATCATTCCTGCTTTGTATGGTTTTATTCCTCAAACCTATTGCGGTGAAAATATTGCTGAATATGCTATGTATAAAACTACTAAAAAAAATATCCGGGGCGATGGAGACCCACTGGATATTTGTGTACTTACAGAAAAAATAATTCCTCACGGATATTTACTGGTACAGGCCATACCCATAGGCGGTTTTAGAATGTTTGACGGCAACCAGGCCGATGATAAGATAATTGCCGTTTTAAAAGATGATGCAGTTTACGGAAACATGAATAATATAAGCAACTGTCCGGCTCTTCTTATTGAAAGAATAAAACATTATTTTTTAACCTATAAACAAATGCCCGGTTCTGAAATTAAACCAGTAGAAATAACCCATACTTACGATTCCGAAGAAGCAAAAGAAGTAATACTAAAAAGTATTAATGACTATAAAGAGTATATTAAAAATGCTTAAAGCTCGACATTATAAAAAGAACTTACTTTTTAAAAAACCTGCCCGCACCTCAAGGAATACCTTATACGAAAAAGAATGTTGCTACATTGAAATATGGAATGATAATAATCCGCAAATTAAAGGTGTAGGCGAATGTGGATATCTGTATGGGTTGAGTGCTGACAATTTTGAAACATACGATATGGCTTTGAATGATTGTACTGAAAACATTCATCGTTACACAGACAGATATCCTCAGGTTTTTAGTAAATACCCGTCTTTAATATTTGCTGTTGAACAAGCTTTACTCGACCTGCAAAATCAAGGAAAAAGAATTTTATTTAATTCGGGTTTTGTTAATAACAAAAAGCCTATAGAAATTAACGGTTTAATTTGGATGGATAATGCAGCAAACATGATAAAACAAGCAGTAGAAAAAATAAATAACGGCTTTAAATGCATTAAAATGAAAATTGGCGCAATTGATTTTCAAGAGGAAATAAATGTTATTGAATACATCAACAATAAATACGGAAAAAATATAGAAATCAGGGTTGATGCCAATGGCGCGTATAATTTTGAAGAAGCCATAGAAAAATTAAATGTTTTAAAAACTTATAATATACACTCTATCGAGCAACCGCTTAAAAAAGGAGACTGTGATAATTATAAAAAATTATGTGAAATGAAAATTATACCCGTTGCCCTTGACGAAGAATTGATAGGTGTAAATACCTACGAAGAAAAGAAAAAACTTATTGAACATATCAAACCTCAATACCTGGTTTTAAAACCCAGTTTGCTGGGCGGATTTTCTGCTTGTGAGGAATGGATAAATATTGCCCGTGAAAATTCTTGCGGCTGGTGGATAACCTCTGCTTTAGAATCAAACATCGGTTTAAATGCCATTGCTCAATGGACCTATACACTTAACACAAACATACCCCAAGGGCTGGGAACCGGCAGCTTGTATATAAATAACATCCAATCACCACTCGAAGTTAATAACGGAAAACTCTATTATAACCGTCATAAATCGTGGCAATATAATATAATATGATGGATGAATATGCCTATAAACCTATTTACATAAACGGAAAAAAAATCATTCCGTTTGATTTGGTAAACAATGCCGTAAATATTAATTTTTCTCAAAAAGAAGAAATAACAGAATTTGTTTCTTGCTGGTTAAACAAAGAGGAGTATATAGAAGTAAAAACATCAGGCAGTACCGGAATACCCAAAAAAATATTATTAAAAAAACAAGCATTTATAGAAAGTGCTTTACAAACCATACATTTTTTTAATTTAAATGAAGACGAAATTGCCTTGTTGTGTTTGCCGGTAAATTTTATTGCCGGCAAAATGATGTTGCTTCGCTCGTGGATTGCAGGTTTAAATTTACTTTCGGTTAAGCCCTCTTTAAATCCGCTTGAACATATATCGCAGGATACATTTATTGATTTCGCTGCCATGACTCCGATGCAAGTCAGCGCCTTGTTAGAAATTATAAATGGTAAAGAAAAAATAAACCGTATAAAAAATTTAATTATTGGCGGTGCGCCAGTAAACAAAAGTTTAGAACAAAAACTACAAAGTTTACAAACTTGCTGTTATGAAAGTTATGGAATGACAGAAACGCTGAGTCATGTGGCGCTTAAAAAGCTCAACGGCCATAACCGTACTAACTCGTTTAAAGCTTTAAAAGGTATAAGTTTTGAGGTTGATAACCGAAATTGTTTGATAATAAATGCACCAAAATTATGCAATGATAAAATTATTACAAATGATGTTGTAGATTTAATTTGGACCGATGAGTTTATATGGAAGGGTCGCTATGATAATGTAATTAACAGTGGCGGCATAAAAATTTTTCCGGAAGAATTAGAAAAAAAACTTGAAAATATATTAAACAGAAACTACTTTATAAGCTCCTTGCCGGATGAAAAAAGCGGAGAAAAAGTTGTATTGGTAATTGAAGGTAAAAAATTTGATGCTGCCACACAAAAATTATTCAACAATTATTTATTGAACCATTTTGAAAAACATTTTATACCCAAAGAAATACTATTTATTGAAAATTTTGTATATACAGAAACCAATAAAATAAACCGAACTGAAACATTAAAATTACTGCAGCCGTAAGCCGGTGTGCTATTCATTATTGAGTTTAATTCTTTCTTCGCGGTTAAGAAGTTCCCAGGCCGTAAAAAAAATAAGTCGTGTAACTTTTTCTACTTTTTCGAAATTTATTTTATCCACGGTATCTGTTGGTTTATGATAATCGGCATGAACTCCGCTAAAGAAAAATATTACCGGTATATTGTTGCGCGCAAAATTATAATGGTCGGAACGGTAATAAAAACGATTGGGTTCATCTTCTTTATTAAAACGATAATCTAATTCTAATTGTGTATAGGTTGCATTTGCATTTTTACAAATATCATCCAATTCTTTGCTAAGCATATCTGATCCTATTACATAAACATACTCCGGGTTTGTGTGTAAACTATCCGTGCGGCCAATCATATCAATATTTAAGTTTGCCACCGTGTTTTTTAATGGGAATACCGGATTTTTTGAATAATAATAAGAACCAAACAAGCCTTTTTCTTCGCCCGATACCGGCATTATCAGTAAGCTGCGTCTGGGTTTATATCCATTATTTACTGCATACTGGAATGCTTGTGCCAATTCTATCAGGGCAACGGTTCCGGTTCCATCATCATCAGCTCCATAATATATCTTTCCATCTTGTACACCCAAGTGATCGTAATGCGCAGTAATTATTATGAATTCATCTTTTTTGTCGGAACCTTCAATATAAGCTAAAACATTTTCGGCTTCATATTCTTTTTTTTCTTTTTGTATTTGCAGTTGTAGTTTTAATTTAATGGTTTTTGATACAGGTTTTTTTTCGCTGCTGATTTTTGCAATCCATTCATTAATTGCATTTTTACCAATTAGGGAATTTAATATTGTATCGGACACAAATAGATACTGAGCTTCACTAAATTGTTTATCTCTGAATTTTCTTTTACGTTCCGGTTTTTGTTCATTTTCTTTTAATGAACAGGATGGTTTATTAATGTAATGTTCTAATAATTTTATGTTTTTTTCATAGTCTGGCGTTTGTACCAATATCAAAGCAGCTCCATATTTTTGTGCTGCTTGAATTTTTTTCCATACATTACTACTCCATTCAGAATTATTTTTTTTTCCGGTAATCAAGGATTTTCCTTTCCGGGTACGGGGTTCACCGGCTAAAATTAGCACTGCTTTATTTTTTAAATCAAGATTTTTAAAATCATTATATCCGGCACTTTCTATACCATATCCGGCAAATACTATCTCATCAAAAATAACTGTTGTGTCTTTGGCCGGAGGAAAAAAATAAAAATCATGATAAAAATTAAATACTTTGTTATTTATTTGTAAAATCGAAGCGGGTTTTTCTTCGATTAAATAAAAAGTTTGAAACCAATTGCCATTATTCCCGGGCATTAATCCAAATTCTTCAAACTGTTCTTTTAAATACTTTGCGGCTAATTTTTGTCCTTCTCTTCCGGTTTCTCTTCCTTGAAATTCATCCCCGGCAATAATATACAGGTGTTTTTTTAAATCGGCTGCATTAATTTGTTGAGAAAAATACAAAAGTTTTTCATTTTCTTGATTTTGAGCTATTAATTGCCTATTAAATAATGCTACAAAAAGGCTGACAGCTAATAAAATGTTTTTAGTCAGCATATATCAATTTTATTTATTCTGTTCTGATGTCTGCCTCCTTCAAATACTGCCATAAAAAATGCATCTAAAATATCAATAGCTTGTTTTTCTGTAATAAAGCGGGCCGGCAGCGAAATAATATTGGCATTATTATGCTGCTTGGCAAGCTTGGCTACTTCTGTGTTCCAGCATACTGCAGCTCTAATTCCTTTGTGTTTATTTGCTGCTATGCTTATGCCGTTTCCGGTGCCACATATTAATATTCCTTGTGTATCTTTGCTGGTAAGCACTTGCTGTGCCACACGATGTGCAAAATCTGGATAATCAACACTTTCTGGTGTGTTTGTTCCTTCGTCTAAAACAATATATCCTTTGTTTTGTAAATAATTTTTTATTTTTTCTTTTAGTTGGTAACCGGCATGGTCGCTGCCTATGCAAATGTTCATATTATTTGTTTATTTAAAGTTTTCAATATACGGCATAAAATTATGTAAATTTCTTGTTAATAATGTTTAATATATTATTTGTTTTAATTTAACATATTAGATATACGCATTAACAACCGATTAGATACATTGATTTTATGAGTGCTTTTAAGCATAAATTGAGTAATTATACTAACAAAAAATTACTCATCGTGTAATACGACTTATTATAATAATTACCTTTACCGCTGTGTTGTTAATTGATGTTAATTAGGTGTTTTTTAAGTAATTGTAATTTAATTATTGTTATTAAATTTTAGTAAATTAGAATTTAAAATAATTAAAAAAAAAATACCAACAATATTAACACCATAATAAAATGTTCATAATAATAAAAACATTTTTTAATAAGTATATAATGAGAAAAAAAATTTGTAATAGGGTAAAATATATTTTTTTAGTTTTTATAATTACACAAAATAAATTCATTTTAAATGCTCAAATTAAAAATAACCCAAACGGGTATAATGTTTTTTATTATAATAATGGCAATATTTCAAGCGAAGGAAATTTGAAAGATGCAAAACCCGAAGGATACTGGAAAACCTATTATGAAAACGGGAAATTAAAATCAGAGGGAAACAGAAAAAATCATGAATTGGACAGTATTTGGAAATTTTACAGTGAAAACGGAATATTAAAAAACGAAATTTATTACAAAGAAGGAAAAAAGAACGGAATTTCAAAAAATTACGATGCTAAAGGAAATTTAGTAAGTGAAGAAACATATCAAAATAACAAAAAGAACGGACTTACAACCGAGTATTACGAAAACGGAACTGTAAAAAAGAAAATTAATTATATAAATGATTTGGTGGTAGGTACAGTTTATGAATATGATAAAGAAGGAAGAATAATAACCATAGAAGAATATAAAAACGGATATTTATTAGATAAAAAAGAAATAAACAGAGTAAACGAGCAAGGTAAAAAATCAGGAAAATGGGTAGAATTTTACGAAGATGGAAACATAAAAACAGAGGCAGAATATAGTAATGATGTACTTGTAGGATATGTAAAAAAATATGATAAAAAAGGAAATATTACTGACTTTGAAAAATACCAGGAAGGAGAAAAAATAGAAAATGCAGAAGAAACAATATTTATAGATATAAGAACCGAATATCATCCGAATGGAAAGCCTAAATTAATAGGAGGATACTTTGAAAACAAAAAAAACGGAGTTTTCAGAGAGTTCAGCGAAGACAGTATTATAATCAATTCCTACATTTATAAAGATGATATTTTATTATCGGAAGGAATAGTAGATGCAGCAGGATTATATCAAGGCCCATGGAAATATTATTACCCTGATAAAAAAATAAAAGCTGAAGGAAAATATGAAAACAGTATAAAAATAGACGAATGGAAATATTACTATGATAATGGAAAAATAGAACAAAAAGGAAAATACATCAAAGGAAAACCACATGGACCCTGGATTTGGTACTATAGAAACGGACAATTGATGCGCGAAGAATCATATCGTTATGGCAAAGAAGATGGAATAATTACCGAATACGACTCGGTTGGCAATATTTTAACCAAAGGAAACTACATCAACGGAACACGCGATGGAGAATGGTATTATCATGTAGGAGATCATACAGAAACCGGATTTTTTAAAGATGGTGTAAGAGACGGTTTTTGGGAATATAAATATGATAACGGAAAAATTGCTTTTAAAGGAAAATACATCAGCGGAATACCCGATGGAAAGCATATTTTTTATTATGATAATGGTATGTTAAAACGAGAAGGAAAATATAAACAGGGATTAAAAACCGGTGAATGGAAATACTTTGACAACCAAGGAAACTTAATCAGAAATGTTGTATATAAAAGAGGGAAAAAATATAAAATTGACGGCATAAAAGTAAAAGACAAAGAACAAGACATTGAACAACCGGATTTTGATTTTTAATAATGAGGTGGATTAATTTTATAAGAAAATTTTATTACGAATCTTTTGGTATTGATAATATAGAAGATATATACAAATTATTCAGATTATACTATTTATTCGGGTTTATAGTATCACCTTTGTTTGTTTTTTATTTGTTTTATAAAGAAGATGATTTATTTATTGATGTATTTATACCTATATTTTTTCTTAGTTTTTTTATATTATCTTACAAATCAAAAAAAATAAAAAATTCACTTTCAGAAATATTATTTGCAACGTCATTTTTATTTTGCGGATATGCTTTATATTACTATTATATAAATAATGGAGATTTAAGTTATTTTATAGGATTTTTAATAGCATTTCTTAGTTTAAATATAATCATTCATTACTATGACAGGGCATTAATATTTTCGCTTACTATAATTATTAGCACAATAATCATGCATTATACATCCAACGAAATTAATTTGATACCACTACAATACTGTTTAAGTGCACTTATTTCAATTGCATTGATTATTTTTTTAATACATTACAACAGAGAAGTTTTATTATTAAAAATTAATGAGAGTAAAAAAGATATATACGGTAGTCGCGACCGCTTGCTCACCGTAATTAACTCTATTGACAATATAGTATATCATGTAGCCATTGATGAAAAAGGAAATAAATCATTGCGATATTTATCCGGACAAATAGAAAACATATTAAACATGAAGGTTGATGAATATATTTCTTTGTCAAAAACAGGTAAAATATTAGAATTTGTCCATCCGGAAGATTTAAATAATATAATCGAAAAAACAAAGGAACTCAATCATATAAAAAAACCTGTAACAATGAAATACAGGTTTAAAATACCAAACCAGGAGCAATATATTTGGGTAGAAGAAAAAGTTTTCCCGAAGTTTGATGAAACAGGTAAACACATTGCCAATATAGGTATATCATCAAATATTACTGACCGCGTTATAAAAGAGCAACAAATTCTCCACTCAGAAGAAAAATACAGAACCATGATAGAAAAAAATCTATCCGGTTTTTACAGGATTGATTTAAACAGAATTATTATTGAATGTAATAATTCTTTTGCAGAAATTTTTGGTTTTACTGACAAAAAATTATTAATAGGTAAATCGCTGGATGACTTATATAAAGATTCTACAGACAGAAATAATTTTATAGAATTATTAAAAGAAAAAAAATATATCAAAAATCACGAAAGTAAAGTAGTTCTTAAATCAGAAAGAGAAATTTGGCTGTTAGAAAATGTTTCGTATATAGCGGATGGAACAGGATATATAGAAGGCACCGTTTTTGACATAACCCAATTTAAAAATACACAACAAGCATTGGCAAAATCAGAAGAACTTTATAAAAGCCTGTTTGAAAGTAATGTGTCGGGTGTTTTCAGAACACATATAAATGGTGAGATTATCGATTGCAATGAAGCATTTATTAAAATATTTGGATATGCAGATAAAAAAGAATTTTTAAAATTACGTTCTGATGATTTGTATTTTAGTAACAATGACAGAAACAAATACATAGAAGACTTAAAAAGAAATAAGATATTAAAAAACTACGAATTATTAGTAAAGAAAAAAGACAATACTTCGGTAACTATATTAGCAAATGTTTCCCTGTTAAAAGATGAACAGGGAATGGAAGCAATAATACAAGGTACATTAATAGACATTACGGCACATAAGTTAGCCGAAAAAGAAAGAATAAGAGCAAACATTATTGAGGAATCCAACATACAGCTTCAAAAAGAAATAGAAGTACATAAATTAACCCAAAAAAAATTAACCCAACAAAAACAATATATAGATACTGTATTAAACAGTTCTATAGATATGATAATGGCAACCAACGCCAATAACGAGATATATCAGGTTAATGATGCTGCATTAAAATGTTTTGGATATACCTTTGATGAAATAAAAGGAAAATCGCCTAAAATATTATATGCAAATAAAAAAGACTATCTGCGTGTAAGTAAAGAACTTAAAAAGAACCATAAGTTTGTAGGTGAAATAAAGAATATAAGAAAAAACGGAGAAGTATTTACTTGTTATCTATCAGCTTCAGTAATGCTAAGCAAAGAAGGTGAATTTATAGGAGCAATGGGTGTTTCCAGAGACATTACCCAAATCATCGAATCAGAAAAACTGGTACAAAAACAAACCGCAAAAATTAAATCAATATTTGAAAGCGCCAGCAATATATTAATCTGGACGCTCGATAAAAACTTTAAAATATCATCTTTTAACAATAACTTTTTTGAGGAAGTAAAAAAACATTTTGGTATAGAAACTTATGTGGGACTACCATTTAATGAATATTTGATAAATTTTATCAATAAAGATTATAACACACAAACACTAAGTATTTATCAAAATGCCTTTAAAGGAGAGCACCAGGAACTGGAAGGAAAAATGTACGACCTGAAGGGAAAAAAAATATGGTATGAAGTATTTGTAAGCCCCATAAAACTTGCTGACGGAACCATACAAGAAGTATCATGTATAGCTCATAACATTACCGATAAAAAAGAAACACAATTAAAATTAGCCAAAAGCGAAGAGCAAAGCCGGGCACTTATCAGTGCACTGCCCGATTTGATTTTTCGCATGAAAAAAGACGGAACGTATTTAGACGTAATTTACAAAAACAACAATTTACTTTTAGAAAAACCTGAAAATTTTATCGGTAAAAAAATAACCGAAAGGTTTAATAACGAAATGGGAAACGCTTTTTTAAAAAATATACAAAACTGTATAGACAACAACAAAATATATCAATACGAATATTCTTTAAACATAAATAATTACATAGGATATTTTGAAGCCAGATATGCCAAAATTAATGATGATGAAGCACTGGTAATTATACGTGATATTACCGAAAAGAAAACAGCCGAACAGGAATTACTTACTTCACTTAAAGAAAAGGAAATACTTTTAAAAGAAGTACACCATCGCGTAAAAAATAATTTACAGGTAATTTCGAGTATTTTAAATCTTCAATCATCATACATCAAAGACGAAAAAATATTGCAATTTCTTCGCGAA
Source organism: Flavobacteriales bacterium (assembly GCA_037443205.1). Classification (GTDB taxonomy): domain Bacteria; phylum Bacteroidota; class Bacteroidia; order Flavobacteriales_D; family UBA2798; genus JBBIOU01. The sequence continues at coordinate 37,317 of JBBIOU010000022.1, read as the reverse complement.
AGCCAAAACAGAATTAAATCAATGTCGTTTATACACGAAAGTTTATATCAAAACAAAAATTTTTCTTACATCAACTTTACCGAATACATCAATAATCTATCTAAAAATTTATTTTTAACCTACCAGGTGGGCGAAGAAAATATTAATCTTATATTTGAAACAGATTATATTCATTTAAACTTAGACCAGGCAATACCCTGTGGTTTAATTATTAATGAATTATTATCCAATGCATTAAAATATGCATTTAATAAAAATATTAAACAGCCGCAAATAAAAATTGGCCTAAAACAAAAAGAAAACCAAATATCAATTATTATAGAAGATAACGGAATAGGAATGCCCCCGGAGTTTGACATAAAACATACAGAAACCCTGGGAATACAACTGGTAACCACCCTGGTTGAACAATTAGATGGAGAAATTAAGCAAGAAAGTGGTCAAGGAACAAAATATTTAATTACCTTTGAAAAACAGTTGATTAATTAATTATAATTATGTCAAAAACTACCGTATTAGTTGTTGAAGATGAAAGCATTGTTGCTAAAGACATACAACAAAGCTTAACCAAACTTGGCTATAATGTAGTAGCAACTGCATCTACCGGAGAAAAAGCCATTGCCCTGGCAGCAGAGCTTAAACCCGATATCGTATTAATGGATATTATGCTTAAAGGAACTATTACGGGCATTGAGGCTGCAGCAGAAATAAAAAAGACAGAAGCAATACCGGTAATATTTTTAACTGCTTATGCCGATGAAAGCACCCTGGAACGGGCAAAAGTTACAGAGCCTTATGGTTATATCATCAAGCCATTTAAAGAAATTGACTTACACACCTCTATCGAAATGGCGCTTTATAAACACAAAAAAGAAAAAGAAATATTGCAAGAGCGCGACCTTTTATATTCAATTGTAGAAAACAAAGACAGCAGTATTGATTATATTTTTGTAAAATCAAATTCTCGTTTAATAAAAATCAACACCAAAGAAATTTATTTTATTGAAGCGCTTAAAGATTATGTAGTAATTAACACCCTAAACACACGCTATACCATACATTCAACCATGAAAGATATAGAAAAGAAAATGCCTGCAAATGATTTTATCAGAGTACACAGGTCTTTCATTGTGCGTATAGACAAAATAGCCTCTATAGAGCTGCCTAATTTAATTATGGAAAATGATAAAAAAATAATTCCCATAGGTGGTTCTTATAAAGATGAATTAGTTAACCGATTAAATATGGTATAAAAAAACCCGCATTATTCGCGGGTTTTAAATAATCAGCATAAAATTATTGCAAAATTTCCTGAAGTTTTTCTTTGTACTCCATTAATTCTTCACGATTGTAGGGATTGTCGTAAGCGGTTATCAATTGCATCAAATATTCAAAAGAAGATAATTCTTCGTCTTCATAATCCTCCAGGGTAATATCAAATGTATCGTTGTTTTCTAGATATTCGTAGGTTAACCTTAATAACTTGGTTATTGAAGGGTCTTTAATTTCAATAAAATAAGTACGCAGGTTTTTTAGCGAATCAATCAATTTTTCGCTGACACCGTTTTTTGCATATTCTTTTGCAATATTATCTGCCAAACGCTCTGCTTCTTTTCTTTCCATGGTTTATAATTTTATTCGTTCAAAAATAGACACTTTAATATTAATATCAAAAACTCTATATATCGAATTTTATTCCCTGAGCTAAAGGTAATTCATTTCCCCAATTAAGAGTGTTTGTCTGTCTGCGCATATAAGCTTTCCACGAGTCTGAACCCGACTCTCTTCCTCCTCCGGTTTCTTTTTCTCCGCCAAAGGCACCGCCAATTTCGGCTCCTGATGTGCCGATATTCACATTGGCTATTCCGCAATCAGAACCTTGATGAGATAAAAACAATTCCGATTCGCGCATATTCAACGTCATTATTGCCGATGACAAGCCTTGTACAACATTATTTTGTAATTCGATGGCCTCTTCTATATTTTTATACGACATGATATACAAAATAGGCGCAAAAGTTTCTTCCTGTACCATACGGAAATTGTTTTTTGCTTCAATTACACAGGGTTTAACGTAACATCCCGATTCATATCCTTCACCGCTTAACACGCCACCTTCGATAAATACTTTTCCCCCTTCTTTTTGCACCTCTTCTATGGCTTTACAGTACATTTCTACAGCGGCTTTATCTATCAGCGGGCCTACATGGTTTTCTGTATTTAACGGATTTCCGATTTTTAATTGTTTATAAGCTGCAGCTAATTTTTGTTTTACGGCTTCATATACCGATTCGTGAATAATTAATCTGCGGGTGGTTGTACATCTTTGTCCGGCCGTACCTACAGCACCAAACACAACGGCACGTATAGCCATATCCATATCAGCATGTTCACTTATAATGATAGCATTGTTGCCCCCTAATTCCAGTAGCGAGCGACCTAATCGCGCTCCTACGGCTGCGCCAACGGCTTTGCCCATCCTGGTTGAGCCGGTTGCAGAAACCAAAGGCACTCGTTTGTCGTGGCTTATTAATTGACCTATTTTTGCATCGCCTATAACCAAACAGCTTACTCCTTCGGGCACATTATTTTTTTTCAATATTTCGCTGATAATATTTTGGCATGCTATGGCGCATAAAGGCGTTTTTTCGGAGGGTTTCCAAATACAAACATCTCCACATGCCCATGCAATCATACTGTTCCAGCTCCAAACAGCCACCGGAAAATTAAATGCCGAAATTATACCTACAATGCCCAGCGGATGCCATTGTTCATACATACGGTGCAATGGTCTTTCGCTGTGCATGGTTAAACCGTGCAGTTGTCTTGATAAGCCAACGGCATAATCGCAAATGTCTATCATTTCCTGTACTTCGCCTAAGCCTTCCTGCAAGGACTTCCCCATTTCATAAGACACCAACTTGCCTAAATTTTCTTTGTGCTTTCTTAACGCATCGCCCATTTGTCTGATTATTTCGCCTCTTTTAGGAGCGGGTACCATACGCCAGATTTTAAAAGCTTCCTGTGCCTTTAAAATACAAGCCTCGTATTCTACTTCGGTGGCGCTGTTTACGCTTGCTATAAGGCAACCATCTACCGGTGAAAAAGAATCAATTTTTTCTCCCCGTGTGGTAAACCAATATAAACCGGTTGATGCTCCGTTGTTGTTTTTGTTTATGCCTAGATTTTTTAAGCAATCGGCAATTTGTGTTTGTGTCACTGTTTCTGTCATAAGTTATTTTTTAAAAGAAAAATTTACGAATATCGTTTATGTTGGCAAACAGTATCAGTCCCAATAATATTATCATGCCCACTGTTTGTGCAATTTCCATAAAGCGTTGTGAGGGTGCTTTTCCGGTAATCATTTCCCAAAGTAAAAACATAATATGGCCACCATCCAGTGCGGGTATGGGTAGAATATTCATAAAGGCAAGAATGATAGAAATAACGGCTGTTAAAAACCAGAAGCTGTGCCAGTCCCAGATTGGCGAAAACATAGAGCCAAAAGTGCCAAAGCCGCCCATTTGTTTTGCGCCCGATGAGCTGAATAAAAACTTCATGGACTTGGCCTGATCTGCCAAAAAACCAAATCCGCTTTTTATACCGTGCGGGATGGATTGTACTAAGCTGAAATCATCATGTACAATATCAAAAATTTCTTTCATGGTTTTAGGCCCTATACCGATGGTTCCTTGTTCAGTAGTTTTTACCGGAATATTGAGTGTGTCGTTGTTTCTAAGGCAATGTATTTCTATGGGCTGGTTTTTGTGTTTTTTTATTTCGGCACTCATTTCATCCCAGTAGCTTACAGGGGTATTATTTATAGCGATAATTTTATCGCCTTTTTGAATACCGGCAATATGTGCCGGAAGCGTAGAATCTACAAATCCAATTTCGGCCGGAAATCTTTCGCTGAATAAGGATTTTGTTCCGCTCTCCAGCATTTTGTAAGGGATATCATCCGGTAGAGTTATTTGGCTAATATTACCGTTTCTTTCATAACTAATTTTACGTGCATTGTGCAGTAAGATGTGTTTATTTAAATCGCGAAAATTTTCAAGTTTTTTACCTTCTAGGGTAAGTATTTTGTCTCCGTGTTCAAATCCCAAAGATAAGGCCAACGAATCGCAGTAAACACCATACTTTAAATTTTCTGCAGGCAGCCTGTCTTCGCCCCAAAACCAGGTAATCATAATAAAAATAAATATACCTAAAATAAGATTTACGGTTACTCCACCTGCCATAACAATTAATCGTTGCCAGGCGGGTTTACTCCTAAATTCCCAAGGTTGCGGAGCTTGTTTCATTTGTTCTTTATCCATGCTTTCGTCTATCATTCCGGCAATTTTCACATATCCGCCCAAAGGAAGCCAACCCAGACCATATTCTGTTTCTCCTTTTTTAATTTTAAAAAGTGAAAACCATGGATTAAAGAATAAATAAAACTTTTCAACTTTAATTTTAAATAAACGTGCCGGTATAAAATGTCCTAATTCGTGTAATACAATAAGTATAGATAAACTTAAAATTAGTTGCGATGCTTTGATTAATATTTCCATTCAGTAAAATTTTGTGCTAAGTTATCAAAAATATACGGCTTTACACTAAAATTAAACAACATATAGTGAGTACATTTATGTATAAACCCAAATTCAGTATTAGAAATTTGGATTTATTTCAAATTTTCAGCCACTGGCGGACTGAGTGCTTTGGCAAAGGGGCGGGATTTGGGTTATCCGCTCTCAGGCTAGCATTACGCATTAGCATGCGTAATGTGGGATAAATTAAAATTTTTACGCAGAATAGATTAGCAGGCGTGTTTTTTTATTGATTTATTTAATTGAGCCGGCTATAGTTTGTTAGGATAAGCAAAATATTATTACTGTTTAACAAAAGTAGCATACCCCGTTGCTGTTCTTATAAAATATATGGAAGGTTGTAAATCAGAAATATCAATGCCGGTGTTTTGCGGGTATTTACCACTGTATACAATTTTACCGGTAATATCTATTATTTCAAAATTTAATGATGGGTTTATGGAGTTTAAGTATAGAGTGTTTTCAGCCGGATTAGGATAAGCAAAAAAAGCAGTTTTATTAACAAGATGATTAGTTAGGCTAAGCGTACAAAACCACGAGCTTAGCTGTTGTGAAAGCTGGATTCTTCGATTGGTAATAAAAGATTTTATACCGGGTATATTACTGCCCCCGGGATTTCCCGGTACATTAATATTGTTTTCAATATTATCTTCAAATTGCTGATTACTGAAAAATTTTTTATTATCAGCATAAACATGTGGCCTGATTGCGTTGGCAATAGAATCAATTTTAGGTTCTAAAGTCCAAATATCAAAACCATTATTTAAATAATAGCAATAAGCATCAACCAATTTGTTTTTATATGAAGTAACGTCTAACATATTTTTGTTTAATGGTCTGTTCGATGTAGGATTAGGTATATAGAACATGCTTAATCCTTCTAATTGCGAGATGCTCATACCCATATTAAAATTACCAAAGGCCTCGTTTACATCCCAGGTTATCCATTGAAATTTATTTGTTAAAGAGTCGTGATATATGAAATAATTATGACCACTACCCATATATGAATCTAGGTTAGCAAAAATTCCATGTATGGCCCAGGTTTTAATATAATTATCAGTATTAAAAATATTGTCAAGGTTGCTTTGCAAAGTTGCCGGTGAAGAGTTGTTAATAGTATTAATGAAGTCAACTAAATCGCTCCAGTTATTTATACTTTCATTTGTTTTTAATTCGTATTTTGAATAATAAGAAGAAGCATTAGGTCCCAGCCACTTTAAGTCTCCGCTTGGGTCGCCTTTGAATAAATTTCCTTTGTCATCACCAAAGGTATTTTCCAGATATTTTTTATTTATTTCTTCTACGACCATATATAAACCCCATAATGTACCATTGATATATAAGTTTGCATAGCTGCATCTGGGTGCATATAAACCCTGTTCGTTCAAGAAGTCGAGCATTAGCTTTTCTCTCATAAAACTGGGGTCTTTAAAACCATTATTGAGGTTTATTTTTTTTATGCCATCATATTTTTGATTATTTATGTAAGCATCAAAATCTACTTTAAATGATTTTTTATCACTGGGATTATTGTATGAAGAATTACCCTTAAATTTTACTCCGCACAGGGGTAAACTGGTACCATCAAATACTACATCACATTTCATATATACGTCAAGCGTATAATTATTGGTTAAAGAATCCCAAAAAGATGGCTGTGAAAAGTTAAAATGAATTTCGTGTATTATAGGACTGTTAAATATATAATTACCCTCATTTTGGGCATTTATTGATGTGGTATAATACAATATACCAATAACAATTATCAGGAAGCGCACGGGTATTATTTTGTGTTAACGCAAAATTAATATTTTAATATTAAAGCAACCAATTATTCACATAATAATTGAGTATATTCACGAGCCAAACGGTTACTTTCAACAAAATCATTCAAAGAGGGTTTAGGGCAAAACAAATCACGATTAAATAATACTTTTTGATTGATAAGCCCTATTTGCAGAAAAGATATTTTTTGATTTAAAAATGCCTGTACGGTAATTTCGTTGGCGGCATTTAAAATGCAAGCAGCATTTCCTCCCATTTTCATCGCTTCGAAAGCCAGGGATAAATTAATAAAGGTTTCGTAGTCGGGTTTTTCGAAAGTAAGTTGCGGGTAATTAAGAAAATCAAATCGTTTAAAGTTATTTTTTAATCGTTGCGGGTAGGTCAATGCAAATTGTATGGGAAGTCGCATATCGGGTAGTCCCATTTGTGCTTTCATGCTTCCATCGGTAAACTGAACAATAGAATGTATGATAGATTGAGGATGAACAATTATATCAATTTGCTTTTCATTTAAACCAAAAAGCCAGTGGGCTTCAATTACTTCAAGCCCTTTATTCATCAGGGTAGCAGAGTCAATGGTTATTTTGTTTCCCATGCTCCAGTTAGGATGTTTTAATGCCTGGAGAGGAGTTACTTTTTCAAGTTGTTCTTTTTTATATCCCCTGAACGGCCCACCGGAGGCGGTGAGATAGATTTTTTCGATGGGGTTATGAAACTCACCGGTAATACATTGAAAAATTGCTGAATGTTCAGAGTCAACCGGGTAAATATTTACTCCGTGCTGCTTAGCCAAGTTTGTTATCAGTTCACCGGCAACAACCAAAGTTTCTTTATTAGCTAAAGCAATATTTTTTTTTGCTTTTATGGCTGCTATGGTAGGTTTCAGCCCGGCATAACCAACCATGGCGGTTAATACGATGTCAATTGTGCTCATTTGCACGGCCTGACATACGGCATCAATACCGCAAAATATTTTTACATCTTCGTATTGCAGTTCTCTTTTTAAATCAGCGTATTTTGTTTCGTCAGTTATTATAATACAATTAGGTTTAAATTTACGCACTTGTTCTGCAAGTAGTTTTATGTTGCTGTTTGCAGAGAGTACTTCAACCGAAAAATTGTTTTTGTGCTGTTCAATTACTTCGAGTGCCTGAGTACCTATAGAGCCTGTAGAACCCAATATGGCAATTCCTTTTTTGTTTTGTGGAGTCATATTTTTATTCCGATAACACAAATATCATCTATTTGTTCCTGTTCGTTTTTCCAAAGTCTGTGAGTTTGTAAAATTATGTTTTTTTGTTCATTCATATTTTTATTACAAACTACGGTAAGTAATTTTTTAAAGTTTGCAGTTTTGAATTTTTTTATTTCATCCCCTCCAAATTGGTCGGTATATCCATCGCTCGATAAATAAATTTGATCGTTTTTTTCTAAGGCTATTTTTTGAAAAGAGAAAGGTTTACGATTTTCGTATCTTCCAATGGGTTGTTTATCGCCATTAATTTCGGTGAGGGTATAGTTTCTTACTAACCAAACGGGCCGGTTAGCTCCCGAATAATACAAGAATTTATTGTTGTTTTCATTTTTTATTAAGCACAACGAAATATCCATACCGTCTCTTAAATCATAATTATTGTTTTTATTGTTTAATATTTCTTCAATTAAATAATTAACTTTTTCGAGTATTTCGTTGGGTTTGGTTAATCTAAATTCTTTGATGCATCTGTTTAAAGCATTATTAGCCACAATACTCATAAAGCCTCCAGGCACACCATGACCGGTACAGTCGGCAACAGCCAATAATATGCCGTTATCATTTTGCAACAGCCAGTAAAAATCTCCGCTTACAATATCTTTAGGCAAAAACAAAATAAAATAGTTGTCGCCAAAAATATTTTTAAAATAGGTTTCGTCAGGCAACATCGCATCTTGTATTCTTTTTGCATAATGTATGCTATCGGTAATATCTTTATTTTTTTCTTCTATAATTTTATTCTGTAAAGTTATTTCAAAGTTTTGTTTTGTAATTGTTTCGTTTTTTTCGATAAGAATATCATTAGCCTTTTTCTTAATTATATAATTTCTATACATTAGCACACCAAATATTAATAATCCTGCAGCAGCAGTAATAACAATTAAGTTAATAAAAAAACTTTTTTCTTCACGCTCTTTTAATATATTTTCGTGATATTCCTGTTCTATTTTATTCAGGTATTTTTGCCTTTCTATTTCCTGTAGCAACTCTTTCTCTTGTATCTTTTTTAAACTTTCGTTTTTGTATAATGAATCCTGAGCCAATACATAAAGGTTTAGGTATTTATATGCATTACGAAAGTCGTTTATACTTTCGTATAATTTATATAAATTTTTATATATTTCATTTGATTTGTGATAATTGTTATTAACCAAGTAATTTTCGGCTTCTTTAAGATACTTTAAAGCGTAGTTATATTTTTTTAAATCATGGTAAAGCATACCCAGAGAATTTTTTGTCTCGATGTTCGAAACGTAATCTTTTATCTTTTTATTCAGTTTAAGCGCATTTAATAAATAAAATTCACAGCTGTCATAATTTTGTGTGTTAAAATAAATTACTCCTAAATTCTGGTAACACAACATTTCTCCGTATTTGTCATTTATTTTTAACTTATATCCTAACGATTTTCTTATATAATATAAAGCCGAATCGTACATTTTTAAATCAATATATACACTAGCAATATTGTTTAGTGTAGCAGAATAATATCGTTCGTTTTTAGTTCTTGAGTCTAAGGATAAGGTTTTATAATAATAATTTAATGCAATTTTTTTATTTCCTAATGCTTGAAAAAGCAGTGCCATATTGTTATAAGCAATAGATACATTTATTAAATTTTTGTTTATAGAACTCAACATAAGATGTTTATTAAAGTAAGAGTATGCTTTTTGAAAATTGCCAATAGTATAATTTAACAAACCTTTATTATTAAATACAGAAGAAATTTTATTTAAACTTTTAAGTTTATAGGCATATAGGAGCGATTTATCATAATAATAATCGGCTTTACTATAATTGCCAAGATATTCATTTTGTATGCCACAAGAAGAGTATGCATTAAACAACAAGCTGTCATTATTAATTTTTTCGGCTATATTTAAAGCAGATTTAGCATAATATAAGGCCCGTTGATATTGCCCGGTATATTCAAAACAACGGCTTAAATTAATAGCACAGATTGTTATTAAAACCGAATCTTTTTTTTCGCTTGCCAGGCGATAAGCTATTTGTGTATAATAGGTAGAAGAGTCCAGGTTTTTATTGAGCCATTTTTCTGACAGACTTAAATATTGTTCAATATTATTTTGGCAGTAGGATATAGACGTAATTATACTTATCAATATAACCAATATGTATTTTTTTCTGTTCATTTAAATTTTTATGCCGATTACTAAAATATCATCTGTTTGTTTTCTATGTTCTTTCCATGTTTCAATTTCCTGATTCATTATTTTTTTTTGTTCGCTCATGCTTTTATTATTAATTGAAAGTAACAGTTCTTTGAAACGCTTTTTCATAAATTTTTTTCCTTGCTCACCGCCAAATTGGTCTAAGTACCCATCGGTAGTCATATATATGCAATCGTTTTTTTGCAGGGTAAATTCATGGGCATAAAAGTTTTTAGCCAAATCTTTATATCCGCCTATTGATTCTTTTTGTGCATCCATTTCAATGATTTCATTATTTCTTACCAAATACAGCGGAATGTGTGCTCCGGCAAATTGACAAAAATTATTTTTATGAAACACACAAAGACCAATATCCATCCCGTCTTTAGTTTCTTTATCGTCACCGCTTTGATGCAGCGCACGGGTAATTTGTTTATCAAGCAAAAACAATATTTGATCAGGTCCGGTAATAAACGAGTTGTTTACAACCTGATGTAAAAATTCGTTACCGATTAAACTCATAAAAGCACCGGGTACACCATGACCGGTGCAATCAGCAACGGCACAGATAAATACATCATTCACAGTTCCAAACCAATAAAAATCTCCGCTTACTATATCTCTGGGTTTATAGAGCAAAAAGGAATCATTAAAAGCCTTATATAATTCGGCAGGAGAGGGTAAAATAGCTTCCTGAATACGCTTTGCATATATTACACTGTCGGTAAAGTCCTTATTTTTTTGTTCCAGCGCGGCTTCAAAATTTATTTTTTCGGTAATATCTGCATATACGGCAACAATTTTTACCAGTTGATTTTTTTCGTTGTAAACCGGAGTTAAAGCGCCTCGGGTCCACATTTTTTTACCTGATGCAGTAATGTGTGCCGATTCGTAAATAACCGGAGAATTATTAATTTTAAATGCGTTGATTATTTTATCAATGTCTTTATAACTGCTAAGTTGCTGCAGATATTCACATTTACCGTATGCAGATTGTTTATACTCATCTTCTGTATAACCGGCCATTTTATAGAAACCGTTATTTATATATTCTATTTTACCATCGGGGTTGCATATTATCACCCCGTCATTCATTTTAGCTGCTACCAGCGAGAGTTTTTCTAATTCATCTTTTTGTTTGTTTAATTCGAGTGTTCGAAGCCTAACTTTTTCTTCGAGCTGGCGTTTGCTCTTAGAAAGTTGACGGGTTCTGTAAACAGTGTATGCATAGCCCATGATAATCATTAATGGCAGGAGCATCAGATAAAATCCCGTCTTTCTCCAGAAAGGGGCCGAAATGCTAAACGGATAAGTAATATTTTCACTCCAGTTATCATGGTCATCGCAGGCGCGCAACATAAAGGTATAATTTCCGGGAGATAAATTAGAATAGGTAACACTATTGGCATCAGTTTCGGGTAGCCATTTTTCATCAAAACCTTTTAAATAAAACTGATATTTTATTTTTTCGGGATTTGCATAATTTAAAGCAACAAAATCAAAAGTAATATGATTATCGGTATAATTAAAAGAAGGATTTAACGGTAAATTATTTTTTATTTCTGTATCTTTTAGTTTAGTTTTCCAATCTACATTATCATAGTTAATTCTGATATTGGTAATATTTACAACGGGAGGTGGCCTTTTTTCTTTTTCTTCTTCAGAATTAAATAAATATGCTCCTTTAATGCTACCTATCCAAAAAGAGCGGTTATCATCCATGCACCACGCGTTTACATTACATTCTATTCCGGTAAATCCTTCGTGTTTACCATAATTTTTTATTTGTTTAATTTCAGCATCTTTATTGGTTTTTATTCTGTCTAAGCCTCTGTCGGTTCCTACCCATAGATATTGATCCGAAAAAAAAACAAAAAATATATTGTCAGAAATTAATCCGTCTTTTTTTCTATAGGTTTTAAAACCATTGTCTTTTTTCCACACGGTTAGGCCTCGGCCGGTGGCAAACCAAATATTTCCGTGCTTATCTTCTAAACAGTCTAATGCATCTTTGCTTCCCAGTTCATCTTTTATCTTTATATGTTTTACAGTGTTGTTATTACAAATAGTTAAGCCTTTTTCGGTTGAAAGAAACAATCGGCCATCAGAGAGCTCACGAATTGAATATATGCGTATCGGAGGGATGGTATCTTTAAATTTTTTATAGAAATTTTTTCCGTTAAATTCATACAGGCCTTTGCCTGTAGCAGCCCATATTTTTTTGTTTTTAGAGTGTTGATAAATAAAATGTATTTGACCGATTTCATGTTGCTCATTTTCAGAATAAATTTTCCATTGCCGGCTATCATAGAAAAGCACTCCGTTTTCGGTGCCAAACCACATATTTCCCGAACGGTCTTCGTAAATGGAATTGATATGTCTTTGCGGATGCATTTTTTCATTAAAAAAATAAGTAAACACATGATTTTTATATAAAGCGATACCGTTGTTGGTGCCAAACCACATATTGTTTTTACTGTCTTTATAGATAGCATTTACCTGATTATCGGGTAAGCCCGAGTTTTTATCATATTTTATAAATGACAATCCTTTAAACAGGCAAAAACCTGACCCATCTGTGCCAAACCATACATTGTTGTCTTTATCTACAAATAAACATAGTATGTAATTAGAAGGCAGTCCGTTTTCTTCGGTAAAATGATATTTGCTGCCCGATTTATTAAAAAGAAAAACACCTTTATCTTCGGTGGCTACCCATAAATTTCCTTGCAAATCGGTTTTACTCATAATAACATTTACACCCGATAATTCTTTATAATTAGATTCTATAAACCTTTCGCCTTGTAGTTTAAAAATGCCCTTGTCGGTATAGAGCAATAAATTTTTACTTTCATCCTGGCTGATGTGGTTAATGGTTTTGGCGTTCAGGTTATGCGAAATAGTTATGTTTTCAAATTTTTTTCCGTTAAATCGGGCAATGCCATATCCTGCAGAACCCGCCCAGATTGTGCCACTGTAGTCTTCAAACAAAGTGGTTACGTTGCTAAATCCTAAACCATCATTAATTCCATAGGTTTTAAAGTTTATGCCGTCATATACGGTTACTCCGTTAGAATAAGTTGCAATCCAAATATTGCCATGGCGGTCTTCAATTATTTTCCAAATACCGTCATCCATTAAGCCGTGATATGAATTAAAACTCTTAAAACCGGAACCATCAAATAAAGACAGGCCGCTTTGAGTACCAATCCATACTCGTCCTTTGCTGTCGCAGAACATATTCCAGATAACATTATTGATTAATCCTTCATCGGTTGTTATCGGGGTGAATTTTTTACCGTCAAAAATATTAATGCCTCCACCGGTAGTACCTATCCATATAAAACCGTTTTTATCTTGTATAATATCGGTTACCTGCGATTGCGAAAGCCCTTCGTCTATATTATAGTTTCTAAAATTATATACTTGTGCCCTGGTTGCGAACAGGCAAATAGACAATAAAAGAAATGATAATATTTTTTTAAAATGCAAGCACATCAGCCGAAGTTAAGCAAAAGAATAAAGCTAACGACAATTAATTTTAAAAAAGCGTATTATTTTTTCGCTTTGTTTTTGCCAAAAAACATAGTCGTGCCCGTAATTTTCTCCGATGATTAATTGATGGGGTAAATTTTTGTTACAGCTTTTAAGTTTTTTATAAAATAATTTTGTTTGCGAATCAGGGCATACTTTATCTCTGCTGCCATGAGCTAAGTATAAAGGAACAGTAAACTCACAGGCGCGGTAATAAATATTATCTTTTCCTTCCCATCGTTCTTTAAATTTTTCGTACGAGCCGTAATAGCCTGTATTTATTGGCTCTCCGGCAATTTTAGTTTGATCAAAATCTGCACTCAGGCAGGCAGCGGCTTTAAATATTTGCGGCAACTCTAAAGCAAAAAGAGCGGCACCACGTCCTCCTGTAGATATGCCGGCCACAAAATTATTTTCTCCCGGAAGCAATAGTGCATAATTTTTTTGAATATAAGGAATCAGGCTGTCATACATCCACTGCCGTGTGGGGTATTGCAAATAGTCTTTGCGTGTTTCGGGGTAGGTGTTGTAGTGATAGGTGGTTTTACCCAAGTCAGGTATAACTAATGTAAATCCTTCTTTGGCGGCTATGTAACAAAGGGTAGATTTATTACACCATTGCAAAGGAGGCAAATTCCACCCGTGCAACATTAATATTACGCCCCTATTTTTAATGGTTTTATCAGGGTGGCTGATGTTAACTTCAACAGTAAACTCTTTGTGTTGCAAAACAAAGGTTTGCTTATTTTGCGCAAACAAACATTTTAGCGGGATAAGAAATATAAAAATAGAGAGATATTTCATGAGGGTATATATAAAAAATCCTTGCCTGTTTAAAAATGACAAGGATTATTTTTGAGGTCCCGAGCGGATTCGAACCGCTGTACAGGCTTTTGCAGAGCCGTGCCTAGCCACTCGGCCACAGGACCATTTTTTTTAGAGCAGCAAAAATAAATAAAATAATTGAATTAGCAATTATGCTTCTATACACACGCTTACCGCATCTAAATCTGCATTGGCCGGTGGATTAATTTTATACAGTCGTATTTTTACTTTTTGAGCCTCGGGATATTTTTGCTTTATTTTATTTAATATTCTTAAGGCTGCATTTTCAATGAGTTTTGACTGTATGGCCATTTCTTTTTTTACAATATCAGCAATTACAACATAGTCTATGGTTTGTGCTAAATTATCAGCAATGGCGGCTTCTAAAAAATCGGTAAAAATGTCTATGTCAATTTTGTAATTGGTTCCTATCACCGCTTCTTCGGGCAGGCATCCATGGTAGGCATAAATTTTCAGGTTATGTATAGATACAATATTCATATTTAGAGTTTTATTCCAATCACGCAAATATCATCGTTTTGTTCTAAATCACCCCTCCATGTTTCAATTTTTTCGTCCAGTATTTTTTGTTGTTCATCGGGTGTTAATTCAATTATTGAAATCAGCAGATCCTGAAAAGGTTTGTATTTAAATTTTTTTCCTTTTTCACCGCCAAACTGGTCGGCATAACCATCGGTAAATAAAAATAAGGTATGTACATCGGGTTGTAAAATATGTGTGGTAAATGGTTTTGCATGATCGCTTTTACCAATAGGTTGTTTATCGGGTTTAATCTCTTTTAGTTCATTGTTTATCCAATACCAAAGTGGGTTGTTTGCACCGGCCCATTTTATCTCTTTTTTGTGGGGAGGATTTATGGTTGTACTTATACTACACAGAGAGATGTCCATACCATCTTTTACATCAGCACCACTTTTTTCAAATGTTTCTAATACAAGTTGCCTTGTTTTATCTAAAATCTTACCAGGTTCGTTTATATTAAATTCTTTTACGGCTCTGTTTAGCGCAGTTGAACAAACCACACTTACCAGTGCACCGGGTACGCCATGACCGGTACAATCGGCAGCGGCTATGTGAAGGGTTTTGTGTGTGTCTGTTTCGATATGGTAAAACCAGTAAAAATCTCCGGCTACGATGTCTTTGGGTTTATATAAAACAAAGCTTTGAGGGAGGTGTGTACGAATTAATTTTAAAGGAGGTAAGATAGCTTGTTGAATGCGTTTAGCGTAATTAATGGAATCAATTATTTCTTTTTGTTTTTCTTCTACCAATTCTTTTTGTTGTTTTAGTTGCATAGTGCGCTCAATAACCTTTTGTTCTAAGGTGTTATATGATTCCCGGAGTTTTGTCACCATGATGTTAAAGGTTTCAGAAAGGGAACTTATTTCGTTATGGCCATAAACCTCTACTTTATGATGTAGCTCTCCGGCACTTATCAGTTGTGCTTTTTCGGTTAATTTTTGTATGGGTCGGGTAATTGCCTTAGAACGCACATAAATCAGAATACTTAAAGGGATAACTGTAAATAACAACAACACTAAAAATTGAATCAGTTCATTTAATAGCAATCTTTTTTCTTTACTATCATCCGATTTCATTAACATTACATATCCGCTGTATAAGGCAGCATCCGGCATTTCTAAATATATATAGTCGTAATATTGTTTTGTATTTCCTTTTTTTTCAACAACCCTTTCAATAGATTTATTTTGGATACAGCTACTAAAAGCCTTGCCATGATTTTTATTAATTCTCGGATCGGTTATTTCTTTTATAGCGGTATGTATGGATATGTCTGTAATTTCGTTGTAGTTACGTTTTATATCTTCAATTCTTTTTTTTACGTTTTGTTCTAATTGTCCGGCTTTTTCTGAATAAAATCCCAGTTCAACAATATATTTACCATCAAGTGTTGGATGAAAGGAATATTTTTTGGTTTTGAGTGTTAATGTTTCAGTACCGAAACGATCTATTTTAAGTTTTTTATTTTTTCGTATCCCGTTAAAAAAATCTACAAATTCATGGTTTATTTTTTTAAAATCCAGCAAGTAATCGGTTTTAAATGTGGTATTAATAATTATACAGTTAGTGTCTATAATATATATGTGTTCTTTAGAAGTATCCATGCCTAATTGCAAGGATATTTGATATAAATCAGCGCTGGCAATTTGATTTGTTTGTTTAAAATATTCGTTTACGAGTTTATTACTGATAAGCGTTATTCTGTTGTTTAATTCTTCTTCAATAATTTGCAGGCCTTCATCATATACCGATAAAAGAGATTTAGCCTCATTAATGATTTGGGTTCTTTGTATTTCCTGATATTCTTTAAGTTTTAACTGATTGAGCAGATAATTTATCACAGAAAACAAGCAGATTACCACAATTACCGGTAAAAGTATATTTATCAGCAGTTGCTTTTGAACAGTAGTGGTTTTTTGCTTTTGCATTTTTATTTTTATAAATATCTAAATCCAATAATGGTTATATCGTCTGTCTGCTCGTTTTCTTTTTTCCATTCTATAAACGAATTGTAAATATTTTCTTTTTGTAAGGATGGGTGCAGAGTGTAATTTTTTAATAATAAATTCTGTAATCTGGAATATTTGAATTTTTTCCCATTGATTTTATCTCCCCCGAATTGGTCGGCAAAGCCATCAGTATATAAATATATCATGTCTCCCGGTTGGAGAGATATGCTATGCTGACTAAAGTCTTTTAATTCCCCGGGATGATACCCTACGGGCATTTTATCGCCTTTATATTCATAAATGTTGCCGTTTTTAGCAATAAGCAAGGAATTATTGGCAGCAGCATACAAAAGCGAATGAGTTTTTTTACTGATATTACAAAGTACGATGTCCATACCATCTTTGCTGTATTCGGTGCCTGATTGTTGTTTCAAAGCGCCAATAATTTTATTTCTAAGTTCATTGAGTATCATTGCGGGCGAATGAATTTCGCGTTCTATGACAATTTCGTTTAAATAACTTGTTCCAAGCATACTCATAAATGCACCCGGTACGCCATGTCCGGTACAATCGGCAATGGCTATTATGATGCTGGAGTTGTTTTCGTATATCCAGTAAAAATCTCCGCTTACTATATCTTTGGGAAGAAACAATATAAAACTTTCCGGAAATATTTTTTTCAGATCCTCCTCATTGGGGAGCAAAGCACTTTGAATTTTTTGAGCATAGTTAATACTATCGGTTATTTGTTTGTTTTTTTGATCAACCAATGTTTTTTGGTTTTCTATGATAGCTTTTTGCCGGATAGTAATTTTAAAACGCTTATAAATAAAATAAGTAAAAACAATTAGCAGTAATAAAACGCCCGAAACCGAGTATATTATAATAGTGTTGCGCAATTGTTTTTCTTTATTAATAGCTTCTATTCTTTGTCTTTCAGCATTAGCCTTTTGTTTTAGTTCAGCCTCTTGTTTATCCAGTTCGTATTGAGTTTTTATTTTATTTAGTTCGTCATTTTTACTGTTGTTATAAATAGTATCTTTAATTTGAGTATATAATTCATGATATTCAAGTGCTGAGGCATATTTTTTCAAAGCTTTTTCGGTTCTGTAATTTCCATAATAGGCTTGCTTAAGTTCATCTACGGCAACGGCTTCTTCGGCTAATTTCTGGCTTTCCTTAAAATAATACGATGCATTTGGATAATCGTAAAGACTAAGATATACTTCTCCGATGGCATTCATAATCGAGGCAATACTTTGTTTTATCCCAAGTTTGTTTCTGATGGCCAGACTTTCTAATAAATATTTTAATGCTTTTTGGTGGTCGCCTTTTTCATATATTATTTGCCCGAGATTTCCGAGTGAAAGTGCTTCCCCGTATTTATTGTTTAATGTTCGAAACATTTCCAGGCTTTTTTCATAGCTTATGCGGGCATTGTGATAATCGTTTTTTTTACGGTATATGTTGCCAATGTTTCCATAGCTGGAAGCTATACCCATTTTTTCATCTATTTCTTCGCATAATTTTAGACATTTTTGTTGAAATTCAAGCGCTTTATCCCATTCATTAAGATTGTGATATACAACGGCTATGTTGTTATATGTATTGGCAAGTCCCTGTTTATGATTTATTTCCAGGAATATTTTTAGTGCTTTATTTTGATATAACAGCGCATTGGCAAAATCAGATTTACGCTCGTAAACCTGACCGGCATAGCGATATGAATTTCCTAAACCCAGTGTGTAACCGCTTGCATAAGCATATTTTATGGCCTGCAAGGCAAAGTGTAGTGCCGAATCGTTATTTACTCCGTAATATTCCCACACCAATTCGTTGTAAGTATCAACCTTTACCGAATCGTTTTTTGTTTTGTTTATTATATTCAATAAACTATCAATGTTGCCGGCTTTTACACTTGTGTAGCTAAATGCTATTACTGATAATATAAGGCAGTGTATGCGGT
This sequence comes from Flavobacteriales bacterium, assembly GCA_037443205.1. Taxonomy (GTDB): domain Bacteria; phylum Bacteroidota; class Bacteroidia; order Flavobacteriales_D; family UBA2798; genus JBBIOU01. The sequence goes on along the minus strand of JBBIOU010000022.1, from coordinate 18,688 downwards.
TCATCCATATAAAAGTAGTTATTTTATTTATAGCCCGTTAACTTGATATTTTTCGATGAAATGCTTTAACCGGTTTATAACTTCGTTCTTACCTATAAGAGCAAGTACTTCAAACAATGCCGGGCCTCCGCTTACCCCGGTAATACTTACTCTTACCAATTGCATAACTTCACCGGTTTTAATGTTGCGTGTTTCGCAACATGATTTGAAGATGGTTTCTATTGTGCTGGCGCTAAAATCGGTAGATTTAATTAATTCTTCGGTAAATAATTTTATAAAGGTTGCACTTTGAGGGTTTAATTTTTTTGAAATTACGCTATCATCATATTGCCCGGGTGCCTCAAAAAAGTATTTTCCCAGGTCCCAAAACTCATTTACAAAGCATGCTTTTTCTTGTAGCAATGCGCATACTTTTACTATATAGTTTGTGTCTGTTTTTATATTTTTTTGTTGTAATTCCGGCATCCAAATCTCCGCAAGTTGTTCGGGGCTACGCTTGCGCAAATATTGTTGGTTAAACCATTTGGTTTTTTCTGGGTCGAATTTTGCCCCTGCTTTGTTTACCCGATCCAGCGAAAATTCTTGTATCAGTTCTTCTTTACTAAATATTTCACGGTTACCACTCGCATGCCAGCCCAGCAGTGCCAGCATATTTATAAATGCATCCGGAAAATATCCTCTTTCGCGATACCCTGATGAAATTTCCCCGCTGACAGGGTCTGTCCATTGCAGCGGAAATACCGGAAACCCAAGGCGGTCTCCATCTCGTTTGCTGAGTTTACCGTTGCCGTCAGGCTTTAATAAAAGCGGTAAATGAGCAAATTGGGGCATTACTTCTTCCCAACCTAAATATTTATACAGTAGCACATGTAAGGGTGCTGATGGAAGCCATTCTTCGCCACGAATAACATGGGTTATTTGCATCAAATAATCATCAACAACATTGGCCAGATGATAGGTGGGCATACCGTCAGCTTTAAACAATACTTTATCATCAATTTGCGAACTGTTTACTACCACCCAACCCCTTATTAAATCTTGCAATTTTATTTCTTCGTTACGAGGAACTTTTAATCTTATTACATAAGGAGCCTTGTTTTCTAACAGTTTCTTCACTTCATCTTCGGATAAAGTGAGTGAGTTGCGCATATTTTGACGGGTAATAGAGTTATAAGAAGCATTACCTCCGGCAGCCTCTATGCGCTTGCGCATTTCTTCCAGTTCTTCTTTGGTATCAAAAGCATAATAAGCATGGCCGTTTTTTATTAACTGTTCGGCATATTGTTTATATAGTGGCTTGCGCTCGCTTTGGCGGTACGGAGCATGTGCTCCGTCTCCAAAACCTACGCCTTCGTTGGGCTCTATACCACACCATTTTAAAGATTCTATAATGTATTCTTCCGCTCCTTTAACAAAACGCTCCTGATCTGTGTCTTCAATTCTTAGTATAAAATCTCCGTTATGCTTTTTGGCAAAAAGGTAATTATATAATGCCGTACGTACCCCTCCCATGTGTAGTGGTCCGGTTGGGCTGGGTGCAAATCTTACCCGAACGCGTCTGTTGCTCATATATTGTATTTTTGGTGTGCAAAGGTAGCTTTAGTAATTAAAATTATATGTAAATATCTATTCATAAAATAATATTTTATGTAGAAATATGCAGTTATTTACAGGGACGGGTTATTCGGGTCTGTAATAATTTCCCCGTCTTGTTTCATATGGGGTTCAATAACCTGTTTTTTTTCCGATTTATGTGTCATTAACCCAAACATCATTACCAGTGCTGATAAAATAATTACCTGCAAAATCAATGATTTATTTACGATAGGGATTGTTTGCGAAGGCTCGATAGATAAAAATAACAATACCGTTATTAATCCTTTAGGAGCAATATATAAAAGTGGTTTTAAAGTAATTTTTGAGGCTTTAAGTTGTATGGAACGAACTAAAAATGTAAAAAATACAATGGCTACTGCCCAGGGCAATGTGGTTACATCTAAAATTTCGTTGCTATCAATTAAATATCCAAAAAGTAAAAAAAACAACGAGCGTATAATAAAAGTTCCTTCAATAGTTAATTCACGAAATTTATTTACTTCTTTATCTAATACATCCGGCTTAAATAATTTAATCCATTTGAATTTTCTTAAGTGCTCAAGGTTATTGATAGATAGTCCAAATAATAAAATAAATATCAGAGCCGGCAAATGATAGATTTTTGAGAGGGTATATATTAAAATTATTAATAATATAATTGGAACAAATTTAATAGGGTGATCAATTTTGCTAAGCAATAATGAAAGTGCGGCTGTTGCAACAACCGAAATAAACATCATGATGAATATTTGCAGTACAAAGTGTATTATTGAATCGAAGCCGATCGTTTCATTTAATGCAAAAAAGTTAAAAAGTAATACACCGATAATGTCAGATAAACTGCTTTCATAAATTACAAATTCTTTGTTGTGCGAAGATAGATTTTCAGCGCTGGGAATAGCTATGGCACTGCTAATAACAAAAAAAGGAATTGCATTTATAAAACTGTCATTTATGTTATAACCCCCATAATAATAAAATACAAAGGCAAGCAACGAGGATAACAATAACATGGGCGCTAAAGCACCTATAAATGATTTTTTTATCAGGCTCACTTTAGCCCGGTTTATTTCGAGTTCTAAAGAACCTTCCAACACAATCAGTATTAATCCGATAGTTCCGATAATTGGTAGCAAGGGGGCAAAATCGGGCAGTTGTATGTTTAAATTAATGGTAACTTGCTTAACCAACCAACCTAACAGCAAAAGTAAAATTACCGAAGGTATTTTAGTTTTAGACGAGGTAACGTTAAAGACATACGCTATCAACAATAATACACATAGAGATATTATAATTTCGTTGGTCATGCTTTATAATCTTTTTTACTTACTGTTAATAAGCAAAACTTTTTGCAATTATATGGTTTTTTAACAATTTAGCTGAACTATTTACACAACAATATGTACCTTTATGCGTACATATTAACCCCCCCGATTATATATCATGCAAAACAATTATCAAATATTGTTATCAAAATTAGATCAATTTATAAATCGCTATTATTTAAACGAAATATTAAAAGGCGCCATTTTGTACACCGGTTCTTTGCTTTTGTTCTTTTTGATGGCAATTATTGCCGATTATCTTTTAGAATTTAGCGATATAACCCGGGCTGTTGTATTTTACTTATTTATATCATTGGCAACAGGACTCTTTGTTTATTGGTTGTTTATACCCGTCCTAAAAAAAATAAAAATTATTCAATGTATTAGTTACGAGGATGCTGCCCGCATGATAGGAAATCATTTTCCCGACATAAACGATAAAATCATTAACACTTTACAACTTAATAATTCATTGGCTATAAGCGGACAACAATTAGAACTTATCATTGCCGGTATTAACCAAAAAATTAAAGAACTAAATCCTATCCCCTTTAACATAGCCATTGATTTTAAAAAAAATAAACGCTTTTTACCCTATGCATTACCTCCTTTGTTTATTTTACTCGGGTTATTTTTTGCCTCTCCCGGATGGTTTAACAAACAAGCCGAGCGACTTTTAAATTATAATAAACCCATCGGGTTGTATTCGCCATTTACATTCGAAATATTAAATGACAGCCTGAGCGTTGTACAACAATCCGATTTTGTTTTACAGGTTAAGGTTAACGGTAGCCAACTACCCGAAGAAGTTTATATTGAAACCGAGCAAGGCAGTTTTCGCTTAAATAAAGAAACCAAAACAAAATTTAATTATCGCTTTAAAAATGTTAATACAAATCAATCCTTTCGAATATTCTCAGGTAAATATTACTCCCCCGGCTATGTTTTAAAAGTACTTCTAAAACCCCGTATAGTTGACTTTGATATTAAACTGGAGTTTCCCAAATACACGGGGCTTATAAACACAACTGTTTCTAATACAGGTGATTTAAGTGTCCCTGAGGGTACACGCATTACCTGGCTGATTAAAACAAACCACGCATCTTTGGTTAAAGCACGCTTTACAGATACCTTGGTATATATCAAACCCGGGGCAAAAGATTTTTTTCAGTTTAGTACCATAGCTGTTAAACAAGGAACGTATTCTTTAGTACTTGCTAATAACAAGGTTAAACAAAGTGATTCGGCATCATACTACATAAATGTGATACCCGATACATACCCCCAAATTGAGGTGAACGAAAAAACCGATACCACGCAAAAACTTTACAGATATTTTACAGGCGACATTAAAGACGATTACGGATTTACACGACTTGCCTTTCATTATCGTTTTCTTAAAACGGCAGATTCGCTTAAGAATAACCAAGCTGTAAGCACTGAATTGCCCCTGAATAAAACAAGTACGAGCGACCAGTTTATTTACTTTTGGGATATGACTAAGTTAAACATCGCTCCGGGCGAAGAAATAGAATATTATTTTACTGTGTATGATAATGACGGATTTAGAGGCCCCAAAATGTCGCGTTCGGTTGTAAAAGTATTTAAAGCACCAACCCTTGACCAAATATCCGAATCTACCGAAAAAAATAACCGCGAGATTAAACAAAGCATGGAAAATGCCCTGCGCGAAGCCTCTAAATTAAAACGCGATTGGGAACAAGCCAGGCAAGATATGCTCGAAAAAAAATCACTTAACTGGCAAGATAAACTCAAGCTCGAAAATCTGATGGAAAAACAGCAATCGCTGCAAAAACAAATCGAAGATATCAAACAAAAAAATGAACAAAACAATAAAGATAAAACCGCCTTTAAAGAATTAGACCCCGAATTACTCGAAAAACAAAAACAGTTAGAAGAGTTAATGGATAAACTATTAACAGAAGACTTGAAAAAAATGTTTGAAGAGCTGCGTAAATTAATGGAACAATTAGATAAAAATAAAATACAGGAAAAACTTGAAAAAATAGACCAAAGCAATAAAGATTTAAACAAAGAACTCGACAGAGCTCTGGAACTTTTCAAAAAATTTGAATTAGAACAAAAAACACAAGAATTAATTGATAAACTTGATAAACTTTCGCAAGAACAACACAAACTATCTGAAGAAACTAAACAAAAAAACGCTAACCTTAATGAAATTTTGCAAAAACAAGAGGCTATAAACAAAGAGTTTGAAAAATTTAAAGAAGATTGGAAAGATGTACAAGATAAAAATGAAGAGCTACAAAATAAACTCGATTTACCCCAAATAGACCGGGAACAAGAGAGCATTACCAACGATATAAACCAAAGCAAACAGGAGTTGGGCGAAAACAAACCAAAGAAAGCCTCGGAAAGTCAAAAAAACGCGTCCGACAAAATGAAACAAATGAAAGAACAAATGGAACAAGCCATGCAATCGGCCCAAATGCAGGAAATGCAAGAAAATATTGAAGATTTGCGGCAATTACTTGAAAACCTTATTAAGCTCTCGTTTGAACAAGAAACTAACATGAAAGAGCTTGCTAAAACCAATACCAAAGACCCTAAATATGTAAAGTTGGGACAAAAACAAAAGAAACTGCATGAAGACTTTAAAATGGTTGAAGATTCATTAAACGCTCTTGCCAAACGCATCCCCGACCCCTCTTTGTTTTCTTACATTACCCAGGAAGTTAATTCGGTAAACAAAAACATGCAAGAGGCACTTAGCCATATTGCCGAACGCAGAACGGGACAGGCAAATGCCGCACAGCAATACGCCATGACCTCGTTAAATAATTTAGCCCTTATACTCGACCAGGCACTTGAAAATTTTATGCAACAATTGGCACAAGCCAAATCATCCGGACAATGCAATAAGCCCGGCAATGGACAAGGCAACAAACCCGGCCAGGCCGGCAAACCCGGCATGGGGCTAAAACCCTCTGACGGAGCCGAAAGCATTAAAAAAATGCAAGAACAATTAGGTAAAAAACTAGAACAGCTTAAAAAACAATTAGAACAAGGTAATAAACCCGGAGGAAACAAACCCGCAAACTCAGGATTACCCGGTATTGGGGGTGATAGTAACTTAAGCAAAGAATTAGCCGAAATGGCTGCTAAACAGGAAGAATTACGCAGAAAACTTCAGCAATTGAGCATGGAACTCAATAAAGACGGTTCGGGCAATGGCAATAACCTTAAAAAAATTGCCGAACAAATGGAAAAAAACGAAGAAGACATCGTAAATAAAAACATCACCCTCGAAACCATTAAAAGGCAACAAGACATACTTACCCGACTGCTCGAATCAGAAAAAGCACTTAGAGAAAGGGAATTTGATGAAGAAAGAAAATCTAATGAAGCAAAAAACACAGAAAACAGTAACTCTTTTCAATTTTTAGAGTATAAAAGAAAAAAAGAGAAAGAATTGGAATTATTGCGTACTATCCCTCCTGCATTAACCCCCTATTACAAAAATCGTGTAAACGAATACTTTAACATTTTAAAATAATAAATCATGCTTATGGAAGAAGTTTACTCTGCTGAAACAATTATTAATTTTTCATCCAAAGTAGAAAACATTAGCCTGGTAGAACGTATGATAGATAAAGTGTGTGCCGAATACAACATCAATGAAGATTATTACGGTAACATACTTATTGCACTTACCGAAGCAGTAAACAATGCCATCATCCACGGCAATAAAAATAATCCTGATAAAATGGTATGTGTAAAATTTGAAAACCGGGACAGCGATTTACTTTTTACCGTAGAAGACCAGGGAAATGGATTTGATTATAATAACCTGCCCGATCCTACCGATCCCAACCACATTGAAAACCCCAACGGAAGAGGTGTTTTTTTAATGAAAAACCTGGCCGATGAGGTAGATTTTTTTGAAAACGGCAAAAAAGTAAGTTTAAAATTTCGTATCTCGGGTAATTAAAGAATGCCGGCACACATCTCCTTTGTAAATCTCCATCCCAATAAACCGATAATTAAAAACAAGCTTAATATAAAAGCATGGATATTATTGGTAATTAAAAAAGAAAATAATAAAGCAGGACATATAAACATTGTTATCACTAGCGATAAATACCTGTTACAGATAAATAAAAAATACCTCTCACATAACTATCTTACCGACATAATTTCATTTCAAAATACTGACAATCAAGATATTAGTGGCGATCTGTTGATTAGTTATGACAGAATAAAAGAAAATGCAAAACACTATGGTGTAAAATTATCCGATGAGTTGCACAGAATAATAATTCATGGCATACTGCACTTCTTAGGCTACAATGATAAAACGAGCCGCCAACAAAAACAAATGCAAGCAAAAGAAGACTATTACCTATCTTTGCGTAAATTTTAAAATTGTTTCACGTGAAACATTGTAACAATCTAAAAAACATTAATGGATAATATATATGATATAATAGTGGTAGGAGCCGGACATGCAGGCTGCGAAGCAGCCGCAGCCGCAGCAAATTTAGGCTCAAAAGTTCTGCTCATTACCATGAATATGCAAACCATTGGTCAAATGTCTTGTAATCCGGCTATGGGCGGAGTAGCCAAAGGACAAATAGTACGCGAAATAGACGCCTTGGGTGGTTATTCGGCTATCGTAACCGATAAAAGCATGATACAATTTAGAATGCTTAACCGCTCAAAAGGCCCGGCTATGTGGAGCCCAAGAGCACAATGCGATAGAATGTTGTTTGCCGAACAATGGAGATTAATGCTCGAAAATACCCCTAACTTAGACTTTTGGCAAGATACCGTAAAAGAACTTATAGTTGAAAATTATACCGTTTCAGGTGTTAAAACATCCTTAGGAAATGCTTTTTATGCAAAAGCAGTAGTGCTAACAAACGGAACATTTTTAAACGGCATAATACATGTGGGCGATAAAAATTTAGGTGGAGGACGCATGGGCGAAAAATCGGCCACAGGATTAACCGAACAACTTATTTCTTTTGGATTTCAGTCGGGCAGAATGAAAACAGGCACCCCACCCCGCATTGACGGGCGTACTATTAATTATTCGGTATTAGAAGAACAACCAGGTGATGTAGAAAATGGTAAATTTTCATTTACCGATACGCCCTCCTTAACCAGGCAAAAATCTTGTTACATTACTTATACCAATAGTACAGTACACGATATATTAAAAACCGGCTTTGAAAAATCGCCCATGTTTACAGGCACCATAAAAGGCCAGGGACCCAGATATTGCCCTTCAATAGAAGATAAAATAAGTCGTTTTGCTGAACGTGAAAGACATCAAATATTTGTAGAACCCGAAGGATGGAACACCGTTGAAGTTTACTTGAATGGTTTTTCTACAAGCTTACCCCAGGAAGTACAATATAAGGCACTTCGCATGATACCGGGCTTTGAACAAGCTAAAATGTTTCGTCCGGGATATGCTATTGAATATGATTATTTTCCGCCTACACAACTAAATATTACCCTCGAAACAAAACTGATTAATAACCTCTATTTTGCCGGACAAATAAACGGTACAACCGGATATGAAGAAGCTGCAGCGCAAGGCATTTGGGCAGGGATAAATGCTCATCTAAAAATTAATCAAAAAGAACCATTTATTTTAAGCCGTTCTGAAGCCTACATAGGTGTGTTGATAGACGATTTAATAACTAAAGGCACCGATGAACCATACCGAATGTTTACATCCAGAGCTGAATTTAGAATTATATTACGGCAAGATAATGCCGACTTAAGATTAACCGAAAAAGCTTATAAAATAGGTCTGGCCTCGCAACAAAGAATGGAAAGGGTTAACCATAAAATTAAACAAACCCAAAAGACATTACATTTTTTAAAGACAGAAAGTGCCCTTCCCGAAGAATTTAACCCCCTCTTAGAATCACTCAACGCGTTTGCCATAAGTCAAAAAGTTAAGTTAAATTCTTTGTTATCGCGTCCACAGTTAGGTATAAAAGATATTATTTCATGCAGCAAATCATTCGAAAAATTTTTTCATAATGAATTAAATACCGACTACACCATAGCCGAACAGGCCGAAATAATGATAAAATACGAGGGATATATAAAACGCGAAATTGAATTTGCCGAAAAAATGAAAAGACTCGAAGAACTTAAACTATTAGATAATTTTGATTATAAATCCATTCCGTCATTATCCTCTGAGGCCAAAGAAAAACTTAGTGCCATCAAACCTAAAACACTTGGACAAGCTTCCAGAATCAGCGGTGTTTCACCGGCAGACATATCAGTTTTAATGATACATTTGGGCCGTTAATTTTTTATTTGTTCCACGTGAAACATTAACACCCATGCTTAATTTGCAATCCTGTCCCCTCTGTTTTTCTACAAACTTTGATTTGTATATCCAAACACAAGACTATTTTCTTACCCAAGAAAAATTTGAAATAGTTAAATGCAAACATTGCGGTTTATTGTTAACGCATCCTAAACCATTACTTAATAATATGCCCGCATATTACCAATCAGATGAATATATTTCTCATAATACCCGAAAACTAAATATTAAAACTATATTATATAAGTGGGCAAGAAAAATTTCGGTCAGCAATAAAATTCAAATAATAAAAAAATTTATACCCGATAATTTTACTTCAAATAAACTATTAGACATAGGCTGCGGAACAGGATATTTTTTAAAACACGCTCAAAAAAACGGATTTGAATGTACCGGATACGAGCCCATAGACGAAGCCAGACAGCAGGCAGTAAATGCAAATCCAAACATTTCCATATATAGCCGCGAAGAATTTTATAAATACCCCAAACAATTTAATGTAATTACTCTTTGGCATGTATTAGAACATTTATATGCGCTTACCGATGACTTACAAAGAATAGCAGATTTATTAACTAAAAACGGCTTGTTGGTTATTGCCGTACCAAATTATAAATCTTATGATGCACAATATTACGGGTCTTATTGGGCCGCTTATGATGTTCCAAGGCATTTGTACCACTTTTGCGAAAATGATATAGTAAATTTAGCCCGTAAATATGGATTTACTCACTTGCAAACCTTACCCATGAAGCTGGATGCTTATTATGTATCTATGCTTAGCGAAAAATATAAAAACACGCCAACACTAAAAGCCATTTATAATAGCTTACGCATAGGCTATGATTCTAATAAAAAAGCAAGTAATAAATCAAATAACTATGGCTATTCCAGCCAAATTTATGTCTTAAAAAAATCCCACTAAGCATAATATTTACTGTTATTTTTGGTTATATTTAAGCAAAATAACACACATGCGATTTATTGTTTTTAATTTGTTTATGCTGCTATCCGTATTCTTTACGGCAGCACAACAATCATCTATTCCGGCTTTGGGTAAATGGCGTGATTTTTTTCCCTTGAATAATCTGATAGATGTTACCCTGGGTAATAATTGCGTATATGCTGCTTCAAGATATGGTATTGTTAAACTCGATATTCAAGACAACAGCCTTAAACGCATTACCCGAACAGCGGGCTTAAACGACTCGTACATATCTGCCATTGGCTACGAAGCAAATAAAAACGTGCTGCTGGTAGGATACGAAAATGGTAATGTTGATTTGGTGTTCGAAAACGAAATTATCAATTTACCCGATATTAAAAATGCCAATATTACTGCTGATAAAAAAATAAACAGAATACAGATATACTACAACAGGGCATATTTAACTACCGGCTTGGGCATCATTGTATTAGATATTGACAGAAAAGAAATTAAAGACACTTATATTCTGGGAAATAACGGTACATATCTGAACGTAAATCAAATAGATTTTATTAACGGAGAAATTTTTGCAGCCACTGATTACGGAATTTATTCAGCCAACGAAAACAACCCGTTTTTAAGCAGTTTTTTATCCTGGACAAAAAGAACAGATTTGCCGGCTGCGGTAGTCAATGCAAAGTTTAAAGCCATCAAAAAATTTGACGATAAAATATTTGTAATTTATGACGGTCCAACTTATGGCTCAGATACCATTTTTTATTATTCCATGACTAATTTGAATTGGAATATTTTTACACCACTTGTTGGATTTAACAACAATCATATCGAAACAAAAAACAACAAAATTTTATTTTCTACGGATTATGCTATTCAAGAATTTGATAATAATTTAAATCAGACCAATAACATTTTTCAATATGCTTTTGCTTCTATTGAGGCCTCAAAAGCCATTTTCGGATACAGCAACGAAATTTGGATAGCAGATAAACAATCAGGATTGGTAAAGGCGCTAAATCCATATAATAACTGGACTTACAAACTCAACGAGCCGGGTTCAATAAACGCAATCAGAATAGACGCTCAAAATGAGTCGTTGCTGATAGGACATGCTTCGATTACCGGAACCAACTGGCAAAATAATTACAACGCTGAAGGAGTTTCATTTTTTGACGGAAATACATGGTATAATCCAAATAAAAACAATTCATCACTGATTATCCCCGATAGCAGTTACGATTTTCTATCAACAGCCATATACCCCGACATCAACGGAAAATATTATGCAGGCACACTATCAAATGGCGGTTTGTTTGAATTTAATCTGGGTCAGGTTACTAACAGATTTGATGAAGTAAACAGCACCATTATGCCAACCACATCTATTCCCGGATATTGCATGATTACCGATATTAAGTTTGATAAGGAATTCAATTTGTGGATAGCAAATGCCTTTGTTGATGAACCCTTAAGTGTTTTAAAACCAAACGGCCAGTTTAAACGTTTCGACTGCGGCCCGCTGGCAAAAAATAAATTAATTACCAGAGTTCTACCCACCGAAAGTGGCTTAGTGTATTTATCATATCCTAACACGGGCGGATTATTGGTATACAACCATAACAATACGATAGATGATATAAGCGATGATGAGTATAAATTTTTAAGCTCGGGTAGCGGAAACGGTAATTTGCCAAATACTGATGTTAAATGCGTGACCGAAGATTTAGATAAACAAATCTGGATTGGTACGGCAGCCGGTATAGCTGTTATTTATACACCATCGGCCATTTTTAGCGGTGGTAATTTTGACGCCCAGCAAATATTTATTGAGCAAGATGGTAACATACAAATACTCTTAGAAAACGAAGTAATAAATTGCATTGCTATTGATGGAGCCAACAGAAAATGGATAGGTACCGAAAACTCAGGTGTATATTTAATATCGGATGACGGACAATCACAGATTGCCCATTTTACAAAATTTAATAGTCCCTTACCATCAAACCAAATTAATGATATAGCCATACACCATAAAACAGGTGAAGTTTTTTTTGCAACCGAAATAGGCGTAGTTTCGTACAGAGGAACAGCAACCATTGAAGATAAACCCTTTAGCGAGGTGTATGCATTCCCCAATCCGGTGCGACCGGATTATAGCGGCCCCATTGTTATTAAAGGATTAGACCGTGACAGCGATATTAAAATAACCGATATAACCGGAAATATAGTTACGGTAATAAAAAGCGAAGGCGGACAAGCTGTTTGGGATGGTAAAAACATGAAAGGAGAACGTGTGGCAACAGGTGTATATATGGTTTTTGCCAATAGCCAATCGGGAAGCCAAAGAGCCAAAACCAAAATATTATTCATAAACTAAATACAAACTTTAATTTTGTGCATGCTTTATACAACGCATGCCATCCTTTTAAAACATATACCATACAAAGATAAGCGTATGCTATTATCGGCATACACAAAACAAATGGGATTGCATCTGTTTGTTATTTACAAGACCGATAAAAATAAACGAGGCCATTTGATGCCTCTTAACCTGCTCGAAATTTCTTATTACAGCAAAGGGAATAACCCCGAATCACGAAGCATAGTTAAAGAACTGAGAACACTGTATACCTGCTTAAACACTTATACGCATATTTATAAAAGTGCACAACTCATTTTTATAAACGAAATACTTGATAAAACTTTAAAAGAACACAGTCCGGACGAAAAATTATTTGATTTTTTAGTAAATATACTTAAGGCATTAGATGCAGAAAGTTATAATCCCTGGTTTCATATTTTATTTTTAGTTAATTACATGAATTATTTGGGTATAAAACCCGATATTAATAATCTGGAAGAAGCCACTTCTTTTCAAATAGAGCAGGGGGAGGTTAGCAAAAATGAAGCATTACACGCTTTAACAGGCAATTCATTGGAATGTTTTAAGCAGTTATTGATGAACAAGATTCCGGAAAACAATTATACAAACTTAAAAAGCATGCTTGCATATATTATTAAGTATTATGAATTTCATATTCCCGGTTTTAAAAACCTGAAATCGGTTGAGGTGCTAACCGAAATACTGGTTTAAATACAACTTTTGCCGTGAAAATATAATAAAAAGTGTAAACTTGTTCAAAAATAAATCCGACTAATAATACAGAAACTACCAATTATAACCCGGAAAAACACACAATAAGTTTACTGCGATTAATACAATTAACTCCAAAAAGGTTATTAAACTTTTTTGAGATAAAACCAAAGATATTTATTTTTGAATAGTACTAAAAACGCAAAGTATATAAATTATAATTGTAGTGAGTACTGAGGTAAAAATTGTAGTTAAAGCTATAGAACATAACAAACAAAACAGATTAGCTTTGTTTTTTCCAATAGACAAAGAACTTATTGCATTGGTAAAAACACTTCCTGATGCACGATGGAGTCAAAGCCAAAAATGCTGGCATATAGCTAACAATCGCTCAAATTTAAAAGAGCTTTTTAGGCTGTTTAAGGGGATAGCTTATGTAAATACCAATGCTTTATTTTTGCCAAAACCAAAACATGAAAAGCTAATTGAAACAAAAGAAAAAGTTATTTTAACAAATCAGCTTACTTCAGAACATTTAAAAAAAATTGCACAGTTTAAAGATTGGCTAAACAGCAGACGCTATTCCCCTAACACTATAAAAACCTATACCGATGCCTTGCAAACGTTTTTAAAATTTTATCATCATAAATCTTTAAACGAGATAAACAATCAGGATTTAATTCGATTTAATAACGAATACATTTTGCGAAATGGCTTTTCGGCATCCTTTCAAAATCAAGTGGTAAATGCTATTAAACTATTCTTTAAAAAAATTGAAAACACCCAACTCGAGGTAGATTTAATACACCGCCCAAAGCGGGAGAAAAAATTGCCCAATGTGCTCAGCAAAGAAGAAATAAAAGCCATTTTGGAAGTACCTACAAATATAAAACATAAGGCCATGCTAAGTTTAATTTATGCCTGCGGATTAAGAAGAAGTGAATTATTACATTTAAAACCAACAGATATAGATAGTAAAAGGCATTTATTAATTATAAGAAACTCAAAAGGTAAAAAAGACCGAGTAGTACCAATTTCTGAAAAATTAATAGAATTGTTACGATCTTATTATAAAAATTACAGACCAAAAATTTGGTTATTTGAAGGTCAAAAACCTACCGAACCATACAGTGAAAAAAGCCTACAAAGCGTTTTGAAGCTAGCTTTACAAAAAGCAGGAATAAAAAAACCTGTCACCCTTCATTGGTTAAGACACTCGTATGCCACACATTTACTGGAATCAGGTACCGATTTACGATACATTCAGGAACTGCTTGGCCATAAGAGTTCAAAAACTACGGAAATATACACCCACGTAACCGAAAATAGTTTAAAAAAAATCAAAAGCCCCTTTGATGATTTATAATATTTTTCATAAATTTGAAAATCTAATAAAGGATGATAAAAATCAGACCTATCTACCAATATTGGGTGCAAAAGGATGATTTTTTCAGACCTATATACTAGTTAGGTGCAACCTTAAAACAACCGTACTAACATCAACAGACTAAAAAATATTAACTTTGCGACAGACATTTGAAAATTAAAAAATGGATAAACAAAAAATAAATTTACACTTCGGTGTTTTGACAGTTCTAATTTTATTAGCGGCTTTCAGTCGAATTATTCCACATATGCCAAATTTTTCACCACTTGGTGCAATTGGACTTTTTGGTGCGGCTCATTTCACAAAAAAATGGCAAGCGTTTTTAGTTCCAATTATGGCAACTTGGTTAAGCGACCTTTTTATTAACAATGTTATTTATGGTCAATATTATTCAACATTCACTTGGTTTTATCAGGGATTTTATTGGCAATATGGCAGTTATATTTTAATAACACTTGTAGCTATTTTTATTTTTAGCAAAGTAAATACACAACGAGTTTTTGCAGGAGCTTTAACATCAACTGCAATTTTCTTTTTGGTTTCTAACTTTGGTGTTTGGGCAAGTGGAACAATGTATCCCAAGACTTTTGACGGTTTAATAACTTGCTATACAGCAGGTATTCCGTTTTTAAAAGGCACAATGTTGGGCGACTTATTTTATTCGGGTGTTTTGTTTAGCTCATTTGCTTTGGCTCAAAGACAATTCCCTGTATTACAAGTAAAACGATATGTGTAAACACGAACAAAAAAAATGTCCCCGTTGCAATTCAAACTTTGAGTGTAAAGTCGGTTCTATAAAATTGTGTCAATGCACAACCGTAACTCTTAACGACAAAGAGAGAGAATATATGAGTGGAAATTTTGATGACTGTCTTTGTGCTTTGTGTATGAAAGACGTGAAATCAGAATATCACACCCAAGTTTATCACAACAAATTAAAATCAATTTTAGGTGTTTTTTACAGAAAACCTAAATCTAAAAACTTTACAAATGACAAAAGAAGAGAAAGTTCAACAATCTGAAACACGTATTTTTAAAGCGGTATTTCCAAATACAACAAACCACTATGACACTTTGTTCGGTGGGACAGCAATGCAACTAATGGACGAAGTGGCATTTATTACAGCGACAAGGTTCAGTCGACAACGAATGGTAACAGTGAGTAGCGATAGAATTGATTTTAAAAAGCCAATTCCAGCAGGAACAATCGTTGAACTTGTAGGAAAAGTAACTTATACAGGAAACACAAGTTTGAAAGTTCGTGTGGACATTTTTATAGAGCAAATGTATTCAGACGAACGAGAAAAAGCAGTAAGTGGAGAATTTACATTTGTCGCTATTGACGAACATAAAAAACCTGTAAAAATTGAATAAAGGCAGCACCTAACAAGGTATTGCCAAAAGCGGGGCTGAACGGCTTCGATTGGGCATTTGTGCAAGGTTCAACATTCGTTCTTCGATTGAACTTTTATGCTAAAAATCCCCGCCTTCGGCAATACCCAAAACGTTAGCAAACATAAATTAAAACGAAAGACAATGAAAAAATTATCGGTTCTAGTTCTGTCAATCCTGTTTACAAAGATGGCATCTGGACAAATCTGCGATGGACAACAAGTTGTTCTAACGCAAGACGGACAATGTGACTACAATCCTTGGGTTACAGTCTTCGAAGACAACTTTGATGGCAACACTCTAGACCTCACAAAATGGAC
Organism: Flavobacteriales bacterium; assembly: GCA_037443205.1. Taxonomy (GTDB): domain Bacteria; phylum Bacteroidota; class Bacteroidia; order Flavobacteriales_D; family UBA2798; genus JBBIOU01. The sequence goes on along the minus strand of JBBIOU010000022.1, from coordinate 2,288 downwards.
TTTACCTTATCAAGGCGTTTTAAGAGATTTCAGTCATTCATATGAAAAACAATGGTACGCTAACACAGGAAACACTCCCAGCATTCCAATTACAAACAATATAGAAGTAAGTAATGGAACTTTAAAATTAACTGCCAGAAGAGAATCTCCTCCTATTGTAGGAACATACGTTTCAGACTACTCTACCAATCCATGGACATATACCACCAAAATTTTTGATTATTCGTCTGCCGAAATAGATTCAAAATACAAATTCGGTTATGGTATGTATGAAATTCGCTGTAAAATACCAAAAGGGAAAGGGTTTTGGCCAGCTTTTTGGATGTATGGAGAGAATGTAAACGGGGTGAACAATGAAATTGATGTATTTGAGTTTTGGGATAATAGTACAAGTGACCATAATATGACCGTTCATTACAACGGACAAATGTGCCTAACAGATTATAATGGCCCTGATTATTCACAAGCATTTCATACTTTTACAGTTATTTGGGACAATTATAAAATTGAATGGTATGTTGACGGAAATTTAAAAAGAAGAAGTACAAAGTTTTATACAATTATTGGGCAGACTGTGGATTGCAATGGCATACAAGCATTTGGTCAATATATCCTAGATAAAGTCTTCCCAAGAGACCCGATGAATATCATTGTAAATCTCGCTTTACAGACTGGAACATTTCAACCTGATGCAAATACACCTTTTCCAAGTGTATTAGAAATAGATTACATAAGGTATTCTCAAAAAATGGGATGTACAGGGGCAATTAATGTAACTGACATTACTCAACTAAATTTAAGCAACGAGATTTACAATATTGTAGTTGGGACAACTATTACAGTTGGCGGCAATTTTACTGTTCAAACTGGTCAACAGTTAGAACTTGTTGCTAGGGATGAAATTATTTTAGGGCCAGGTTTTTCTGCAGAAGCTGGAAGCAATTTTGTTGCACGAATTGACCCATCAATATGCCCTGGTGTTATGAAAATGGGAAATATTTCATCTGACAGCGCTTCCCATAACGACACATTATCCAATTCCAGTTCTTCAAATAAAAATTCTATCATTATTCAATCGGAAAAGGACTTTAAAATTAAAACATATCCAAATCCCAATAATGGAATACTTTCCATTGAATTAGAAAAAGCAAGTCCTGAGAATTTTGAATTATATTTAATAGACGGGCAGGGCAAAGTTGTTTTTTCATTAAAATCAATTCACAAAAGTAAAATTGAGATAAATATGACTGATTACGGAAAAGGTAATTATATCCTTAACATTCTTGATACAAAAAATAAAAATGCTTTTGTCAACAAAATAATCTATAACTAACAATGAACCCCGAAAAAAATATCCTCTTCTTCTTTTTTTTCTTTTTACTAAGCGAATCTGCACTATCTCAATCAATAAGTGCATATGGGGGATACCCCCATTATTTTATGCAGTTAGAAAAATACGGTGCTTTTACTGATGTAAAGAATAAAATTAATTATAACGTAGGGCTTTCAATAAATAAATATTTTAGATCATCTAAAATTGAAATAGGCTTTGCATATGGAACAAAGAACTATTTCTTTATTTATCGCGATATATACTCATCTGTGGAAAAAGAGAATTTAAAACTAAATTATTATTTTATTCCATTATTTTTCAATCAAAGGTTGTTTACCGACTTAAACAACACTATTTCATTATCCTTGGGGACAGTTTTTATAAAAGCATCTGGATACTCAAAAGAAACTTTTTTTAAAGATGGCACAAAAATCAATAGAGAAAATATTCCTGTCAAATATAAATTAGGAAATACCCTAAGGCTTGGCATTAAATATTCTAAAAATATATCCTATAGATTTATTTTATTCACAGAATTATATGCTAATTATAAATTTAATACAGACTATTACGAATCTGGCTCATCGTTGCAATACTTTAACTTAACTGACGACCGTTTTGACATGGGAATTAATGTCGGAATTGAGTGGCCTTTCAATAAAAAAGAATTGACTTACTATAAAAAGGGGAAATAATTAAAATTTACGTTTGCTAACAGCGTGTATATGGCAATAGCGGGTGAAAAGGTAAATCTAAAGGTCTGTGCTTCTTATAAACAATGTGCTAAACGAATAAGAAATCTCTTCTAATCCGCTACTGCACATACACGCAAACCGTTATAGCCAATTTTATGAACGACACACTTAACGACTTTAAAGTAACGGACAGACAATCTTTCATTAAGTTCCTTGACTTATTACGGAAGGACTTTCTGGACAATCCTGAAAGTTGGGAA
>JBBIOU010000021.1:0-61425 GCA_037443205.1 Flavobacteriales bacterium | reverse complement strand
TAAAATGCCATGTCATTTACGTAGCAATAATCGCTATTTTCATTACCCGGAAAATTATATACATCATACCAGTTAGTACCATCGTAGCGGGCAATGCTATTGGCACTTATATTGCCTATCTGCTTGTATTGCCCCATTACGTACAAATCGTTTCCTATTACTTTAAGGTTCCAGATATTGCCATCCAAGTTGCCACCCACATCTGTCCAGCTTGTTCCGTTCCATTTTATTAGTCCTGATACGGGCTGGCCGTTTAATTGAAAAATAGCCCCCCCCACATATATTTCATTGTTATAGCGTGTTATAGCTAATATTTGTTGTACTATTGAATCGCCTGTATTATGCCACGTGTAATCATTACCATCATAATACCATAAGGTGTTTAAATAAGAGTTAGTAGAACCGTCTAATGTAATATCCCCTCCTACATAGAGTCTATTATCAATAGTATCGTTATACATTACACGCACCTGCCAAACCCAAACGGGAATACCTGCATGTTGCCACAACTGAGCTTTTACGATTACCGGAAAGCCCCACCACAAGAGCAGGGCTGCCGGAAAAATTAGTTTTTTAATACCGTTCATCGTTTTTTTAATTTTTAATAAATTTAGCAGAATATATACCATCGTAAATATAGCAATTTATTATATACATCCCCTTGCTTAAAGCGGCTATATTGATTTTATGCGTATGTCCGTTAAAGCGTTGTTCGTAAACAGATTGTCCCAATGCGTTGCTTATTTGCAAAAACACAAGAGAGCAAAAACACCGCTATAATAATTATTCTATTCATTATATTACTTCTGTAAGGCTATTTTTAATGTATGCATATTATTTTCTGTTTCTATATTTACAAAATACATCCCTCCTGATAGTTCTTCTATGTTCAGATTAACAAGTTCGCCCGCACTAACACTATTGAGTTGTTTGTTATACACACATTGCCCCAAATTATTAAACACACTAATGGCAACAGGTTTGTTATACGCTGAACTAAAAACAACATTAAAATTACCATTATTAGGATTGGGGTAAATATTTATTTCTTGTTGTGGGTTTTCTAACTCGTTTATATTGTTCGCTTGCACACATTCTATAGGATTAAAATCTCCTGTGTAGCGACCTATTCTGTTTATAGTATCTCCATTAAAGGCTCTGATGGCTCCGGCTACTACCAATGTGTCTTGCATAAATTCCAAAAAGCCAAATGTGGTGGTTGATAGTTGTATCATGGTGGCATTAGTAAAGGTGTCATAAATACAATATTCATTTCCGTCCCAACTCACAAAGCCGCCAAACTCATGCCCACTGTTTAGTTTTGTGGGACCTACAATAAAAAGCTTATTGTTGTAAATGGTTATGTCTGATATGCTTGGAAACTGTGGGGCAAATCCTCCCCCCATATCACTAAAAGTTTGCCCATCGTAGCTATATATTAAATTGCCTTCGCTGCCGTTTGCTTTTGTAAAGTAGCCCGCTACATAGAGTTTGTTTTGCCATATAAGGAGTTTTCTGATAGATGAACCGGGCAGCATTAAATTCCCGAAGGATTGCCAGGTATTGCTCAGGGTATCCCATTTCATAAGGTATCTTATGCTGCCGCTTTGATTAACAAACTGACCGCCCACATAGAGTTCGTTGTTATATACGCAGGAGGTAAAAAATTGTCTGCCGTTTATGGGCCAGGTTTGAGTAGAGAAGGTAGAAAAGCTTTGCCCGTCATACCTTGCAAAGCATGGAAAGTACTGCCCGTTTATGCTATCAAAACCGCCCATTATTATTAACTCGTTTTGGTAGTGTTCTACGCAGGTAGCACCCATATAATGTGGAAAATCAGTAATCCATGTCCAATTCGTAGCAGGAGTTTTTTTCCACAATTGTTCACCAAATGCGTAAAGTGTCGTATCAATAAGTTTAAAATAATAAATTTTTGTACTTGGTAATTCTGGAATAGAATCCCATTTTACACCATTATAATAAGCAACATATTTTATGGTGTCGCCCCCAAGTATAGTGAATCCTCCTCCCCAATACAAACGGTTTTCAGGCTCAAAATATACCATTCGGGTAAATATATCAGCATTGTTGTCCCCAGGCGTAAGAGGTTCATATATCCCTGTTTGGCTGCTGGCGTTTAAGCCAACAGCCCACAGAGAAATTATAAAAATAATTCTGCGCATAGTTTATTGTTTAATTATTTTGTGAGTTGCTTTGCCCAAGCTGCATTGCAGCACTATACAATACATACCCGCAGGGTAATTTTGTATATCTATTTTTGTTATGCTGCCTTGCATCATGTTGTTTGCCTGTTGTTGCCATACCAAGCTTCCGCTTAGCGAATATACAGAAATCAGGGCATCTATTGGCTCTGTTCCGTCATATTTCAGGTTAATAATATCTGTTGCGGGTTAGGAAATACCAAACTGGGCAAGTCTTGTTTAATAAGGGGTTGTTTTGGCTCTGTTTCTTCAACCGAGTTAAACATATGTCCCATAAAAGGGCTAAACCTAAACATGGCAATGTCGGACGGTATATTGTTTATGTTGTATGATTGATTTTGGTTAAATTGCCATGCCCAAGCATTATTCCATGCACTAACATTACCCATCATATCAACATGTACTGCTCTTTTTTTATAATTGTTATTCGTAGTATATCCGTTATAGAAAGCATGAGAACCCCAGTTGGCAATAGCATTAAATGCTGTGTGAACTTGGCTTGCTACCGGATCACTCGAATATATAGCACTATAATAATTAGACATAACCAAACTATTAACAGGCAAGTAATCAAATATACAAAAATACCCATCACTGCTTGAGCTAAGCGGTGCATTGGTAGGAAGCTGAAGCCAATTATACATAGAAATACCATTATCCATAACCATATAGGTATTAGGGGCCGAATAGGTTTGTCCGCCCACAAAAATATTGTCAACTAACGATAAAGAAAACGGGGCAGGATAGATATCAGAAAAGTCAACTCCGCCTACACTAACAGCATTTAAATAATCGTTCATAGGCCCACCTCTATAGGTACTCCAAATAAGGGATGAAGAAGAACTAAATTCGCTTATAGAGATAAACATTTACTGCCTAATGACTCTTAATTAGAGCCACACACAGCTTTATTACCTCTCTCTTTTTTAAACTTAAATTTGAAGCGCAAGTCCTAAAGTAGTAATTTATTTTAATAAAAGGCTTATATGCCGAATTATTTTTTTGTTAAGAGCCGACTTTTGGCAATATGCCAAGCGCAAAAAGGATATTTTAACCAGACTAGCTGATTTTGTTGAAAAAAAATCAAAGGAAATGTATAAAAGCAATTTGGAATTTGCCCACGCATGTAACGTAGATGAAAAAACAATCAGAAGAATTTTAAGAGGCGAACAAAATATATCAATAAAAGTTCTAAAAAATATTAGCGAGGCTCTAGGCATGAAGGCTTCTGAGTTGCTTAGGGCACTTGATGAATAAAAATACCCCGTCTGAAAATACAAACGGGGCTGCTAAACAACCAGCTCTAAATTTGGGCGGTTATTCTATTCCGTCTTCGTTTATTGTAAGCGAGGAATTAACTTCAAAGCCAAAGTTTCCGAGTTGGCGCTCATTACCTTTGTACGCTCCAAGTAGCACATCGCGTACCGATACCATGTAATAGAGTAAGGTAGAAGGTGTAGTACTGTTTTGATCGCGCAATAAGCCAAGCAGGCGATTGCGTTTTTCGTAAGCCGCTTCTATATCTCGGCTTAGTTTTTCGGAATCGTTATAAGCGCTCAGTGCATTGGTAAATATCTGCTCCATTTCCTGCATATTTACAGCACCATCGAGTGGGCTGCGTTCGCCCATTTCTTTGTGTTTACTTATAATCATTTTACAAAGCTCCAGCATCTTAGGTGCCTTGCGGGGAATGATGACCCTGCGATTTCTTTTCATCTTTTAAATGAATTTAGTTTATGCATCTGCCTGTCCCTGTGGACAATTAAACATGATACAATTAATCGTTTTTACGGTAATTTTAAATATGTAATGTTTCTGTATAGCCTATATAAAAAGCTGTTTTTAACATATATTAGATATATTCTTTATTTAACGGGGTGTTTAGAAGGACGAAAGGATTGAAAGTTTTGTTGTTATTGCACACATTCTTATAAAAGGGCTGCAAATAGCCATGTGCAGCAAGCTTAGACTAAGCAATGGTAACATACAATTCATTATCGGGAATTTTGAGTTCAACTTTGGCGTTGCAGAGTTCATTATTAACAATCTGTGAGTCATTATTCACATTGTTGAATTCGTGTAAATGAACATTGAAGTCATTACCGTAAAAGTTGAATTTAACTAAGGCTCGGTTGAACTCTGTATTGCAAAAATTGAATTTATTAACTATAAAACAGATCGAATATACTAATACAATATTTGGTAGTAAACAAAAAATTACCCCGTAATTTTATCTTTACGATAACCGCGGGTATATCTGGATTCAATTGACTCAATTATTTTACCTGCAATATCTACTTGTGTAGCACGTTCAATGCCTTCGAGCCCGGGCGATGAATTTACCTCCATAATTAGAGGTCCGCGTGAAGATTGCAACATATCAACTCCACACATATTTAAGCCCATTGCTTTTGCTGCAAGCAAGGCTGCTCTGCGTTCTTCGCGGGTAATTTTTATTACGGTTGCACTTCCGCCTCGGTGTAAGTTACTACGAAATTCTCCTTCTAAACCTTGTCTTTTCATGGCACCCACTACCCTGCCGTTTACTACAAATGCACGAATATCTGCACCGGCTGCTTCTCTTATAAATTCTTGTACAAGAAAGCTGGCGTTTAGCCCTACAAATGCTTCAATAACAGATTTAGCTGCTTTGTGGGTTTCTGCCAACACCACGCCAATGCCTTGTGTACCTTCTAAAAGTTTTATTACTACAGGCGCACCGCCTACCTGATTAATTAAGTTATCAATATCTTTGGGCCTGTTGGCAAATACGGTTTTCGGAATGCCGATATCGTGTCTTGAAAAAATTTGCAAACTGCGTAGTTTATCACGTGAGCGCATAATAGAAACCGAAGAGTTTACGCAGTAAACTTTCATCATTTCAAATTGGCGAACAACCGCTGTACCATAAGCTGTAACTGATGTTCCTATGCGTGGTATAACTGCATCAATAGGCCCTAATTCCTGACCTTTATAAAATATGCGCGGTTTTTTGTGTTCGTTTACCATCACACATTTCAGGTGGTCGAGCACCAACATTTCGTGTCCGCGTTCTTTGCCTGCTTCTACCAGTCTGCGGGTAGAATATAATTTTGGGTTTCTTGAAAGGATGGCAATTTTCATGTATCGTATTATATTTTAAAATTACAAAAAAGACATTTGCAAATCATTAAGAACATTTATTTTTTGGATAACAGATAATCGGCACTTACATCAACCAAAAAACGCTTTTTTAAAAATTTACGACCCAATAATACCGGATAATTCATTTTATCGCGTTTGGCAAGGGTAAATTCGGTTTTATAAATTTTGTTACCCAGTTTTATTTTTAAACGGATGGCATATCTTTTTTCGGCTAAACCGTTAGAACTTTTTACAGTTTTTATTTTAAAATCGCTAAATCGGGTAACCCGTGTGGTTTTTTTAAGCAAATGCACACATAATACAGGTTTGTTATCGAAACGTTCTAACCATACTTTTGCGCAATGAATGGAAGAGGTACGCGCACCGGTATCTATTCTGGCTAAAATACGCTTTTTGTTTAACTCCGGAAAACTGATATATTCTTTGCCTCCAATAAGTAATTTTTCACATATGCTGTTGTTTGTATTTTTTGTCGCCATTAACAGGTAAATTATCTAAATATCATGCATTTACAAAGATATGTTAACAAATCTTTACATAATCTTTAGTTCTATCTTAGTAAATTTGCAGCACAAAATACAATATAAATATTAATTAAATTATATCTATTATGAAAAGTTATATTAACAGGTTATCGTTATTGATTTTATTTAACCTTGTTCCATTATACATATCTGTTCAGCTCATCAGGTATTATGAGTCGGAATTAAGATTTAATTATACCCCCGAGCTTACCATACAAAACCTTTATGAAGAAATACTTACACAGGGCATTGAACACCCCGAAATTGTATTAAAACAGGCTATTTTAGAAACACACTGGCTAAAATGTACCCATTGTTCTATGCAATATAACAATATTTTCGGGTTTATGAATAAAAGCGGATACCTTAAATTTAATAGCTGGATAGATTGTGTGAAATATTATAAAGACTGGCAAAGTACCTTTTATAAAGGTGGCGATTACTATACTTTTTTAGATCGTATAGGTTATGCCACCGGACCGGAATATTTAACTCGTTTAAAATGGATTAAAATAGATGGTTTTGTGAAGATTTAATCCGTCTTTGGCAAGTTTCTGATATTGAATTTGGCATTATGTAGCTTTAATCCTCGTGTTTTAAGGTAAGTCCATAAAAAATCAGCAATTCATTACAACATTTATCTGCTTATCCTACTATTTTACCGCTGATAATTTTTTAATTATATAATAAGATGTAAATTAAGTTATTTGTAAAAAAAATAAACGTGCAAAAGTTTTACCTGTTTATCATTTATATCTTTTTATCTCTGTTTGCAAAGTCGCAAACCATAAGTATTGAAGGCGCCTTAACAGACACTTTAAACAACAAACCCGTAAGCAATGCCATTATTATGGCCATACGTCTTAAAGACTCTGTATTAGTAAAATATACGCGCTCTGATTTTCAAGGTAAATTTGAATTAAAAAATATTCCTTTAGACACCTTGCGTGTACTTATCACCCATCCAAAGTTTAACGAACAGGAATATTATCTTTTTGGCAACCCCGATAATTACCTATTTAATTTTGGAAAAGTAGTAATGAGCGATGAAAGCAAAAACCTACGCGAAATAACCATTTATGCCTTTAAAGAGCCGGTTTATTATAAAGGCGATACTTTAATATATACAGCCGATTCTTTTAAAGTAAAACAAAACGCCACGGTTGAAGATTTATTAAAAAAATTGCCCGGTATACAGGTTGACAAAGAAGGAAAAATAACCTCGCAGGGGAAAGAAATAACGCAAGTATTGGTTGATGGAGACGAATTTTTTGGTAGTGATCCTACCACTGCTACCCGAAATTTAAACGCCAATGCCGTAGAAAGCGTACAGGTTTACGATAAAAAAAATGAAAACACCGAAGGCGGAGGTGACGAAACCGTAAAAGTTATGAATCTTAAATTAAAAGAAGATGCCAAAAAAGGATATTTCGGAAAAATATCAGCCGCATCAGATTTTCAGACATTTTACGAAGGAGAGTTATTGGCCAATAAATTTAACGGATCACAAAAAATTTCGGTGTTTGGTTTAGTAAGTAATACACCTCGTACCAGAATCAGGGGGCGTGATGCATGGCAATATGGATTAAGTGAAGAAAACAACAATAATTTTATGAATGATGAGGGCATTATCATATCCTTTAATAACAATAATAGCGAAGACGGAATACCACAAACCTTTAAAACAGGTTTTTATTTTACCGATAAAGTGGGTAAAAACGCTAAGCTGGGTGCTAATTTTACATATTACAACAGCCGGTTAAGACAATCAAGTATTACGCGCACACAATATTTATTTCAGGATACGCTGGGTTTTATCAGCAACAACCAATTAGAAAGCAATAGTCGTAACGATTCGTACAGTTTAAACTTAAATTACGAACATAAATTTGATTCGTTAACCACATTTTACTTGGTTCCACGACTTAAATATAACACCTCGGAAAAATCAAAGACCGACATAACTGATTTTATTACTGCCTCAGACACCTTGTTTAGGAAAACTACCGTAAATAATTTTAATAATGCTAAAGGTTATGATTTAAAGACTACGGCTCGGCTGGTTAGAAATTTTAAAAAGAAAAACAGGCAACTTACCCTCAAGTATATAAATGATTTAGTTAATTCAAGCAGCGAAGGAATTTTAACATCATTTAATACAAATATTTTTATTCCTACACTCAGCGACAGCTTAGACCAGCAAAAACTGGTTCAAAGCAACAGCCTTTCCCACACGGCTGATATTGTTTATACCGAGCCGCTGGCACTGCAACACAAACTGGAAATTTCTTACAGCTTTAATCACTTTAATGGTTTACAAAACAAAAAAACATACGATTTTGAAAACGGAGGATACACTTTAGAAAATACTTTATTCAGCAATAATTTTGAAAACATACGCACGGTACATCGTGCAGGGCTGATGTACATATACGAAAACAAAAAAAATAAAGTGCGCATTGGCTCTAAAGTAAGACGCGTTAATGCTATCAACAATAATCTGATTACCGATACAGTAATAACACAACAAGTAGATAATATACTTCCCTTTGTTTATTATACATATAAATTCAGTGATAACCAACAATTAATGATTAATTACAGCACCAATGCCAATCAACCTACCCTAACACAACTGCAACCTGTGCCGGATAATACTAACCCCAACCAAATACGCATCGGCAATCCTGATTTGCTGCCTACTTTTGAACATGGCATAAACATGACTTACTACAAATGGAAACCTGTCAGCAGCAGATATTCGTGGGCCGGGGGTAATTTTAATTTGATAAATAACGCCATCTCAAATGCCCTTGTATTTAACCCGGATGGTACTTCGCAAATACAGGCTGTTAACGTAAACGGAAATTACAACAGCAACATGTATGCAGGTTTTTATAGTTATATATATAAAAAAATAATTAGTATCCGACCCAACATTTTTGCTTCGTACACTAATTATAACAGTTATATAAACTATATTAAAAATACTACACGCAATTTAATGGCTAATGGCAGCATGGAAATAGAATTTGATAAAGATAGTTTATACTTTTCGCTAAGAGGCAGCTATTCTCAGATGATGGCTAAAACCACCCAAAACCCTGAAGCTAATTTTTTTAATACACAAAATTATGAGGCTACTTTCAGAATATCACTTCCATACCGTTTTGTATTAGAAACATCAGGCGAATATTATATACAAAGCCGAAGAGCACAAGGTTTTAACCGAAATTATTTTTTATGGAACGCCTCCTTAATCAAAAAGTTTACAAAAAAAGAAAATATTCTGTTGTCAATAGAAGCGATGGATATACTTAATCAAAACATCAGTATCAACAGAAATGTTCAGGATAATTTTATAACCGATACTAAAGCCGTAATTATTGGCAGGTATATTTTACTAAAACTCATGTATAAGTTTAATAGTAACAAAGCCGCTAAATTTGAGGATGATGATGACGACTTTTTTTAAAATAAAAAAACTGATTACCGTAAGTTGTGTTATAATTTTTACCCATCAATTACAGGGTCAAATTACACAAGGCAAGATACTTTATGAACGAAAAGTAAACCTATGGAAAAAATTTCCGGACGAAAACATCAAACAATGGATTAAAGAATCGGACAAAATAAAAATAGAAAATTTTGAATTGTATTTTAACGACAGTCAAAGTATTTTTAAAGTTGTAGAAAGTCCTATACAAGACCCTATGGCATGGGCAACCACTAAAAATTTAGTATATCAAAACTCGGCTTCAAATTATCGGGTAACGGTAAAAAATGTTTGGGGCGAAAATTTTTATATAGAAGACAGCCTGCGTAAACGAACCTGGAAAATTACCGACAGCAAACGCAAAATAGCCGGCTACAATTGTCGTAAAGCTATTTGGTATGCAGATGATACAACACGTATTTATGCGTGGTATTGTGAGGAAATAATTCCCCCGGTAGGACCTGAAAGTTTTACAGGTTTGCCGGGTGCAATATTAGGCTTAGCTACCGAAGACGGCAGTGTTGTATATTTTGCCAAAAAAATTGAAGCCTACAAACCCGATATGGAAAGCCTTATACCTAAATTAGGTAAAAAAGTATTTACAACACTCGAATTAAAAACCAAACTGGAAAAAGATTTCGGTAAACATCCCTATTATAAAATGATGGTTAGAGAGTTATTTGAATTATGGTAAATCTCATATCAGTAGTTAGCTTTTTATATTTGGTTTGATAAGGATAACAAAATTATAGCATTAAATAGGAACTATTTACCGGCTCCTTTAAATATAATGAGCAGTGTATAAAACATAATTTTAAAATCAAGCGCCAGGCTCATATTTTCTATATATAATAAATCAAATTTCATGCGTTGAATCATCTGCTCAACATTTTCGGCATAGCCAAATTTTACCTGCCCCCATGAAGTGATGCCCGGGCGTACTTTATGCAAGTGTTTATAATGAGGTGCCTGGGGAATTATTTTATCAATATAGTATTGCCTTTCGGGCCGGGGTCCTACCAAACTCATATCGCCTTTTAAAACATTAATAAACTGCGGAAATTCATCTAAGCGTGTTTTTCGCATAAAAACACCAAAACGCGTAATGCGTTTATCATCCTTACTTGATAATTGCGGACCGTTGCTTTCAGCGCCTACTTTCATTGAGCGGAATTTTATGATTTTAAAGGGTCGTCCGCCCAAACCTATTCTTTCTTGTATAAAAAATACCGGTCCTTTTGAATCTATTTTTATGATAATGGCTATAATTATAAATAATGGGAGGCAAAGTATTAAAGCTATTATTGAAATGCTGATGTCTATAATTCTTTTAATGCTCAACTGCCATTCGGGCATTAAGCTGGGTTTTATTTCTATCAGCGGTGCTCCGTAAATATTAGTCATTTTTACCGAACCCGATAAAATATCGTACATATCAGGTATAATACGGATACGTAGATGTTCGCCTTCTATGTCGCTGATTATTTTTCTTAATAATTCATGCTCCGAACTTTCTAATGCAACAATTATTTCTTCTACATCATGCTCTTTAATAATTTGATGAATATTATCAAATTTACCATAATATTTCAATCCCGATTTAAGCAACTCATTATCCACTCCGTTTATACTCACAAAACCGATAAATTTAAACCCGGGTGATTTTTTCATTTCCGAAATTTCCTTGTATATAGAAAGTGCATTGGCATTGCCTCCAACGATAAGTGTATTAAATCCTATTTTACCCCTATGTATGCGATTAACTAAACGTGTAGTATAAAAAAAACGGGGGATAAGTGTTAAAACAAAATGGATGGTAAATAAAACTAAAAATAAGCTGTAATAATTTTTGTATGAAAATACTTTATCATCAAGCAACAAACTAAAAAATAATATTAAAACGCCAATTAACGTTTGAATAAGGGTAAGACCTATTTCTTTTATACGGTGTTTGCGAAATATATCGCGATAATAGCCACTGATGTAATAAAGTAATATCCAGAAAAAAGGAATAACCGGAAGACCGATGAAAAAATTTTGGTCTGTTTCAAATGTTGTTTTTTCAATGTATATTTTTCTGTAAGCATAAAAAATTACCCATGCAAGCGCAGCAGTAAAAAAATCGGTTACGAGGTACTTTATGGTTTGTAGTAAACGTGCTTTAGCGTGCATAAACAAGTTTAACATTATCCAGATAAATCCTGGTATTTATAGCACCTGCATTTACCGCTTCAAAATAAAATTCATAGCTGTTTGCACCGGGATTTGTACTTACAATATCAGTTAAATCAATATACATTTTTTTCCAAACCAGGTTCCCGTTTTCGTTGTAAGTATCTTTAATTGCCGTGTTTCCTAAAAATTGATTGCCGCTTTGCTTTTCTACTTTCAGTCCTACTTTAAATTCCTGATTGCATTTATAATTTATTTCTACATAACAAGATTTACCTGCACCGGGCAAGTTAAAATTTTGGTTTGTATAAACTCTTAAGTAGGTTTGATTGGTACTTAATTCCAATAATCCGGCAGCTATACCTTCATAAACATTATCAGGTTGGTTTACAGCCAGAATTCTTACAAAGCTTGCTTCGCTGGTGGGATCTGCCTCAAAAAAAACAGTAGGGTCTTCAAAATCTTCTTTCCAAATGGCTATTTGATTTTGGTCATAGTAGGTAAATATCGGTGTTTGTGTACCGTTTAATTTTACTTCCTGCAAAGGCGAATAATTGATATTAAGTGTAAGTGGTTTATAAAAGGGATATCTTTTTCTTTTACTGGATATGCCATCCGGTTTAATGCCTGCATAAAATATAGTTTCGTAAGTACCTTGGGCAATTACAGGAATACGTGCCGGTAATTCAAATACACCTATTTGCGTAATTTTATCACCGCTATTCAAATATACCCACACATCACTGATGGCATGCGAGTTACTTCCTTCATCAATATAATAAGTTGATAAATTAACACTGTCAACAAATAAATAGGCTGGTATTGGTTCGTCTTTATCGAATTTATTACAAGAGCTTAATGCACATGCAAATAATCCGGCAATGGATATTCCTCTGTATAAATAATTCATTCGAAGCTATTGGTATTAGAGGAACGCAAAAATATTGCTTTTATTTTATATCAAAAGTTTATTTTTTATTTCTCCTGTTTTTTCAATAATTTTATAAGCCAGATCTAATGCGTTTAATCCGTCAATCAGGCTTACTGCCGGTTCATCGTTATGTATAATGGCATTATAAAAACTCAGTAATTCTTCTTTTATGGCGTTAACCGGTTGTATAGTAGGTTTTTCAAAAAATATTTGTTTGGTTCCTTTTCCGGGCACATCAAAGGTTATGTCAAACGGTCCGGGTTCGCCTTGTATATCTTTCATTCTAACTATCTCGGCAGATTTTTGCAAAAAATCAACACTGATGTATGCATCTCGCTGAAAAAAGCGCGTTTTACGCATATTCTTTAGTGATATTCTGCTGGCTGTAAGATTAGCCACACAACCATTATCAAATTCTATACGTGCATTGGTAATATCGGGGCTATCGCTTACAACAGCTACACCACTGGCACTGACATTTTTTACACCCGATTTAACTACACTCAAAATAATGTCTATGTCGTGTATCATCAAGTCTAACACTACCGAAACATCCGTTCCACGTGGGTTGAATTGTGCCAGCCGATGTGCCTCTATAAACAAGGGTTGTTTAAAATGTGGTAATGCCGCCTGAAAAGCAGGGTTAAATCGTTCTACATGACCTACCTGCACTTTTACACTTGCTTCTCTGGCTAAATCACTTAATATTTTCGCTTCATCAACAGTGGCTGTTACTGGTTTTTCAATAAATACATGTTTAAACTTTTTTAAACTTGCGCGGGCACATTTAAAATGACTCAGGGTGGGAGTAACTATATCTACTACATCTACCTGAGTAATTAATTCATCTATTTGGCTATAAGCCTTTACACCTAACTCCCGGCTCACTTTTTCGGCAGTTTCGGGCGAAGCATCATAAAAACCTATCAAATCGTAATATCCGGTAAGTTCTTGTATCACCTTCAGGTGTATTTTACCTAAATGCCCTGCTCCTAAAACCGCTATTTTTAACATGTTTATATGGGTTTATTCTTAATAACAAAATTAATTGGTTGCTAAGGAGCATTGAATTGCAGATGAAATGAATTTTCAACATTGTTTGCATAATAACCCTGAATTGGGGGATAAATGTATTTTTGCAAATAATTATGACATATATAGACACATATAAACACAAAGGCTTAAGAAGAAAAATGATTGAAAGGCTGAAAGCAAGGGGTATTAACGACAACAGAATTTTACAGGTAATGGACGAAATACCCCGGCATGTATTTTTGCAGGAGGATGCCGTTCCCGAACACGTATATGAAGACAAGGCTTTTCCGATATGGGCCGGTCAAACCATTTCACATCCCTACACAGTTGCCTTTCAAACATTGTTACTAAATCCTCAAAAGGGCGAGAAAGTTTTAGAAATTGGAACCGGTTGCGGTTATCAAACTGCCATTTTGGCAAAATTGGGTGCAAAAGTATATTCTATTGAAAGACAACGCGAACTAAACGAAAAAGCGAAGTATCACCTTTCTTTATTTAATTTAAGTGCTCGTTTGGTATATGGCGATGGGTTTAAAGGCTTGCCTGCACACGCTCCCTATCAAAAAATTTTAGTTACCTGTGGTGCTCCATACTTACCCGAAGAACTTATTAACCAACTGGATATTAATGGTTTAATGGTTATACCCATTGGCGAAAAAGAACAAATTATGACTGTAATCATAAAAAATGCTGACGGCAGTATTGTTAAGGAAGAAGTAGGAAAGTTTAGTTTTGTACCCATGCTGCAAGAAAAGCAAGATATTAACCAAAAAATATTTTTTAAAAAAACGTAACTTTAAAACATAATAATGCGTTTCGGGGCATATTATTAACAAAAATAGGTTGAAATATACTTTTTATGTTAATAATGTTTGGAAACAAATGTTTAACTTTGGCATGAAATTAGACAACTTTGCAATCGCTAAACCAAAAATCAATTATATGAAAAAGAAAACCTTGTTACTTGCAACTGTTTTCGCAGCGAGCTCATTGTTCGCGCAAGACTTAACTTCTAAAAAAGGTGAGCCATACTTACCTGAGGCAAATGATTGGGCAATTGCCTTTGACGCTGTGCCGTTTTTAAACTATGCAGGACAGCTACTAAGCAATGCCGGTGCTACCTCTCCTATTTTAGGCTCAACCAACAATTTACCTTTCCACATCCGCGGAAAAATGTTTAAAGATGAAAAAACCGCTTACCGTGCCGGTCTTCGTCTTGGGTTTGGTAATGAAAAAGAAACCCGTATGATTGGTGATGCTTCCTCTACTTCTACACCTACTTTCCCTGCTCTGCCTGCAATGAAAGAAGATGTTATGAAAATGGGAGCCACCAACATTGTACTTTCAGGCGGATTGGAAATGAGAAGAGGCAAAACCCGTCTTCAAGGTTACTACGGTGGTGAGTTATTAATCGCTCTATTAAGTTCAAAAGAAACTTACACTTATGGTAATGCCTTGTCAAACGGTACAACTCCTGTAGCAGTTAACGCTGGTACTACTACTAACTTTGGTACAAACTTCACTACCGATACTTATGGTAATACTGCACGTATAACCGAAGCAAAAAGCAGTTTCTTTGGCTTTGGTCTTCGTGGTTTTATCGGTGTTGAATACTTTATTTTACCTAAAATTTCAATTGGTGGTGAGTATGGCTGGGGCTTAATGATGGGTAATGAGAAATCTTCAAGCACTCATGAATCATATGATGTGGGTACTAACGCAGTTGGTTCACAAACCATTGATGGAAACAAAACCGGTATGTTTGGTATAGATGCTGATATTCAGTATGTAACCGGTGGTACAGGTAACTTAAACATTATTTTCCACTTCTAAGAGTTGGATATAATATAAGTAGTAATCCCCGCTCCATGGAGCGGGGATTTTTATTTACCTGATAATTTACCTTTTTATGACCCAAATGCCGCCCACATACATAGTCACTTGCATTAACCACAGCATGTATGTGGCTAACAATTATGGGTTAATTTAGTTTTATTATTCGTGCCAGTTCTTTTTGTGTATCGCGGGCTTTGATGCTTTGTCTTTTATCATAAAGTTTTTTTCCTTTGGCTAAAGCAATTTTAACTTTTGCCAACCCTTTTTCATTAATAAACAAATTAAGCGGTATTAAAGTTGTTCCTTTTATCTTGAGTGCTTTATCAATCTTAAGTATTTCTTTTTTGTGCAGTAATAACTTTCTTTCTCGTTTGGGCAAATGATTATTATAACTACCCGGTTCATATTCGGCAATATGCATATTTTTTATCCATACTTCGCCATTTTTGATATAACAATAAGCTTCGTTTATGCTTGCTTTGGAAGCGCGTATTGATTTTATTTCAGTACCGGTTAGTTTTATTCCGCATACATATACATCTTCCAGATGATATTCAAAGGAAGCCTTTTTGTTTTTGATATTGATATTGTTTTTCACGTTTGCAAAAGTAAATGAATTAACCTAACGCAACATCCAGTATCATCATCACCAAAAATCCGCCAATAAAACCGAGTACTGCCACATCTGTGTATTTATCTCTTTGTGTTTCGGGAATTACTTCTTCAACCACCACATATATCATCGCACCGGCAGCAAATGCCAGTGCAAAAGGCAAAACCGGTTGTACATACAAAACGGCAAGCGCTCCAAAAATTCCGGCTAAAGGTTCTACAACGGCCGAAAGTTGTCCGTACCAAAAACTTTTCAGACGGCTTACTCCCATTCTTCTTAAAGGCATAGATACGGCTATGCCTTCCGGAAAATTTTGTATGCCTATGCCAATAGCCAAAGCTATAGCTGCGCTGATGTTGTAATCATCCAATCCCAACGCAGCAGCACCAAAAAGTACGCCCACCGCTAAACCTTCCGGAATGTTGTGTAAGGTTATTGCCAATACCAGCAAAGTTGTATTGTGCCATTGGGTTTTTACACCTTCGTTTTCGTTTGTGCCAAAGTTGATATGCAGGTGTGGCATATACTTATCTAAAATAAACAAAAACAAGGCACCTGCAGCAAAACCTACAGCTGCCGGCATCCAAACCATATGGGGGTATAATTTTTCGGCATGTTCTATCGAAGGTTGCAAGAGCGACCAGAAACTGGCTGCAATCATTACACCACCGGTAAAACCCAACATGGCATCCAGCACTCCGCGGTGCATTGATTTAAAAAGAAATACCAAAGAGGCACCCAATGCCGTAAGCATCCAGGTAAATGTAGTTGCTACTAATGCCGCATAAACCGGGCCTATTTCGGATAAAAATGCTTTTAGTGATTCCATTATGTATTTAGTTTTACCAGTATGTTGCGTGTAACCATATTTGATAAAGTGATGTGTTTTTTTCCGCTTTGTATAACAAACGACTTATCAAAATCAATAATCTCAATTATTTTTAATTCGGTGCCTATAGTTAAACCAAGATTTTTAAGATAAATTAAAAATTGCGAAGATGTGTCATTTACCCCGCTGATAATTACGATTTGTTTTTTTATACAATTGCTTAATTCTATTATCTCGCTTCTGTTTTCTATTTTACCGTCTTTACCGGGAATAGGGTCTCCGTGTGGGTCGTACTTAGGATAAGACAAAAATTCATCCAAACGATCAACCAGTTTCTGTGAGCTGATATGCTCTAACTGCTCGGCAATTTCATGTACTTCGTCCCATCCAAAATTCAATTTCTCTACCAAAAAAACTTCCCACAAACGATGTTTGCGTATGGTATTAATAGCCACCTTTCTACCCGATGCCGTTAAAATAACACCTTTATATTTTTCGTAATTGAGCATTTTTTTTTCCGCCAGTTTTTTTATCATATCAGTAACCGAAGATGCTTTGGTATGCAACTTATCAGCTATGGAATTGGTACTGACTTCTTCCTTTCCGTGTTTAGAAAGTGTATAAATCGCTTTCAGATAATTTTCTTCGGTATAACTAAGCTTCATTTTGCAAAGATAATTAAAATATTGTTCTAAAAATTATTTTAGATTTGTCTAAAATATTATTTAGATTTGCAAAATGATAAAAAAATTACTTGTTTTAATACATGCTATGCTGCATATATGCTATACATATATTAATGCACAGGTTACCATTTCGGGTAATGTATGGGGCATGGGTAAGTGGCTACACAATGCAAGAATAAGTATAAATAATTTACATAATACTTATACCGATAAGCAAGGGTTTTATGAAATAAAAGTACCTGCCGACAGTTTATATATCATTAGGTGTGAACATGATTTGTATGAAACTATAACTGATACCATCAAAAGTACAAGCAATCTGATTAAACATAATATAGAACTTTATGTGCAACTGAACGAAGTTGTAGTAAGTTCAACATTAAAAGAAGTGTTAAAAACTGAATCTCCTATATGGGTTGAAGTATATAATGAAAAGTTTTTTAAAAGAAATCCGGTTCCTTCATTATTCGAAAATCTGCAAACCATAAATGGGGTGAGGCCTCAAATAAACTGTGGTGTATGCAGCACCGGTGATATACACCTTAATGGTATGGAAGGCCCTTACACCATGGTATTGATAGATGGCATGCCCATAGTAAGCGGATTGGCAACCGTTTATGGTTTATTTGGAATACCTTCCGGATTGATAGAACGAATAGAGATTATTAAAGGTCCTGCTTCTACACTTTATGGCTCGGAAGCTGTTGCCGGAGTTATCAATGTAATTACAAAAAATAAACTGAACACTCCGCAGTTTGGGATTAATATATTTGCAAACAACCATACAGAAATAAATACAGATATTCTAAGCAATTATTCATTAAATAAACAGTTGAATTTAATCACCGGATTAAATATTTATACCAACCCCATAGCCATAGATAACAATGAAGATAATTTTACCGATATTCCGGTACAACAAAGGTACTCACTGTTTAATAAACTAATGTTTAATAAAAACAACAAAAGTTATCATAGCCTTGCTTTTAGGTATATACACGAAGACCGTTGGGGCGGAGAAATGCAGTTTAATAAACAATTCAGAGGCGGAGACAGTGTTTACGGAGAATCCATCATCACAAAACGTTATGAAATTATCGGCAATAGCGAAATTCGTTCTTCAAAAAATAATTATAAATTAATGTATTCCTTTAGCAGTCATAAGCAAGATGCAGCCTATGGTGAGAATATTTTTCTGGCCGATCAGAAAATATTTTTTATACAACCTTATACAAATTTCACTATTAAAAACACTGATTTACTGGTGGGCTGCTCTTACCGGTTTAACTATTACGATGATAATACTCCTGCTACAGCAGATCAAAACGGAAATAATAATATGCCCTCCGTCACGCATTTGCCCGGATGTTTTATACAGGCAGAAAGTAAATTAAGTCATCAACATAAACTGCTTTACGGTATAAGAAATGATTATAACTCTACGCATGGTTTTGTGTTTTCGCCAAGATTGGCTTATAAATACACCCCGAATATCAAAAATACTTTTAGAATCAGTAGCGGTAACGGCTACAGGATAGTAAATTTATTTACCGAAGAACATGCGGCATTAACCGGAGCCAGAAAAGTAATGATTGCCGAAAAACTAAAACCCGAGCAATCGTGGAATATAAATGCTGTTTATACACGCAATATATACTTAAAAAAAACATATCTGAGTATAGACCTGTCTGTATTCCATACACACTTCAGCAACAAAATCATACCTGATTACAATACCTATGATACTGCAATAATTTATAAAAATCTGATGGGGTATGCCATCAACCGGGGCGCATCCTTAAGTACCGAGTTAAATTATGCTAACAATATAAAAATTATTGGCGGATTAATCTTTATGGATGTGAATGTATATAATGAAACACCTCAGGGACTTATTAAAGAAAGACAATTATTAACCGAACGATTCTCGGGGGTATTAAATTTCAGTTATTATCTGCAGGCAATAAATTTAAGCATTGATTATACCGCCAACATATATGCACCCATGCGATTGCCTTTGCAGGAAAATGATTTTCGTCCTGAATACTCGCCCTGGTACAGCATACAAAATGTACAAATAACCAAAAAATTCAAATCAAAAATTGAAGTATTTGCAGGTATAAAAAATCTGCTTAATTTTACTCCACCGGCATATAGTATCATGCGCGCACACGATCCTTTTAATAAACAAGCCCATAACTTACAGGATAACCCTTTTGGCTATTCGTTTGATACTTCGTATATTTATACTTCCTTTCAAGGAAGGAGATACTTTTTGGGCATCAGATATAATCTGCACAAATGATAAACCGTTTAAAAATATTTATGATGTTTTTATTGTGCTCTAAAATATTATTTGCCCAAAAAAACAAAGAGAAACCCACGGTAAAATGGATAAGCACCACACAATTAGAAGATTCTATGCAGGTAAAACCCAAAAAAATATTTATTGATTTATACACTGATTGGTGTGGCCCCTGCAAATTAATGGATAAAAAAGTATTTACCAATAAATACGTTGTTAAGCTGCTTAATGAATATTACTATGCCGTTAAGTTAAATGGTGAAAACAAAGATACTTTGATATTTAATGGTAAAAAATATGTATTTATTAAAAAAACAGAAACGCAAGGTACACACGAACTAGCCTATTTTATTGGTACAGAAGCCGGGGTATTGCGCTACCCAACCATAGTTATTCTGGACGAAAAATACAAAGTTATATATCGTTACCCGGCATACATATCGGCACAAAATTTAGAATATGCCTTAGAATTATATAAATAATTAAACGCAGTAATACTCTGCCGCATTTTTAATATTTAATAATCAGACATACGATATTTTTTATCCCAAAATCGTCATTAGCCACCGAATTTTTTGTAGGCTGATGCAAGCGGGTATGTATGCGGGTAGCATTTGGGTTAATACACCCGCTCCATCTCCCCAAAAGGGGGAGAGCATTACAAAATCTTAAACAACCGGCTTGCAGTGAAAAAAGTATTATGACTTTTTTGGTTATAAAGAATATCATTTTTTTACTTAACACGAATACTTACCTTTGTACAAGCTATGATAAAGAATTTTATAGAAGAATTGCGTTGGCGCGGCATGTTGCACGATATGATGCCCGGTACCGAAGATTTGCTAAACAGTGGTAAACCCGTAAAAGCCTATATAGGATTTGACCCTACAGCCGATTCGCTGGGCGTAGGAAACTTAGTGCAGGTGATGACATTGGTACATTTTCAGCGGTGCGGGCACCTTCCTGTTGCCTTGATAGGTGGAGCTACCGGCATGGTAGGAGACCCTTCGGGTAAAAGTGCCGAAAGAAATTTACTCAATCACGACACCTTGCAACACAACTTAGCATGCCAAAAAAAACAACTCGAAAAATTTTTAGATTTTAATACAAAAAATAATCCTGCAGAAATTGTTAATAATTACGACTGGTTTAAAGACATGAATTTTTTACAGTTTATACGTGATGTTGGCAAGCACATTACCGTAAATTACATGATGGCTAAAGATTCGGTAAAAAGAAGAATTAGCGGAGAAGAAAAAGAAGGAATGTCTTTTACTGAATTTACCTATCAATTAATACAAGGATATGATTTTTATTACTTGTGGAAACACAAAGGTGTAATGCTGCAAATGGGAGGCAGCGACCAATGGGGCAACATTACCACCGGCACAGAATTAATCAGAAGAAAAGATGCGGGCGAAGCATTTGCTTTAACCACTCCGCTCATTAAAAAAGCCGATGGTACTAAATTTGGCAAAACCGAAAGTGGTAATATATGGCTGGATGCAAATAAAACATCGCCCTATAAGTTTTATCAGTTTTGGTTTAACACAGCCGATGCAGATGCAGAAACCTACATTAAAATATTCTCGGTAAAAAGCAGACAAGAAATTGATGACATAATAAACAAACATAAACAAGCCCCACAAGAACGCATTTTACAAAAAGCTCTTGCCGAAGAAGTAACAGAAACCGTACACAGCAAACAAGCCCTGCAAACAGCAATTGAAGCAAGCGAAATTCTTTTCGGAAAATCTACTTTTGAAAGCTTAAAAAAGTTAGATGAAAATGATTTTATATCAATTTTTGAAGGTGTACCACAGGCTGTACTAACAAAAACAGAGGTAGAAAACATTGCTGTAATTGACTTGCTCAGCGAGAAAACAGGGTTTCTTAAATCTAAGTCGGAAGCACGCAGAGCTTTAGAAGAAAACTCCATACAAATTAATAAGGAAAAGGTAAACAGTGATAAAAAAATAACTGCTGCTGATATATTGAAAGACAAATATCTGTTGCTGCAACGCGGCAAAAAAAATTATTATTTAGTTATCATCAAAAATTAATCGTTTACACAATAAATGCCAGCAAACTACGATATATATATGGCCGGGCAAGCAGGATGGTGGCAAATTATTATCATTATATTGGCAATATTATGGTTGTTGGGTTATTTAAAAATTAGCCGGAGCAAAAAACAAAACCCCTCCGGTAACAAAATAACCATTAACAATATTACGATAATGAATAAAGAGCGGGAAACAAATAAAAAATCTGATAAAACTATAGAACAAGATACATTTACCGATTACGAAGAATTAAAATAATTTTTTATTTCAGAAAAATTTTTAATACCTTTATATATGCGTAAATTTTTTCTCATCTTTATAGCATGGCCGATATATACTGAAGCACAAAATGCTCAGGGAATATATTTGGGATTACATTCAAACATCGGTCATACCCATACTTTGCAAAAAGAATATTATTTAAACCAACCCGTACAAAAGTATCACTCAAAAGCAATAACAGCAGAATACCTGCTGACATTAAGTTTTGTTAAAAAAAATATTTTAAATATTGAAGCGGGAATAGCGCAAATACAGCACTATAAAGCTAAAAATAATCATTTGCCATATCAAAAATACAATCTGAAAGAAAACTCGGCTGTGTTAAAAATTAATTATGATTTAAAATTACTCAATAATAATAAACCTTATAATTTATATTGGTCAGCCGGATTAACAAGTAACATGCTATTCAAATCGGGTAACCGATTTTATAATTTATACAATTTACCCGTTATATTCGAAATAAACACCGGTTTAAACTATTATACTTTTTTCAAAAAATCATTTATTAAAATAGGTGTATTTACCCGCGTAAATCCTTACCATAGCAAATTTAACGTTTTGGAATGTGGAACCAACTTATTCTATAATGAATATTTTTATCCGACAAATGTTATTTTACAACACCTCAGCTACGGAATGAATTTAGCATATAGTTTTAAAGTTGCGCCTAATAATAAATTATATAGACATAAGTCTGATTATACCGGCTATAATGATAGCATAGTGTTTAATCCCAAAACAAACCGTAATTTTATCTACACATCATTTTTACCCGGCAGAATTGCAGTGGGTTATGAAAGACTTTTACTTAAAAAGTCATTTTTATCTATAAGTGCTTCCGGAAATTTTGGTTTCTATTATGGAGATTTTTCTACCGAAATCAGCAATCATTATATTTTTGGCAACACACGTCATAAATTTGATGTGGCATTAAATTCAATGCTTGCTTTTAATAGTAGTGATTGGTTGTATATATATCCCTCGGTGGGCTATCGTTTCCACTCACCTGTATTTTTCAGCTTTTCATTGGCTCCTGTTTTTATGCATCAGCAAGAAACTAATCCAATAAAAAAATCAGCAATAAATTATCTGGGTATTAAGCCGATTATTAACTTTGGCTTTGTATTTTAGAAGATTACTTTATGCAAATTATTCTTTATCACAACCCACGGTGTGCCAAAAGCAGAGAAGCTCTGCAATTACTCAGAAAAAAAAATATTGAACCCAAAATAATTGAATATCTAAAGGAAAAAATATCAAAAGAAGAATTGAAAAAGCTATTGATGAAATTACATTTAAAACCACACGATATTATCCGTGTTAAAGAAGAATATTACAAGAAAAAATTAAAAGGATTGAAACTGAATGATGATGAATGGATAGATGAGATTTTAGAAAACCCCATACTCATCGAACGTCCGATTGTTGTAAAAGGTAATAAAGCAATTATTGCCCGCCCACCCGAAAGAATAAATGATTTGATTTAGTTTATTTCTGTATTACTATTTTTTGGGTAAAACTTTGTTTGTTGTAAGCTGCAAAAAGTAAACCCATATTAATCAATAGGAGGCGAGATACGAGCCGAACTATTAAATTTGGTTGGGTTTAACTCCGATATAGTGATTGTAATATTTCCGATAAATCAGAAGGATAACAAGCACTTTATGAATTACGCATTTTTGAATGCGTAATCCGGGTTAAAACACTCACAAAAAACTAATCACACTAAAATTATAAAAATACGAAAACGCAAAAAGGAACAATGTATTAGAAATACTTGTTTTTAAGGGATTAACCACTGAATTAAACAAAGCAAATAAGCTCCTTACTTAGCAAACTGTAATATCAGGCCTTGTCAACTTGCTTGCAGTTTTTATCTTTTTTACATCCCATCAGTGCCATAGTTGCCCAGTAAGGCACGGCAAAGCCAAATAAAAATATCAACATCCAAAAGCCTAAGCCCATGATAAACAAGAAAAAGAGTATGCCTAAAACTGCCATATTGTTAATTTTTTACAGTGCTAAAATACACACTTTTTAAATGCTATATGTATCTTTCGGCAAAAATTATAAAATACGTTTAATACAATGGAATACAGAATAGAACATGATACCATGGGCGAGGTAAAAGTACCTGCCAATAAATACTGGGGAGCACAAACCGAACGCTCGCGCAATAATTTTAAAATCGGACCCGAAGGCAGTATGCCCAAAGAAATTATTTATGCTTTTGGATATCTTAAAAAAGCTGCAGCCATAACCAATGCCGAACTGGGAGTATTAAGCAAAGAAAAAGCTGAACTTATTGCCAAAGTGTGTGATGAAATCATAACCGGTAAACTGGATACAGAATTTCCGTTGGTAATCTGGCAAACCGGCTCGGGTACACAAAGCAACATGAACGTAAACGAAGTAATTGCCAACCGTGCACATGTTTTGCAAGGATATAAACTGGGTGAAGGAAAAACATTTTTACACCCCAACGATGATGTAAACAAATCGCAATCGAGTAACGACACATATCCTACAGCCATGCACATAGCCGCCTATAAAATGGCGGTAGAAATAACCATACCCGGCATGGAAAAATTACGCGATACTCTGCTGAATAAAAGCAAAAGCTTTAACAATATTGTAAAAACCGGACGTACACATTTTATGGATGCTACCCCATTGACTTTAGGACAAGAGTTTTCGGGATATGTACAACAAATAAACAACAGTATTCGCGCCATAAAAAACGCATTGGAAATGGTACGCGAGCTTGCCCTTGGCGGAACTGCCGTTGGTACAGGATTGAACACGCCTAAAGGATACGCTGAACTGGTTGCAAAAAAAATTGCCGAACTAACCGGTTTACCCTTTGTTACCGCACCCAATAAATTTGAAGCCCTGGCTGCCCATGATGCCATGGTAGAACTTTCGGGAGCCTTAAAAAGAGCAGCCGTTGCATTAATGAAAATAGGAAACGATATACGCATGCTCTCTTCGGGACCGCGCTGCGGCATAGGAGAAATTATTATTCCTGATAACGAACCCGGCTCTTCTATTATGCCCGGAAAAGTTAACCCTACCCAACCCGAAGCACTTACCATGGTATGCGCTCAGGTCATTGGCAACGATACAGCCGTAAGTGTAGGCGGAAGCATGGGGCATTTTGAACTGAACGTATTTAAACCCCTAATTGCCGCCAATGTTTTACAATCGGCTCGCCTGATTGGTGATGCCTGTGTTTCGTTTAACGATAAATGCGCCACCGGTATAGAACCCAACCACGAAATGATTAAAAAACATTTAGAAAACTCTTTGATGCTGGTAACTGCGCTTAACCCCCACATAGGCTACGAGAATGCTGCAAAAATTGCCAAAAAGGCACATAAAGAAAATAAAACCCTTCGCGAAGCTGCCATAGAATTAGGTCTATTGAAAAACGAACAATTTAACGAGTGGGTAAAACCCGAAGATATGGTAGGAAGTCTTAAATAATTAGGCTCTAAAAAAACTTTTATTTTTATTAAATTCAACGTTTGTTGTCTTCGTCCTAAAAAATAATAAACCCAAATTCAGCATTAGAAATTTGAAATAAATCCAAATTTTCCGCCAGTGGCGGACTGAGTGTGTTGAGTATCGTGTGGGATTTGGGTTATCCGCCATCAGGCGAGCATTACGCATGCTAATGCGTAATGTGGGATAAATGAATATCATGCCTTTTGTATATAGTAAGTTGGCATTAGATTTTGAGTTTGCCAAATCAGTAAGAAAAAACACAGCTATTGATAACATCATAACAGAAATTATACAGAGGAAATATTTATTACAACTTAATCAATAGAAGGCGAAGTATGAGCCGAACTATTTGATGTAAATGGGGTAATGAAAAATTATTTTAATGAGGGATTTAAAAGTTGCCGACAAACAAGGTATTTAACCTTATATGTAAAAAAATAACTGTCACTTTACAATGTAATAATACATTTGGCCAAACAAAAAACATACTGAGTTGTTTTAAAGGCCAGATTACAGACATGATGAAAAACACACTTACCTTATGCTTGCTTCTACTCACAGCCATTTCAATATCGGCACAAAATAAATATACCCTGAGCGGATATGTTAAGGATAAAAAAAACGGAGAAGAAATAATCGGGGCAACCATAGCCGTAAAAAGCCTTGGCAAAGGCACCGTAACCAACAGTTACGGGTTTTATTCTCTTACCTTGCCCGAAGGAAGCTATACTGTTACTTATAGTTTTGTTGGCTACAAAGCTACTGAGCAATCGGTGATATTAAATAAAAACATTACGCTAAATGTAGAGTTAAACACAGAGGATATTGAATTGCAGGAAGTTGAAGTTACGGCAGAGAAAACAAAAACCGCGCAAGAAAAGCCTATCAGCATGCTTACACTTGAAGTAGCCAAAGCAAAAGAATTACCTGCATTATTCGGAGAAGTTGATTTACTAAAATCAATACAATTGCTACCCGGCATACAAGCAGCAGGAGAAGGTAATGCAGGTTTTAATGTACGTGGAGGAGCCAACGATCAAAATCTTATTTTACTGGATGAAGCAACTGTTTACAATGCCTCGCATTTGTTTGGTTTCTTTTCGGTTTTTAATGCCGATGCCATAAAAGATGTAGATATATACAAAGGAGGCATCCCCGCAAAATACGGTGGGCGTTTATCATCATTACTTGATATACGTATGCGGGATGGTAACAACAAAAAATTTTCGGGTAGCGGAGGAATCGGGTTAATCTCAAGCCGACTTACTTTAGAAGGCCCTATACAAAAAGAAAAAAGTTCGTTTATCATTTCGGGCAGAAGAACTTATGCCGATTTGTTTTTAAAACTCTCGCCCAATAAAGATTTGCGCAACAACACCTTGTATTTTTACGATTTTAACGCTAAAGCAAACTACAAATTAAGTGATAAAGACAGGATATATCTTTCAGGTTATTTTGGTCGGGATGTACTGGGATTAGCTAATTTATTTGGATTTGATTGGGGCAATGCTACAGCCACACTCAGATGGAATCATATTTATGGTTCTAAATTGTTCAGCAACATTACACTTATTTATTCAAACTTTGATTATGGTATAAACATAGATGTATCTGAAACACAAAATTTCTCAGTAAAATCGGGTATAGACGATATTGGTTTAAAAGCCGATTATGCATACTATGCAAATCCCAACAGCACTATTTATTTTGGCGGACAAACCGTGTGGCATAAATTTTCCCCCGGAAAATTTGAACCCATACGCTCTACCTCTATCTTCCAAACCGATATATTGCCTTCTAAAAATGCTTTGGAATCATCCGTATATATAGACCACAAATATACCTTTAAAAAACGATTGGATATACGCTATGGCCTGCGTTTTACCGCATTTGATGTATTAGGTAAAAGTACCGAATACCTGTGGGATAAAACAAACCCCGATTTACCCGTAACCGACACTTTAGAATTTGCATCTTTGAAAAAAATAAAATCATATTACGGTCCTGAACCTCGTATAGCACTTTCTTATTCATTAAACGAAAATATGGCTTTAAAAACTTCCTGGGATCATACTTACCAGTTTATTCATCAATTATCTAATTCAGCTACTACCTTTCCAACCGATTTATGGGTACCCAGTGGTTTACATATCAAACCACAGATTAGTGACCAATATGCCCTCGGCTTTTTTCATACCCTTAAAAAAGGATGGGAATACTCGGTAGAATTGTATTATAAAGACATGAAAAATCAAATAGATTACAGGGATAATGCAAATCTTGTATTTAATCGTTTGATTGAGAGAGAGCTTTTATTTGGCAAGGGATGGAGTTATGGTTCAGAATTTTTGATAATGAAAAATAACGGCAAATTAACCGGATGGATTGCCTATACACTCTCTAAAACCATGCGTCAGGTAGAGGGAATAAATAACAATGAGCCTTACGCAGTAAAAAATGATCGCAGGCATAATATTTCGTTTGTTAGCACTTATAAATTTACCGAGCGCATCTCATTAAGTCTTACCTGGGTGTATGCCACCGGTAATGCCGTAACTTTTCCCGGAGGCAGATATGAGTTTGACGGAGAAATACTGGCTTTTTATCCGCGCAGAAGTAATTACCGTATGCCTGCTTATCACAGAGGCGATTTATCATTAACCATCAACGGAAAGAAAAAAGAAAAACGCAGGTTTGAAAGTTCGTGGAATTTTTCAGTTTATAATTTTTATAACCGCGCCAATGCCTTCTCAATTACTTTCAGAC
The DNA here is from genome assembly GCA_037443205.1 of Flavobacteriales bacterium. Classification (GTDB taxonomy): domain Bacteria; phylum Bacteroidota; class Bacteroidia; order Flavobacteriales_D; family UBA2798; genus JBBIOU01. The sequence goes on along the minus strand of JBBIOU010000021.1, from coordinate 33,008 downwards.
AACAAAAAGACGAAAACGGAAACCCAACCGGAAGAACCGAAGCTGTACAAACAACCTTGTTTAAGTTAATACCATCAATAACCTGGAACTTTAAATTTTAAAAAAATGAATAAACTGTTTTTAATTAGCATAATATCGTTAGTCCTATTTTCATCTTGTCAAAAAGTTATAAAAATTGATTTAAAGGATGAGGAAACCCGCCTGGTAGTTGAGTCGCTTATATCCGACAATACAGAGCCATTTAAGGTTCGATTAACTTTACTGGCGCCCTATTTTGCCGATAACAATCCACCTGTAAGCACAGCTCAGGTTTATATCAGCGATGATACAGGGAATACCGACACACTTTTTTATTCCGGGAACGGCTTTTATCAAACCGGCAGCAACAAACAGGCTGTATTAGGCAGAACCTATTTTTTAAAAATAATATTTGAGGGTAAAGAATATAATGCACAAAGTACCATGCCGGCAAATAAAATGCTGTTAGATAGTATAACTTATATTTATAACCAGGCCTCTGCATTTATTGAAGAAGGTTATAACGTAATACTCAATGCTCAGGATAATCCAAATTTCAACGATTATTACCGTTTTATTTTTTGGAAAAATGGAGTTATACAAACCGACCCGTTTAAATATTTTGTTACCGATGATGCCCAAGTGCAAGGTTCGTATATAGTTACGCAAGTACCTTATAATTATCAAAGCGGTGATACTGCTACCGTACAAATACAATGCATTGATAAAAAATATTACGATTATCTGAATGCCATTGCAAATCAAACTCAAGCCAGCGGAGGACCATTTGATCCGATACCTGCCAATCCTCCAACAAATCTGAATAATGGTGCCTTAGGCTACTTTGCCTGTGTAACTAAAGATACTAAATTTATTGTATTGCCATAATAAACCGATGGTGGTTGTTTTTTAAAATAGTGCATTGCAATAAAATTTGAAATAATGTTTTAACCCTAAAAAGTAATTATACTAATAAGTCTAAAAAACTGTTTGCAGTGTAAAATATAAAGTGCGAGCATTACCCGGTATTAATCCCGGCCCCGGATAACCTGCAGCACGTCTGGTTGCATATCGTTCGTTTGTTAAATTATTTATACCTGCTGTAATTGTATATTTCTTTGCAAAAGTATAAGCAAAATTAAAATCTATAACTTGATAGGCATTTATCATTCCTGCTGTAGCGGCTGGGTTAGCCTTTAAGGTATTTTGAGCATCGGTATAAAATTTTCCGGTATAGCTGTATTGTAATGTAGCTGATAAATAATTACAGATATAAGTTATACCCGTACGTGTAATGGTATTAGGCGCATATTCTACCCAATTTTTTTCTATGGTGTTAGCCGTTAGCGGATTATTCCACTGTATATACTTGGCTTCTATATAGGCATAGGATGCAAAAAGTAAAATATTTCCATACCTGGGTTTTGAATTAAAAATTGCTATCGGGTCAAATTCTATAAAGCTTTCAATACCTTTAGATTCGGAAGCACCGATGTTTGTTTTATAAGGATTTCCGTTTAAGGTGTAAGTACCTATGCGGTTATTATATGATAAATAAAATACTCCTGCATCAAATTGCAAAAAATCTTTTATACGACCTCTGTAACCTAAATCAACATTATAGCCGTTCATGTCTTTGAGCTTTTGGTCAATTATTTCGTTGGTGGCTGATGGGGTTAATTCAGAAAATGTAACCGGCCGGTAAGCTTGTGAGTAATTAGCATAAAGATGAGTGGTTTGGCTGATTAAATATTCTATGCCTGTGCCAAAGAGCACAAAATTTCTTAAACGCGAATTAGGTGCAATTTCTCCGGTTGCAGATGTATTAATATGACCAACCGAGGTATTTACTAAATTTTCGTATCGTATGCCGGGCACAATATTGAGTTTTTTACCAATAGTAAATTTGTTTTCGGCAAACACGGCATAATTTAATGTTTGGTAATTCATTTCGCGGGTGTATTCTTTGCCGTTGTTTAAGGAAGTAATTGTTAAATCAAAATTATTACCGGTAGTTCCAATACCTCCTTGTTTGCGGTAGGTAGTTCCGGTGTAGTATCGCACACCTGCCGTAAGCGTGTGGTTAGATTGCAGGAATTTATATTTTAACATATATCTTAATTCTGCTCCATAGTTTTCGTACCTATCGCGGTCAACCTGCCTGGCATTGTAAGCATTTAAAATAGGATTTATAGTATCTTGTATCAGAATGGTTTTCAAAAATCCAACGCTGTTGCGTTGCGATAAGAGAGTAAATATTCTTAAGTGTATATTGCTGTTTTCAGAAATTTGATAATCGGCTTTTACGGCACCTACATTCCAGGGGGTGCTAAACCAATTGCGTGCTCTTATAGATTGGCGATGATTTACCTGAAACATGCTATCGGTTAATCCACCGGCTTGTTGATTAAGGTAAGACATTTTAGTATATTCTAAACCAAAGGATAATTTTTTGCTGGCCTGGTAATTTATGGAAAGGTAACCGCTGTACGTTCGGTAAGCGCTGTTTTGTCTCCAGCCATCAGCCGAGCGTGTATGAAAATAAGCGTAATAATTTATTTTTTTTATGGTACCACCAATGGCATTATAAGAATTAAATAAATTATACGAACCTATGGTTTGACGCGATTCTATTTCTATGGGTTTTTCTTTGTTGCCGCTTTTAATAACGTAGTTTAACAAACCACCAAACTGAGGACCAAAACTTAATGAGGAAGCCCCTCTGATTAATTCAATTTTTTCTAATGCTTCCATGGGGGGTTGATAGTAAGCTTCGGGATAGCCAAATACTTCCGAGCTTATGTCATATCCGTTTTGTCGAACATTAAATTCCCACGAACGATTAGGATTTAATCCGCGTGTAGATATTGCTACTTGTGTTCCCGAGCCATCATTTTCCCAAATATTAATTCCCGGTATTTTTGCGAATATCTGACGGGTATTATTGGTTGACAAATCAGCATTAACCTTGTTTAATAATATAACCTCGGTTTTTTTGCCGGTATATATAACTCCGTCTTTTTGTTCAGGCATTTGTGCTAAACTACTTTTTTTATTATCTGTAATACTAACTTCTTTCAGTTTTATGGTTTTTGTAGTATCTTCATGGGTAGCTCTGCCAATTATTGTAATACCCAACATGACAATTAGAAGTATGAGTTTATGATTCACAGTATGTAATATTTAAAATGTTATGATTTTTGCGCAAAACTATTTTCGTGCAGCTTACATTACAATACCCTTTTTATGGTATTTTAGAGCTTTAAATGAACAAACATGATACTTATAGCCGATAGCGGATCTACCAAAACCGATTGGTTATTAATTGATAAGGAAAATACCAATCAAACTCAAAGTATAGGATTAAATCCTTATCATATTAATAATGAATTTTTTACGGATGTTTTAAAAAACGAGGTTAATCATAAACTGAAAATACAACAACACCATATAAACGAGGTATATTTTTATGGCGCAGGTTGTGGAGCAGAGCAAAAGCAAAAAGAAGTAAAAAGTTGGCTCAGTAAAATATATACAAAGGCAAATATTGAAGTTGCGAGCGATTTATTAGCTGCTGCACGTGCCGTTTGCATGAATCGTAAGGGTATTGTTGTAATTTTAGGTACGGGTTCTAATTCGTGCATATTTGATGGAGAAAAAATTACAGACACACAAATTTCTCTGGGTTATATTTTAGGTGACGAAGGCAGTGGCGCTTATTTAGGCAAAATTTTATTAAAAGATGTTTTGGAAGAAAAATTACCTCAACATCTTATACAAAAGTTTTATAAAGATTATCCTTTATCTTTAAACGAAATATTAGACAATATATATAACAAGCCTTTTGCGAATAGATTTCTTGCCGGTTTTACTAAGTTTATAGGCAATAATATAGATGACCCTTCTTTACAAAAAATTGTAAAAAATGCATTTAACGAATTTATTAATAGATATCTGCATAAATATAATAACTACCTCGATTACAAAGTTTATGGTGTTGGTTCTGTTGCCTGGTATTTTAAAGACATATTTATAAATAGCTGTTTGGAAAGCGGATTGATTTGTGAAAATATTATGTTAAAACCTATGGAGGGGTTAAAAAATTATCACTCCAAAAAATTAGTTTGATACATTTTGATAATATTTATATATTTGCTGTATGAATTACTCTTTAAACAAAACAAATATGTGTTGTTTGATGTGTTGTTGTACCAATAACACGGAGGGTAATTCTTTTTCAAAATAAATAAAAATTAATAAACATACTCCCCCCTCCGTTGCTACGTGAGGGGTTTTTTTATTTTAAAACAAATTGATGATGCAAAAAAATGAAATATATGCTTGCTGTTGCTGTATGATGTACTGCGCAATTATGCTATGCCATAACAGCACTTAAGCAAACCCGTAAAAAATGTTCAAGGGCTGAAACGGCAAAAACCATTCAGCCCTTTTTTATTTCATAAACTTTTAAAAATTAATAATATGCAAACAAATTTAAAAACTCAACGCTTGTTGCTAAACATTTCGTTAAGGCTGTTAAATATAAACAAGACAGAAGCAACCGATAAAATATTACGTGAGTATCGCAAAAAAAAGATTTACATAGAAAAGCAATAAGGATAAATTAAGCATGAGTCCGCTTAATTCGGGATAAGATTTTTAGTGCACCGCATATTTGTATAAAAATATATCTGCTTAAAAATATAAGGCTATTATACAGGAAATTATTTTACATTAAACTGCATAGGAATTTTTAGCATAATGCTAAAGTTTCTTCCCTGTTCGGGTATATTTAACAAACGATATCTGCTTATGTGATTAAGATATTTTTCATTTAATAAATTATGTACTTTAAAATATATTTCCATACTCATTTTTTTATTTAATTTTACTTGCGTAGATAGAAATAGCGAGAGTAATTTATAAGCCGGTGTTTGCATTTCGTTTCTGTCGGTTCTGTTTTGAGCTGCAAAAAACTTAAACTCAGAACCTATGAGTAAATCGGATACAGACTTATTGTTTTTTAAAATTTCATATTCGGCAGAAAAAGACGCAGTAGCAGGAGGAGTAAAAGGCAAAGGGAGGTAAGTATTTAAATTAAGATTATACAAATATTCGGCTGTAGCTTCGAGGTGAAGTTTTTCTACAAGATGATATTCGGAATAAATTTCAAATCCGGTATGCAAGGCCGGTGCCTGCGAGTAACGATATATCTGTCCGGCATCAGGCAATAACGAAAATTCGGCAGAGGGACGCAAAAAAATATAATTACTGAAATAATTAAGATAGGGAGTAGTTTTTACGATAAATTTTTTATCATGCCACACAAGTGCAAGGTCTAAGTGATAGCCTTGTTCGGCTTTTAATGTAGCATCACCCATTTCATGACGAAATGTACCATGGTGTATGCCATTAGAGCCAAATTCGGCAGCCGTAGGTACTCTGAAACTTTTACCCAGATTGAGCTTTACATTAAGTTCATGCTTGGGTAAATAAGAGAAACCCAAAGAACCCGAAAAATTGTAAAAATATTTGTTAAGCTGCGGACTTCTGTGCCACACATCACTCACATTACCATTTATATCATAAATATAGGAGTCAAATTTTTTGATAACAATATTTGACATATCAAGTCTCACTCCCCCGTTTAGCGTAATTTTATTTAATTTATTGTATTCACTAAAAAAATATACACCCCCCGATGCTGTATTATATTCAGGTATCAGGTATTCAAAACCGCCAATATTATTTTGCATCAACTGCAAACTCAATCCGGCAATATTTCTAAAATGATTTAAGGGATTAAAATGCAAACGTGCGTTGTATGCGTATGTATTTAAATTTAAAGCCAATGCCAAAGTATCATATGGGTTGTAATTAAACATAGTTCCATGAACATGCGCAAATGAAAACTCTTTACGCATGTTGTTTTGAAAACCAATATCATTTTCTAACCATCCGCATTTGAGTTTAAAATTTATATTCGATAGTATTTTAAGATGGGTATTGTCTTGCATAGGCAAGGCGATGTTTCTGTTATTCCCATCGGGTGTAAGCTGATATAATCGGGGTATGCCCACAGCCCCTGCAAATAAACCGGCTTGCTGTTTATATAAACTGAATGTAATTTTTGCACTACCCCAATTTCTTAATATTCCTGCAGTTGCCGAAAAATTATTTTCTTTACCTGCAGTGTTTTTTAACTGTTCGTTATAAATAGGTAAAACATAGCGATTATAAATAAAGCTATCTGCCGGAACTTTGTAATCGCCATACTGCAGGTTGGTATATCGTATTCTAAAGAAATTGTTTTTAATATTCATTTCGCTCAATGCAGAAATGCCCCATGCATCATTGTTAGTTCGATACACTCCTGCTATATTCGTATGTATATGTCCTTCTAATGGTATTGGCGCAGGTAAAATATTTATTACTCCGGCCATTGCATCAGAGCCGTAAAGCAATGAAGCAGGGCCTTTAACAATTTCAAGCCTTTCTACATTAAACTGGTCTATTTCCAAACCATGGTCGGCACCCCATTGTTGACCTTCGTGTTTTATGCCATTTTCGGTTACCATTACACGGTTAAATGTCATTCCTCTTATTACAGGTTTGGCAATACCTACGCCCACATTCATACTACTAACTCCGGGTATTTTTTCTAAAGATTGGGCCAAGGTATTTCCCGCTTCACGGTCAATAAATTTTTTGTCAATTTGTTCGATATTTAAAGAATTTTTTTCCGATTCGGTTTTGGTTAGGTTATATTCTAACACAAAGTTTTTTAATTCTATATATGTTGGATTTATATTTATTTTAAGCAGTGTATCTTTAGTAATCAGGATATTTTGCGACCATAGCTCAAAGCCCAGCAGGTTGATGTGAATATGATATTGACCGGGCTTAATATTTTTAAACTCAAACACTCCTTCGGCATTGGTAAGGGTGTGTAATTGATTTTCGTGTATACTAACAACTGCCCCCTGAACGACTTCTTTACTTTCATTATCATACACTATGCCCCTTAGGGTACATTGCGCGTGTATAATATTTACCGCTAACAAAACTATTAAGCCGATAAAATATTTGGGAAACAATATTTTGCAATTTTGTTGCAAATTTACAAAAAAACTATTACGATTTATTACAATAAATACTAATTTTACACCGTGCAAATATTAGAGGTAAATAAATATTTAAGCGATAAAAACTTGCGCATTACCCCTTGCCGGGTATTTGTGTTAAATGAGTTTATTAAAAAAAATAAAGAAAGTTTATCAGAAGTAGACTTAGAAAAAAAAGCCAAAAAACGCTTTGACAGGGTAACAATATACAGAACATTAAAAACTTTTATTGATAATGATATTTTACACCGCGTTATAGATAATGACAATGTAGAAAAATATGCCCTGTGCGTTCATACTTGTTCTGACAATCAACACAATCATGAACATGTACATTTTAAATGCGAAAGTTGCAATACCACTACCTGTTTAGACAATGTTGCAGTAGGCAGCATAGATTTGCCGGCAGGATATAAAAAAAGAGAAGTAAACTATTTGATAATCGGTACTTGTATAAAGTGTAATTCATAAAATTATGTATCAAAAATTTTCAAAAACAATCTTCAATAAACCAGCATGGATATGCGCAGTGTTGTTTATTGCGGCATGCGCATCAAATATACCCAAGGCATGGGATAAAGAACTTGGCTACAGCTATGCAGATAATGAAAACACCTTGTTGTGGGAAATAAGCGGTAATGGTTTAAAAAAACCGTCATATTTATACGGCACTATTCACATTAAAAATAAAAAAGTATTTCAATACGATACCATAGTTACACATCTGTTTAATTATGCCGATATCTATACCATGGAAATAAACATGGATGAAATAAACCCAATAAAAGCAGCTAAGTGTATGATGATGGAGGATGATATTAAAAATTATCTGAGCGAAGCAGAATATATGATGTTAGATAGTTTTTTATACGCAAATACCGGCACCAAACTCGAAACCATTCGCAAACAAAAACCATTTTTTATTACTTCGCTTATGGCCGAGTCGCTTTTTGGGGGCGACATGAAATTTGCGCTGGATTTAGATTTTTATATGAAAGCAAAAATGAATAAAAAGGAAGTTACAGGTATAGAAAAGTTTGAAGAACAAATGGCTGCCGTTGATTCTATTACAATCAGAGAACAAATAGAGCTGGTATTGGAGAGTTTAAATGACACCCTTAGCCCCACTGAACAAGCCGATAAAATGATTAACACTTATATATCAGGAAATTTAAATGATTTGATGGTATTAATGAATGATTACAAAGGAAAAGAAAAATTTGAGCGCATTTTTATCATCAACCGGAATCATCGCATGGCCGATAGAATATCCGAAAACAACCCCGCAAAATCATATTTTATTGCTATTGGTGCTGCACATTTACCCGGTAAAGAAGGAGTAATAGAACTATTAAAGAAAAAAGGATTTAGCGTAAAACCAATTAAAACATCATTTAATAAATAAACACATTCATTCATAATAAAAACCATAATAAAATGAAAAAACAAATTGCCACTTTATCATTCTTGTTAAGTACCCCTTTTATTTTTTGTCAAAACAAAGACAAAGCAACTTTTATTGAAACCAAACCGGGATACTACCAAAACAGTATTCTGAAAGGCATTGAAGAACATGAACAAAACCAATCTCCTGCCACAAAAAAACACACTGTATTTAAAATAGATTTAAGTAATGCAAGTTTACCTACCAACCCCGAAGAGTACACAAAGATTTGGCATAACAAACCTGTTTCGCAAGGTAATACCGGTACGTGTTGGTGTTTTTCTACCACCTCGTTTTTTGAAACCGAAGTAAATAGAATTACAAAAAAAGAAATTAAGCTTTCAGAAATGTACACTGTATATTGGGAGTATGTAGAACGAGCCTCCTATTTTGTAAGAAACAGAGGCGATATGTCATTAGGCGAAGGTTCGCAAACTATGTCGGTAGCTAAAATCATGAAAAAGTATGGTGCTGTGCCCGCAGAAAGTTATACCGGTATGAAAGCCGGACAAAAATTTCATACCCATGCTAAAATGTTTGAAGAAATAGAAAAATATTTAAAAGGAGTAAAAGAGAGAGGCGAGTGGAACGAAGAGCTTACCGTAGCAACCGTAAAAGACATATTAAATTATCACATGGGTAAAGTACCCGATAAATTTATTTTTGAAGGCAAAGAATATACCCCGATGAGTTTTTTAAATACCGTATTAAAAATTAATCCCGATGAATATGTAGATATAATGTCGTTAATGACCGCTCCATACTATGAAAAAGCTGAATATAAAGTTCCCGACAATTGGTACAGAAGCAAAGATTTTATCAATGTGCCCTTGGATGATTTTATGAACATTATTAAAAATGCCATTAAAGCCGGATACGGAATAAGTATCGGAGGTGATGTATCGGAAGCCGGGTTTGATTCATGGAAACAAGTAGCCGTGGTACCAACTTTTGATATACCCTCTGAATATATTGATGAAAACGCACGAACATTCAGATTTTTAAACCAATCCACTACTGACGATCATGCCATGCATTTGGTGGGATATAAAGAAGTAAACGGTAAAACCTGGTTTTTAATTAAAGATTCAGGTGCAGGCTCGCGCAACTGTGGCGAACAATGCAAATCTTTCGGATATTATTTCTTCCACGAAGACTTTATTAAATTAAAAATGATGACCATTACCGTTCATAAAGACATGGTAAAGGATATATTAAAAAAACTTAAGGCTTGATTTTTTATATACAGTGTCAATAATAATTTACCGTTTCACCTAAAATTCTTCGGGCTTAATAATAAATTTGGGGTTATCGGCAATGCGAAAGGTTTTCAAATCAACAAATTACAACCCCGTAATTCGCTATTGTCTTTTCTGCCTAACACCTCAAAATCACTATCGTTATGCAATAAACCCATATCGTCAGTAGCTATAAAGCTGCAAGAGTAAACATTGGTTAAATCAATAATATTAATAGCGCCTCGTTTTTTATAAGGTAAATAGTTAAACGGGTCGCTTATATCGCGTATCAATATTTTCTGAAAGGCTTGTTGTGTAAATATTCCTTGCCCTTTACTGTAAAACTGTGATAACAATTCTGTCATGCCATATTCTGAATGAATGCTTCTTACTTGAAAATTTTCGCACAATATTTTATGTAACTCTTCGCGGGTAATTTCCTCTCTCCTGCCTTTCATGCCACCGGTTTCCATAATAATTACATGCGATAAATCGAGCGTATATTTTTCTGCAAAATCGAGTAAAGCAAAACTTACGCCTAATAATATAACAGGTATTTTTTGGGCTTTTAGTTTTAATAAATTTTCTTTCAGTTTATCATAATCATGTAAATAAAAACCACTTTCTTTATACTTCGAATGTTTGATAAAATAATTAACCATATAAATTAACGAGCTTCCTTTTCTTTCCATGTAACCGGGTAATAATGCCAGCCATGCATACTCCGAAAAATCACCATAAACACGGTTAAAGCAACGGGTAAAAGATTTTTCATAAAGAGGCAGATAACTTACATAATGCATAGACTGACCTGTTTGGGAAGTGGCACTGCTGCTAAATACCTCTTCGTAATAAGTCCCGCATAAAACTTTATGTGTTTTAAAAAATGAAACCGGTAAAAACGGTATTTGTTCAAGCTGACTGATTGTAGTTATATCTATTTTTAATAAATCAACATATTTTTTGTATAGCTCATTATTTTTGTATTGAAAGTGAAATATTTGCAAGACTTTTGCGTTAAAATCCAAAGAACTATGAATATTAAATATCTCCTCAACATCAAAAGGTTTGTTTATTTCGTAAAAACTCATTAACTTCGCTATTACAATTTTGATATGCTTATATTCAAAAATAAATATTTCACCGGGTGCTCAAAAGTACTATTAATTTTAATGCCGTTGTTTTTATATGTATCCTGTTTAAAGCCTAAAGAGTATCCCATAGAACCTATTATTGAATTCAGTAAATTGCAAAAATCAGGAGATGCTTTATACATATACATAAATTTTACCGATGGAGATGGCGATATAGGTTTGGATGAAAATGAAAATCAGCCGCCATATAATCCCGAAGGAGATTTTTATTATAACTATTTTGCCGAGTATTACGAAAAAGTAAATGGAAATTGGGTTAGAGGAACTGATGTAAATGGCGACCCTGTTAGCTTTAACTACAGAATCAGCAAATTAACCCCCCAAGGAAACAACAAGGCCCTCAGAGGCGAAATACGCGTTTACCTCAATCCAACTTATTACAACCCATTTTCGCCCGATTCAGATACAGTAATGTTTAAAATTAAAATTGCCGACCGTGCATTGCATCTTAGCAACCAAATAGAAACACCCGAAATTACCCGCTAATTTTTTTAACTCTGTTATTTTTGGCCTTACAATAATCTGATAGAATTTAAGGTTTTTTCTTTTGTTAATTTTTTTAAATTTGATGCAACCTAAAAATTATTAAAAATGAAAAATGTTTTACAAAGCTTGACTTTGATTTTGGCAGGCTTGTCTTCGTCACAAATATGCCATGCTCAACTTAGCGAAGGAGGTACACCGCCAGGTTTTGATAAATTCATAGATAGTAAAAGTATTCCTACCTTAACCATGCCTGCGGTTGACCGGGAGCAATTATTAAATGAAGATGCCGCAAGAGAAGCATCCGGAATAGCTGCTCCTTTTCGATTTGGTAAAAATATACCTGTAAATATTACTCCTCAAAACAGCGGTCGCTGGTTAACGTTAAGTAATGGAGATAAACTTTGGCAGGTTGAAATTGCCTGCGAAGGTGCTTATTCAATTAATTTTATTTTTGATGAATATGAATTGCCCGAAGGAGCTAAGCTATGGCTGTATAATACCGACCGAACAATGGTTTTAGGAGCATTTACACATAAAAATAACCAAAACACTAAAGTATTTGCTACCGACTTAATAAAAGGAGATAAAGTAATCATAGAATATTTAGAACCCGTAAACGTAAGCTTTGCAGGAAAATTAAAATTAAGTAATGTTACCCACGGTTATATTGATACCTTTAACCCTGATTTTTTAAAGGCATTTGGTTCGTCAGGTTCGTGCAACATGAATGTTGCCTGCCCCGATGGCGCCCCCTGGGCAGACCAAATACGCTCGGCTGTAATGCTGGTTAGCGGAGGTAACGGATTTTGTTCGGGAGCAGTAATAAACAATGTAAATAATGACGGAACTCCTTATGTATTAACAGCCAATCACTGTTACAGCAATCCTGCAAGCTGGGTTTTTCGCTTCAACTGGCAATCAGCAACCTGTGCTAATCCGGGTTCATCGCCTATTTTTCAATCACTTTACGGAGGAACACTCAGAGCAAGAAGAACTCCCTCTGATTTTTGCTTGGTAGAAATAAATACACCCATTCCCGCCAGCTACAATGCATTTTGGTCGGGCTGGGACAACACCGGTACCGTACCTACCAGTACCGTATCCATTCATCATCCCAGCGGAGATATCAAAAAAATATCTTTTGATGACAACCCCGCTGTAATCACTACCGCAATGGGATCTGAAACCAATGGCGTATGGCAGGTACAATGGGACAGAAACACCACTACCGAAGGAGGTTCTTCAGGCTCGCCACTATACGACCAAAATCAAAGAATTATAGGCCAATTATGGGGAGGAGGAGCTTCCTGCATGAATCTTAATGCACCCGACTATTACGGAAGATTTTCCAACTCCTGGAACCCAGCCGGAAGCAATTCCACCAACCATCTCAAGTCCTGGCTCGACCCCGGCAATACCGGTGCAACTGCCATCAACGGATATGACCCCAACGCTACCCCACCCGCCCATGCTAATGATGCAGGAATCAGTCAAATTTCCAATCCCGCCACCGGATACACTTCTTGCAATACTTCATTAACGCCTTCGGCTACTATCAGAAATTATGGCTCGGCAAATCTTACTACTGCCATTATAAATATGAAACTTGACAACAATAGCCCCCTCACTCAAAATTGGTCGGGTAACTTAGTTACCGGAGCTTCATCCAATATTACCTTACCGGCACTAACCGGGTTATCTATTGGTACACACACTCTAAAAATATACACTACGCTACCCAATGGCGTAGCCGACCCCAATACTGCAAATGATACCACCACCGTAAGTTTTACTATTACTTCACCCACACCTACTGCCAACCTTCCTGTAAACAACGGATTTCAAGGAGCTTTCCCCGGAACCGGTTTTACCATTGAAAATCCAAATAATAACACTACCTGGTCGCAAGAAGCCACCGTTGGTTCAAACAGCACACAATCGGCACGATTAGATTGCTTCAACAACAATACCACCGGACAAAGTGATTTTATACATTTACCCTATTTAAATCTATCCAGTGTCAGCGGCAGTATAATACTCACTTTTGATGTTGCTTATGCCCGCTACAACGCCCAATATTCAGATACTTTAAGGGTATTGGTTTCCAGTAATTGTGGCACAACTACCACTGTTTACAGTAAAGGAGGAAGTACCCTGGCCACTGTTCCCGACCAAACTACTGCATTTACCCCATCTGCTAATCAGTGGAGAACAGAAACCGTTAATTTAAGTGCTTTTGCAGGACAAAATAATGTGCGTATCAGTTTTGAAGGCAGAAGCGGTTACGGCCAATTTATGTATATTGATAATATCAATGTATCGAGCAATGTTGGGCTGGATAATCAATTAGAAACTTTTGTAAACGTTTGGCCCAACCCTACTGAAGATGATGTAATGCTTTCCTTACCTTATCAAAACAGTATTTATCGTATAAGTATCTATAATCAGTTAGGACAGTTAGTTGGCTCTTATCAACATAAAACTGCAAGCGATAAAGAACGCTATACCATTGATATGCATACTTACGTAAGTGGTATTTATTTTATCACCATAGAAAGTGATAATATTAAAACAACCAAAAAAATAATTAAAAAATAACAAAGCAACTCATTCTATTAATGCAGCCACGCCTATGGGCGTGGCTTTTTTTATTACTTTTAAACCAAAACATTTAAACTGCGTAAAAAAATTAAAACGTAAAATGTGACGCAACCTGACTACAAACAACGATTAAACCGCTTTCTCTACTTTTTCCCTTTTCAGTTGCTGGTATTGCATCTTAAAAACAATCATCTTATTCTCTTATTTTGGATAGTTTTTACGGGTATAGTAACCAGTTCTATCGGAACAAAATACGGATTACAATATTTGTTTTTATACCCCGAATATTTAGGCGAAGTAAATTTATGGTCGCATGCTATTTTAGGATTTTCGTGCGGAGGTTTTATTATGGCTTTCAATATATATACCTATGTAATGCACGGATATAAGTTTGGATTTATAGCAACGGTAAGACGACCATTTTACAAATTTAGTATCAATAATTTTTTACTACCCGCTATTTTTATTATTATATACTTATACAACGCCAGTGCATTTCAAATAAACAAAGAGTTAAAACCCTGGTATGAAGTAATTATAAATATGCTGGGGTTTATGGGCGGTATGTGTATATTTTTCTTTTTTTCATTTTACTACTTTTTTAAAACAAACAAAGACTTATATAAAATATCAGGTAAGAGTGAAGAAGCATTTGAAGAGGAATTAAAGCAAAAAGGAGTATATGCTACCTTTCATAAAAAAATGAAATGGTATGAACTGCTTAATTCTAACAGACACTGGAGAGTTGATACTTATCTTTCATCGCCCTATAAAATTTCGTTGGCACGCGACAGCAGACATTATGACGATGATTTATTGCAAAGGGTACTGGCACAAAACAACATAAATGCCTCTATTTTTGAAATTGTAATGGTAGCCTCGTTTTTAATACTCGGCTCACTGGGCGAACATGAAATATTTGTAATACCTGCCGGAGCAAGTATATTTTTGGTTGTTACCATGATGGTTATGATTATCAGCGCGATTTTTTCCTGGCTTAGAGCATGGACTTTTACCTTTATCATTATACTCTTTATAATTTTAAATTATTTATCGCAACACACCGAACTTTTTGCGTACAAAAATTTTGCCTATGGTTTAAACTACAACTCTGCATTAGCACCATACTCAGGTGAACATATCAGAAAGATGAATCAGGAATCAACTATTTCCAGAAGAGATTATTTGCTTACACTTGAAACTCTTAATAAATGGAAAGAAAAAAATATTATTCAAACAGGTAAAAAACCTAAGTTAGTTGTATTAAGTGTATCCGGAGGCGGTTTGCGCAATGCTTTGTGGAGTTTTCATGTAATGCAAAAAATTGATAGTGCACTTAATAATCATTTAATGGTTAAAACACATTTTATAACCGGTGCTTCGGGAGGTATAATTGGTGCAGCATACTATAGAGAACTTTATTTAAAATTTAAAAAAGGCATCATAAACAATCTGAATGATGAACTTTATGCTGATAAAATTGCTAAAGATATTTTAAATCCGGTATCTTTTACCATAGCTACAAACGATATATTTATTCGATATCGTCATTTTGAAGATGGGCCTTACCGTTATACCATAGACAGGGGATATATGTTTGAAAAATATCTTAACAAAAACCTTGATTCGGTATTTACCAAACGACTAATTGATTATGTATTACCCGAAAAAAACAGCGAAATACCCACCCTGATGCTTAGCCCAACCATTATTAATGACGGACGCAGATTAATCATTACATCGCAGCCGGTAGCATTTATTGGTACCTGTATGCCGGGCGAAAATTTACAGGCTGAAAGTTCGGATGAATATGTAGAATTTACACGCATGTTTCAACAACAAGATGCATACAATCTACGCTTTTGTTCTGCATTAAGAATGAGTGCTTCTTTTCCTTATGTAATGCCTATGGTAACTTTACCCAGTTACCCTGCAATAGAAGTTATGGATGCCGGATACAGAGATAATTACGGAATACGTGTAGCTTTAAGATATTTGTTTGTATTCAGAGAGTGGATAAATACAAATACGGATGGGGTTGTGTTTATACAAATTCGCGACCGCGAAAAAATAATCGAAACTCATCACAATAAGAATTCTTTATTTAAAAGAATAGTAAAACCCCTGGGCAATGTATATGATTATATTTTTTATACACAAGATTTTGATAACGACCAACTCATGCTTGGTGCATCAGCATGGCTTAATTGTAAAATAGATGTGGTTAACTTTTATCTGTTACAAAAAAATAAAAACAAGGTTTCGCTAAGCTGGCACCTAACCGAAATTGAAAAACAAGATATTAAAAGAGCTTTATACGACAACGAACATAACCTGCGTGAATTGAAAAGACTACAGGATTTATTAAACTCCAATTAATCAATAGCAGGCAACCATGAGTCGAACTATTGGGTTTTAGTTGATTTAAAAATATTTACTTTATTTTATCAATAGAATAACTTGTAAATGTGCCGGTGGCTGTAGATATTAATTTATTATCGCTATTAAATATTTTGCACTCTGCCACCAATGTGCGTTTACCTTTATTAATTACCTGTGCAACGGCAGTAAGTTTATCATTTATATATGCGGGCAATAAATAATTTATCTTAAATTCTATGGTAGCCACCAGTTTATTATCGGCAGCCACTACACTCAGAGCAGCAACTCCTAATGCGGCATCTGTTAGTGCTGCAATAACTCCACCATGTGCAACCTGTGTAGTAGCTAAATGTTTTTGCTGAATAATTAAATGATATTCTACTTTTCCGATTTCTAATATTTTGAAATTCATTTCCAGCAAGCGCCCGAAATGATTCATTTCAATGTATTTATTTATTATCTCTTGCAAATTAATTGAAAGTTTTTTTGTTCCATTCTTCCGAGCTGAAGTTTTTATGAAAACTAAACCAAATGAATGTGGTAAAAGCAAGCGCTAAAATCAGAAAATGAAAAAAATAACCAATACGATGAAATCCCCAATACTCAAACATGCTGTTATCAGACACCGGACTATCCGGAACAATAAGGTTGTTTGGGGTGATAAATGTAATAATCAGTGATAAAACAATTAAGGTTATCAGCAAATTTTCAAACGAACGGGTGGGTAAAGAAATAATTTTTTTGTACCATGCAAAATCAGTTCCCCATTTGTGTATCAAATAAAATTTACCATCAGCCGTAGGGGCAAAAATCATTGGGTCGGCATCTGCATCGCTCAATTTAAATAAACGCGAAGGTGCCATTATTTTAAAACCGGATAAAGTTGAATTGTATGTTTTATTTAGTTGTTTAATTTTTTGTGTTACTTCATAAGGAATCTCTCCTTTAAACAAATCAGCATCTAAAAATCGTAAGCGATAACGTATGCAAATGCGTTTAATATCTTCTATACTGAATAAATTATATTGATCTGAAATAGAATGCGATTGGGGCAATGTGATAATATTTTTAGATTTAAGGGATTGAATGATTTTTTGTTCAAGTAAACTTTCGTTTTGCAATATTTCTTTAGCGACATTTAATAATTGCTTTTGCGATTTTTCTCTTTCTTTAATCAGTTCTGATTGAAGGTTAATTTTTTTAAGCATGGGGTAAAGTTTATTAAATAACAAATTTAACGAAAAGATGTTTACTTCAGTCCGGCATAATCGCTTAAATAGGCATAATACTTCGTTAATTTACCTTGCGAACAGATAGTAGCTCTGGGGATAATGTTATCAGGGTCTTTGCCGGTTAAAAGGGGTAAGATTTTTTGTATCAGTACTTCGCCAAAATCAATACTGGCATCTTTGGGTAGTTCGCAGGGCAGGTTATCAACCGCCATCACACCAATGGTATGAGGCGAGTAAAAATCGGCTTCGCATTCATTCTGCGGGTCATATCCATAAAAGGGGTCGGCAATGGTACTTGCACGCAAGGTTGATGCGATGGGCCCTCCTACGTCACAGCTTATGTCGGCAATAATTTTTATTTTAAATCCATTGATTTTATAATCTTTTTTTTCTAAGATTACCGGAGCGTTACTATTCCAAAAGTGACATGGAATATACATATCAGTTTGTAATGCATATTTTAAAAAATCGCTTTGGTAGTGCCGGGGGTTTTTATAAAAATCTGCCTTATCAAATTTTTTTTTGTCTTTGCGTTTATTGTAATGTTCGCTACTTAATACAGTAAATACGGGATAATTATAATTTTTTTTGAGATAATCATCGGGTAAAACTTGTTTTATTTTTAATGCTTCTAATATTTCTAAACAGCCTTTACTTACTCTACCTGTGCCGGTAACGGCAATTTTAAAATTAGCCGGTAATTTGCATTTGAGTAATTGTTTTTCGAGTTCCATTCGGTTAGCACATTGATGTGCAGGTTTTAATTTAAAAACACCAAATTTTTCTCCGTATGCTCTGAATGCATTGTATGCACCAACAATACCGGCATATCGGCCAAAAGCAACCAGGCGATTACCTTTTATATCCGTTAAGGTTTCATAATCAATCATGGTTATGTTTAGCGCAAGCATTTTTTGCAAAAGTTTGCGGTTGTGGGGTTGTTTTTTAATGGTATGCGAAAAGAAAAAATAGGTTTTATTTTTTATCAGTTCCTGCACGGGAACTTCCTTAATACCCATCAACACATCACATTTGTCAATTTTTTCAGAAACTTCTATACCATGCGATTTATATTCTGCATCGCTAAAACATCTTTTTACGCTGGGTTGAACCACAATATGTACCGGAAAATTATTCATGATATGCCGGCATTGTTCGGGCGAAAATGGAACTCGTTTGTCGGGTGGCACTTTACCTTCGCGCAGAATGCCTATCTTTAGTGGATGACCTGCCATAATGTATGTTTTCTGTCACAAAAATACCTAAATATTAGTATAGCACAGAATTTGTTACCTTTGCCAATGAAAAAGTTCTTTGGGGCCGACCTGGATTTGACATCAGGTTAAAGGTGTAAGTAAGCATGCCGGGTGTTGAATGAAATCCCGTAAAAAGATCATTCTAAACTATAATTGGCGAGAATAACTACGCGCTTGCTGCTTAATCTACAGGATGTAGATTAGCTTAATTGTGCCCAACCGGGGCACAACAAGCCTCTTTGCGTTTGCCTGCCCTATGGCGAGCGATAACAAAGAGCCGTAATATAGGGATAAGCGCTGCATTGTTCTGCTGCAGCGACTAAAATCAAAAGAACTAAGTTTTTACTAGGCGGTTGCATGCCGGGTAATTACCTACAATTAATTTGCAACTAAGCATGTAGAAGGCTTACTGCTTTCCTGTTTGCACGAGGGTTCAACTCCCTCCGGCTCCACTTGTTTTTTATCAACTGTAAATTCGGGCTACAACATCTTTGTATTTTTCTAAAATAAATTTGCGTTTTAATTTTAAGGTAGGCGTAAGTTCTCCGCCATCTATACTCCATTCGTTAGGTAATAGTTCTATTTTTTTTACTTCTTCCCAATGACCGAAATTTTTATTCATTTCTTTTACTTCCTGCCAGATGCGTTCTTTTACACGGCTATGATTGATTATATCTTCGTTGGTATTTAATCCGCTGATATTTTTTCTGGCTGCCCATTCTTTAATAAATGCAAATGCAGGCACAATTAATGCTGCCGGATGTTTTTGGTTTTCGCCAATAACCATTATTTGTTCTATAAAACGTGATTCTTTAAACTTGTTTTCCATCATTTGCGGTGCAATGTATTTACCGCCTGAGGTTTTAAATATTTCTTTTTTACGGTCGGTAATTTTCAAAAATTTACCTTCTACCATTTCGCCTATATCACCGGTATGTAACCACCCTTCGCTATCAATAACTTCAGCGGTTAAATCAGGGCGTTTGTAATACCCCATCATTACGTTAGGACCTTTAATTAGTATTTCTCCATCTTCTGCAATTTTCACCTGCACATCTTTAATCGGAATTCCTACCGTACCTATTCTTACGGCATTATTTTTTTGGCAATTAACTGCCACCACGGGTGATGTTTCTGTTAATCCATATCCTTCCATTACGGGTATTCCGGCCGCTAAAAAAACTCTTGCCAAACGAGGTTGAAGAGCGGCACTGCCCGAGGCTATGGCTTTGGCATTGCCTCCTAATGCGGCCTGCCACTTTTTAAATATTAATTTGCGTGCTATGGCTAACTTAAAATTATACCAGGCACTTTTTCCTACCACGTCATACTGCTGACCCAGACTTACTGCCCAGAAAAATAATTTTCTTTTTATTCCGCTAAGTTCTTCTCCTTTGGCAATTATTTTGTCGTACACTTTTTCGAGTAAACGAGGCACTGCGGTAAATACATCGGGCTTCACCTCGCGTAGGTTATCACCTATGGTGTCTAAACTTTCGGCAAAGTAAACAGATACTCCGGTTAGCATATATAAATAATGCAGCATGCGTTCGTAAACATGACAAACAGGTAAAAAACTCAGTGCTTTACCTTTACTGTCAACCGGTAATCGCTCAATGCATGCCTTAGCGTTGCTGACAATATTTTTATGCGATAACATTACCCCTTTGGGTACTCCCGTAGTACCCGAGGTATAAATTAATGTGGCTAACTCCTCTTCATTTACCTGATTTTTTATTTTTTCAACTTCTGCAATATCTACTTTCATACCTGCATCCAACACATCCAGCCAGTTTTTGGCTCCTGCTACTTTATTAAAAGTGTATATCTCTTTTAAGCTTGGTATTTCGTTTTTTACCGTATTTACTTTATCATATAATTCTTTATCAGAAACAAAACATAACTTTACTTCTGCATCATTAAAAATAAACTTGTAATCGGCTGCTGATATGGTTGGATATACAGGTACATCAATAGCTCCAACCTGTAAAATCCCGATATCGCAAATATTCCATTCACTGCGGTTATTGGTAGATATCAAAGCAATTTTATCTCCGGGTTTTACACCCAAAGCTAATAAGCCGCGACTGAATAAATTGGCCTTATTGATAAATTCTTGTGTTGAATATTTTACCCACTCGCCATTTACTTTGGTGCATAACGCATCCGATTTCGGGTAATTTTGCAACTGATAATAGGGTATATCAAATAGTCTTTTAACCTGTTCCATAGAGCAAAGTTTTGCTAAATATAATATATTTTTTGCAAAATAAAACGCATGATATGCATTATTTATATTAATAAAATGCTGTACATTCGGGTAAAATATTGTCTATGAAGAAAAATATTGTTTTATTGTGCCTGCTGGTTGTCAACAAACTTATCATAGCCCAAAGCTACAGCGGTCCTGAAAGCGTAGAGTATGATTACACCCGTAATTGTTATTACATTTCAAACACACAATCGCATCAGATTTTAAAAAGAGAAGCAAATGGCACTTTAAGTGTATTTGCTTCGGGCATCACGTCCGGTCCGCATGGTCTTGAAATTATTGACGATACTTTATACGCTTGCTCGGGAGGTGCGCTCAGGGCTTATAATTTAATCAATGGCAATCCGCTCTATACAGTGAATGTAGGCGCTACATTTTTAAATGGCATCACCCATAAAGGAAACATTCTTTACATTACCGATTTTACGGCTAAAAAAGTGTATCGCTTTAATGCGGTAAGCAAACAATATAATGAATTTACCGGCACACTTAACAAAACACCTAACGGTATTATTTACGATGACATTAACGACCGTTTGGTAATGGTTAGCTGGGGAGCTAATGCACCGGTTTATGAAATTAACCTAAACGATTCGAGCGTTGCGCTGCTTACTACAACAAGCCTGGGAAATTGCGATGGTATTGCCATGAATTGCAACGGGCAATTTTTTATTTCATCCTGGAGTCCGAACAGAATAAGCCGTTTTGAAAATGATTTTATTGCCCCGCCTGTTAACATGAATGCTACGGGTCTAAGCAGCCCTGCCGATATTTTTTTTAATAAAAATGCAGATACTTTGGCTGTTCCCAACTCGGGCAATAACACGGTTACGTTTTATCATTACCCGTCATGTTTAAATTTATCAGTACCAAATCATGATTTGAATTACAACATAAAAAACTTACCCGATAGCTGGCAGATTACGATTAACAATGGTTCAATATCAGAAGCTGAATTATTTGATTTAGCCGGAAAAAAAACAGGAATATTGGCAGTCAGCGGAAAACAAATATCAATTACGAAACCGACAACCCCGGGCATCTATATTTTAAAAATAAAAACCGAAAATCAACTCAGCGTGCTAAAACTTTGTAATGTACAATAGCCGGCAAAAAAAATATAATTTGATATTTACAATAATTACTGCCTTGTATGTTTTATTGGGTATAATATTTACATTTTATTTACTGTCAGAGGGAGCCAACTATAAGCGCGATATGAAGAACGCAACTGACATACAAAATTTTGAAGACAGACTCTTAAATGCCAAGGAATGGCTATATCCACATTTCGACTGGAGCGGAAAAAAGAAAGCCGCAGAAGAAACCATCCTGCAATCCGAAAAAGATTTAATATACGCCTATATTTATACAGCTGTATTTTTTGCAATTTCATCATTTTATGTATTAATTATATGGCTTTATTTTAAATATGCATGGAATTATAAACTATTTGTTACTTTATCTCTTGCCTGTGTTGCAATTATATGTTTGATAATCGGTATATTTTTTCCGATGCTCGAAATATCTGCATTCAGCCAGGATTTAAGCATTCCTATTAAAATTGAAGCTCCAATTATAGGGAAATTGGATTTATCAAAAAAATTTGAAGGTCGCCTGTATTATTATTACCAGTGTAAATCTGTTGCTGACTTGATTTTCGTTTTATTTAGCAGTGGAAATTTGCTGGTAGGTTTGGCCATATTGTGTTTTAGTGTAATAATGCCTTTAACTAAAATGATATTTACCATTAGTTTACTGTTATCCGAAAGATTCAAAAAAATAAATTTTATTCACTGGTATATAAACAATATAGGTAAATGGAGTATGGCTGATGTATTTGTAGCATCGGCATTTCTGGCCTATCTTTCTTTTTATAATATGAATACGGGTATAGATACCGAAAGCAAAACACTTCCGGGTTTATATTTTTTCTTTATGTATGTTATCCTCTCTATATTTACCTCCTATAACATCAAAAAAACATTATCAGATAAAAACATCAGAAACAATACACTTGAGTTTATAAAACATCCTTAACAACTTTTTACCACGTCAATTGTTTTCTAAAACATGATAAAGCTTGTTGTATTTTTTGTATTAAATTTCAGCGCATTGTTTATAGGCAGTTTATTTATGCCTAATCCTGCAATAGATAATTGGTATCTTTCTTTAAATAAAGCTCCCTGGACCCCACCGGGATGGGTATTTGGTTTTGCCTGGTTTACAGTAATGTTTTGCTTTTCGGTATATATGTATTTTGCCGTAAAAGAATCTAAGTTTTCTTTAAAAAATAAATTAATTACACTCTATGCTCTGCAGTGGTTACTCAATGTTTTGTGGAATCCTGTTTTTTTTTGCTTACATCAGATTAGCTGGGCCTTTATTATACTGCTCTTATTATTAATGGTTTTATTCTATATACTCAGATACACAGCAAAAAGTTTAAAATACAAAAAAATACTCATTACTCCCTATATAATTTGGTTATGTATAGCCGTATCGCTAAATCTTTATATTGTAGTAAATAATTGAATCAAATTATATTTTATACAGAACTTCTTTAACGGCTCTGATAACACGGGGCACATTAGGCAAGGCTTCGTTGATTAAAGAAGTAGAAAAGGGAAATGGTGTATCGCTTTGTGTAACGCGCCAAACTGGCGCATCCAAATAATCGAAAGCATAGCGTTGCACCCAATAGGCTATTTCGGATGAGATAGAAGCCAAGGGCCAGCTTTCTTCTACTACAACCAAACGATTTGTTTTTTTAACCGATTCAATAACTGTATTATAATCTATAGGGCGGATAGTTCTTAAATCTATAATTTCAACCTCTATTCCTTCTTTGGCCAGCTCATTGGCAGCAGCATGTGCTACCTTTATTATTTTACCAAAACTTACTATGGTTACATCTTTTCCTTTGCGTTTAATATCGGCAACACCAATTGGTAAGAGGTATTCACCGTCAGGCACAGGACCTTTATCTCCATACATTTTTTCGCTTTCCAAAAACACAACCGGATCATCATCACGTATGGCTGATTTTAACAATCCTTTTGCATCGTAGGGTGTAGAAGGAGTAATTACTTTTAATCCCGGAACATGCGCATAAAAGGCCTCAAAACTTTGTGAATGTGTAGCAGCTAACTGACCGGCCTGACCATTTCCTCCTCTAAATACAATAGGCACTTTGTATTGCCCGCCACTCATTTGTAACATTTTTGCAGCACTGTTAATAATTTGGTCGGCTGCAAGAATTGCAAAATTCCACGTCATAAATTCTACAATGGGTCTTAATCCGTTCATGGCCGAACCAACCGCAATACCTGCAAAACCCAATTCTGCTATAGGAGTATCAATTACGCGTTTTTCACCAAATTCGTCTAACATACCTTGACTAACTTTATATGCACCGTTATATTCGGCTACTTCTTCTCCCATCAGATATACATTCTCATCTCTTCGCATCTCTTCGCTCATGGCCTCTCTTAGTGCTTCGCGAAATTGAATTTCTCTCATAAATCAACGTATTTATTTTACAAATGTAATTTACATACTTTAATTAGCCAAATGTATATAAATAACTGTTTAATAAGCACCTGCAGCATAATATTTGGTAAATTCATATCAGAATCCTGTAATACATATAATAAATAAAAGTTAATTTTGT
The DNA here is from genome assembly GCA_037443205.1 of Flavobacteriales bacterium. Taxonomy (GTDB): domain Bacteria; phylum Bacteroidota; class Bacteroidia; order Flavobacteriales_D; family UBA2798; genus JBBIOU01. Next base: position 8,128 of record JBBIOU010000021.1, on the reverse strand, counting down.
TGCATGGCAGAAAAAAACAACCTGTTTGAAGAATTTGCTAAACCCACCTACAAACAATGGGAAGATGCATTTTTAAAAGAAGTAAAGGCTGAGACTATTGACAACTTTATAAAAGAGATAGCAGGTATTAAGCATAAACCTTATTATACTGCTGCCGACAAACAAACCAACATGGTTATTCCTAAGCTAAACTTATCTTCTAATGCATGGCTATCTGACTTTGTGATTGAAATTAACGGAAACTATAAACAAGCCAACTCCGATGCTTTGTATGCCCTTGAACGAGGTGTACAATCAATTACCTTTTCGGGGATTATAAACAACTACGATAATTTTTGCACCCTGCTGAAAGATATTCTGATACAATACATAGAACTAAATTTTGAAAACCATTTTGCATCAGAACAAATCGGTCTATGGTATAAAACCTATGCCAAAGAACAATCTATTGATTTTGCAACGCTACAAGGGTCTATTTCCTGTAATCCTTTTAAAAATCTGTTGCTAAGCGGAAACTGGCTAAATAGTCAGCAAACAGATTTTTCATCTTTTGGTAAAAACATATACACTCCCTTACAAAAAATACGAACTGTAAGTATTGATGATTACATTTTTCATTATGCCGGAGCAAACCACATCGAACAAAGCGCCATAGCTTTATCTATGGCACATTATTATCTGAACGAACTATTGAAAAGAGGATTAGACGTAGATACAGCCTGTGCACAACTGCAAATGAACACTTGTGTATCCGTTGATTATTTTACCGAAATTGCACGCATCAGAGCCATACGCTTTATATGGAGTAAAATTATTGAAAGATACCAACCTAAACACTCTTGCAGTAGAAACATTTTTATCAAAGCCATTACATCCGATTTTGAGTGGACACACAACGACCGCGAAAGCAACATCATCAGAGCTACGACACAGGCCATGTCGGCTGCCATAGCAGGCTGCAATGCCATTAATATCAGAGCATATAGTTATGACAATGATTTGAGAAAACATGCTACGCGTATAGCCATTAATATTCATCATATTTTACGCGAAGAATCATTTTTAGATAAAGTTATCAATACTGCATCAGGCTGCTTTTACATTGAAAACTACACCCTGAAAATCGCTGAAAAAATATGGGAACTTTTTACTGAAATCGAATCAAATAACAGCATTGCAGGGTTTATTCTAAGCAATAAACTAAGTTCTATACTTGATAATCGTAAAAAAATATTCAAAGAGAAAATACAATCAGGCCAAAAAACTATTGTAGGTTTAAACAAATATCCACCCAAAACAAACACTCCCAATCAACTTTTACCTTTAGCAAATCATCCTTTATCCCCTCATCAAATAATTACACCTTTAACACTATTCCGTTTATGCGAATTGTATCATGACTGAAGACTTTCTTCAATATATCTGGCAATACGGCTATTTTAACAGCCATAACATAAAAACAACCGGTGGCGAAAACATCATTATTCGCAACAGAGGAATACTAAACAAAGATTCAGGACCTGATTTTTTTAATGCACGCATAATTATTGGCCAAACCGAGTGGGCAGGAAATGTTGAAATACATCTAAAAAGCAGTGATTGGCAAAAACATAAACACCAAAATAACAAAGCATACAACAATGTTATTTTACATGTAGTTTACGAAGATGATTATCCGGGTTTAATGCCTACTTTAGAAATGAAAAACCTGCTTAACCCCGACTTATATCTGAAATACATTAATTTTATTCATTCCTCAACAAAAATACCCTGCCAAAAACTCTTTAAAAACGTACCTCCAATAATAATTGACAAACAAATAGAGCGTTGCTTATTAGAAAGACTCGAAGAAAAAACCTTACAACTAAAACCATCTTTTGATAATAGCAACGGAAACTGGGAAGAATTTGCTTACCGAACGTTGGCTGCGGGTTTTGGCTTAAAAAATAATGTGCTGCCTTTTGAATTACTTGCCAAATCGCTACCGGTCAACATCATAAAAAAACTTTGCGGTAATTTATTTGCCATTGAAGCAATCTTATTCGGCCAGTCGGGTTTGCTTGACATTGCCACAACTGATGATTATGTTGAAGCATTAAAAAAAGAATATGTTTTTCATAAAAACAAATTGGGATTAAAACCTATCGAAGGCAATATCTGGAAATTTGCCAAAATGCGACCAATTGCCTTTCCTACCATACGCATTGCACAGTTTGCTGCATTTATAAATAATACCCCACACATCATGGACACTCTAAACACCATAAAATATACCGAAGAATGGTTTAAAATTTTTTCTGTCAAAGCATCCGCCTATTGGGATACTCATTATGTATTTGGTAAAACCAGTAATAAAAAAATAAAAACTACCGGCAAAGATTTCTCCATACGGGTACTTGCCAATGTAGCAGTGCCCCTCATTTTTTTCTATGCCAATTACTATGGCGAACACACCCTGAAAGAACGCGCTATAGCTCTGCTGGAACAAATACCGCCAGAAAAAAACAATATTACCCGCATGTGGCAAAGCCTATCGCTAAAAATTAACAGCACTGCCATAACCCAGGGCATTATACAACTAAACAACAAATACTGCATCCAAAAAAAATGCTTAAATTGCAGCGTTGGTAATTATTTAATAAAACCTATTGAAAAATGATACAGTCTATTTTCGATTTTTTTGAAAGACAAGCCTTTGGCGTATGCGAATGGTGGGGTAAAAAACTGGGCATAGATACACGTAAAATACGGCTTAGTTTTATATACTTGTCGTTTATCACTTTAGGTTCGCCCTTGCTCATATATTTAATAATGGCATTTATTCTGGATAATAAAGAATACTTTAAACCGGGCTCCAGAAAACGTAGTATTTGGGACATATAATTTTTGATAATCATTAAATTTGTTCAGTGAATTTGTAATAATAATTGTTGCTGCAACTTTTGTTGTAGTGTTATTTTCACGTTTCAGAATTCCTGCGCTTATCGGTTTTTTATTTACGGGTATTATTATTGGGCCCGGTGGCTTATCGTGGGTAAAATCAGGACACGAACTGGAATTAATGTCAGAAATCGGCATCATATTGTTAATGTTTAGCATTGGTCTGGAGTTTTCGATCAAGCGAATTAAGGAGATGAAGTTTGAGGTACTGGTACTGGGAGCTTTACAGGTATTTTTAACCATGCTGCCGATATTTTTCATTGCATCGGCAATAGGCTTGTGTTGGCAAAAATCAATTTTTGTTGCCATGATACTATCTGTTAGCAGCACAGCTATAGTTATTAAATTACTTCAAGACAAAAACCAATTGCGCACACCGGCCGGAAAAATCATGCTGGGTATATTATTATTTCAAGATATATGTGTTGTGCCATTTATCATTTTTACTCCTATGCTTAGTAACACAGGAGAGTTTCAGTTTACGCCAATCATTAATAAATTTGGAACAGCCATATTATTGATTATAGGACTTTCGGTAGTATCAAAATATTTACTGCCAAAAATTATTGATGTTGTTTTTAAAACAAAAGTCAGTGAATTGTTTCTTACCTTTAGTTTAAGTATGTGCTTTGGCTTAGCCATACTTAGTGCATATAGTGGTTTTTCTATGGCTATGGGAGCATTTATTGCAGGTATGATTTTAGCTGAATCCGCCTATCATTATCAAATAGACTCGGACGTAAAACCATTGCGTTATCTTTTTTTATCGCTGTTTTTTATATCAGTAGGGATGCTTTTAAACACCGATTTTTTAATTAATAACTTCACTCCGGTAATCCTTGTTACAATCTCCATTTTAACCTTTAAAGCACTTATCATATTTGCCATTTGTTATTTTTTAAAACAACCCGTCAATCTTGCCTTACGAAGCGGAATCAGTATTTCACAAATAGGCGAATTTTCTTTTATGTTATTAAGCATTGCTAAACCGGCAGGCGTACTCAACGAAAATGAATATCAACTATTTCTTTCGGCTACCGTAATTAGTATGCTGCTCACGCCATTTTTATTTTTTGTGGGCGAAATTGCCGGCCGCTTTAAAACACGCAAATTAACTCATTCAGTTAAAACCGACCTCAGCCGGGAAACGGTTATCATTATCGGCTTTGGCATAAATGGTCAAAACCTTGCTAAAATTTTTAAATCCTTACAAATAAATTATAAAGTAATGGACCTTAATGCCTCGCTGGTAAAAAAATATCAGGAACAAGGCGAAAATATTTTTTTTGGCGACAGTACACGCATAGATAATCTGGAACACTTTGGTGTTAAGCAGGCCCGTTTATTAGTTATAGCCATTACTGACAACGAGGCTACCATAAGCACCGTGCGTTTAGCCCGTCAACTCAATGCTGCTTTACACATTATTGCACGCACCGAAAACATCAGCGAAATAAAACGTCTGCAAGAAGCGGGCGCTGATGAAGTAATATCACAGGAATTTGAGGCGTCTATTGAAGTTACCACCTCGGTATTAAAATTTTTTGGCATATCAGAACCACTGATAAAATTAAAAACCGACAACATTCGAAAATATAATTACGGCTTTTTTGAAAAAAACGATAACGGGAATCGTTTAAAAATTTCCGATTTGGCCTCAATCAAAGAATTTAACCACAGCTATTTTGTAAATCCCAATTCGGCCTTAGCCGGTAAATGTATAGATGATATTTATAAAAGCTGCCATATATTTTCGCATATTTCAATTATCGGTATAATACGAAATAAAGAAATAATTTCGCACCCGCCCGGTGATACACAAATTGAAACCTTAGATACTATTATTATTTTTGGCAGACAAGATTATCTGGACAAAGCCATTAACCATTTTGAAAATATAGACTATAGCAATACATGAAGAAAATATTAATTACCGGAAGCAATGGCTTACTTGGGCAAAAGTTAGTTTATAAATTAAAAACGCTCTCTGGCACAGAAGTTATTGCTACTGCTCAAGGCAATAATCGATTAATTAATACAAACGGATATACATATCAAAGTTTAGATATTAATGACCGCGAAGCGGTAATTGCAGTAATACAAAAACACCTGCCTGATACGATAATACACACTGCAGCCATGACAAACGTTGACGCCTGCGAAACACAAAAAGAATTATGTTATAAAACAAACACCTTAGCAGTACAATATATTGTTGAGGCTTTGGAAAAATCAAAAAAAAGCCATTATAAACCTCATCTTATTCATGTTTCAACCGATTTTATTTTTGATGGGAAGGCCGGCCCCTATAAAGAGGATGATAAACCCAATCCGCTTAGCTATTATGCTTATTGTAAAAATGAAGCCGAACAAATTGTTATTCATTCATCCATTGACTGGGCTGTTGCACGCACCATGCTGGTATATGGTATTACCGACAACATGAGTAGAAGCAATATTGTTTTATGGGTTAAACAATCCTTAGAACAAGGTAAACAAATAAATGTAGTTGATGACCAATTTCGCTGCCCAACACTGGCAGAAGATTTAGCCGAGGGTTGCCTGTTGATTGCCCAAAAAAGAGCTACGGGTATTTATCATCTTTCGGGGAAAGATTTTATGAGTATTTACGATTTAGCATGCAGAGTAGCTCGCTATTATAATTTGGATGAAAAACTAATCATACCGGTAAAAAGTTCCACTCTTAATCAACCCGCTAAACGACCTCCAAAAACCGGTTTTATAATAGATAGAGCCATTAGCAAATTAGGATATGCTCCTCATTCGTTTGAAGAAGGTTTAGATATTCTAAACCGGCAACTATTAAACATCAAAACCTGAAACCCATTCTATCATTTGGTGTAGTAAGTCTGTTATTTACTAACGCTGCCTGAACCAAAGATGGGCTGTACATATAATAATCTTCATCCCATTGGGTAACAGCCAGGCCAAAATCAATATAAAAACTTACTCCGTTTGCATTACTTGGAGAACGATAACCTATACCGCCACTGTATGTATAACGTTGGGGTTTAGAAATGGTTTTATCGGGCTTAAACGGAGAACCGTAAAGTGCATAACCTCCGCGCACATAAATAGGTTTAATTCTCCACTCGGTGCCAAAGCGCAAATTAGAAGTACTTCTGTAATTATTTCTTATTGCCTCGTTTTCACTATTAAAGTTATACGGATTTTGAGAGAATCGCTCTGCTCTGAAACGCGATGAACCATAATCTACCATTTCGTACTCGGCACTCACAAAACCTGATTTAAAAGCCAACAAACTTACGCTTGCAATAAATCTTCCGGGTGTGCGTAAGCGATAATTATACAAACCATTTTCTGAATTTGCCGTTTGCACATCGCCATCATCAAAATTTACGCTTATTCCACTATTCCAGGTATCGGTAAAATTTATTGCCGTGGGTGTATGTACTGCTAAACCGAAACGAATAAAATCAATTGGAACAAATATAGCTCCGAACTTAGCATTGATACCTCTACCTCGGGTAGTTAAATTGTAAACATAATTAAAATTTACTACCGAATGAGCTGTGTCTAAAGATTTTTCATAATGATTATAAACTTCATCAAAGCGAATACTTGGCATCCCAAATGTAAACCCCAAATAAATTTTATCATCATAATTTCCGCTAAAAGAAAAAGCTGATTCGTTATAACCACCTTCACGGTCAATTGTTCTGCTTTGGATAACATTACCTCCCTCCAGATCGGAACTATATGTATTGTTTCCAGGAGGAATCGGATCTATTAAATATGCCCAATATGCTAATCCTGATGAAAAGGGCTTGGTATCTCTTAAAACATTTTCATCTATTCCGTTGGCTTCGGCAATAAATGCTGTTGCCAGCGATGATTCCATATTGGTACCATATATGGTAATGCGCTCAGAGTAATTTGCCAGCCTGTTATATGCAAATGCAAATTGTGCTGATTTCCAGCTCCCGCTTAAGCCGGATCTTGCCGCCAGTAAAACGCCAAAGTTAGACACATGAAGCCAGTTTTTTGAGTCGGAATTGGCGGTGTTATAAAATGTAGTATTGGCATTGGAACTGTGTTGGCCTAATGAAAAAGTAAATTCACTTTTGGTAAATCTGGCCAAACCGGCAGGGTTGGTAGATATACAAGACATATCACCACCTATCGAATTAAATGCTCCTGCCACAGAGTTGTATCTGGCTGTTCCTCCATATTGTATCCAGGAGTATCGCAAAGCATCTACTTCATTTTGAGCATGCGATTGCAAGGACGATAGAATAACTATCGAAAAAATTATTTTTTTCATACCCAATTTTTTTTTGATTAAAACTTATCTACCGCCTCTGCCACCACCGGACGAACCACCACGGCTGCCGCCACCAAATGAACCACCGCCACCACGGCTACCGCCACCGGATGAGCCACCGCTGTATCCACCACCGCCACGACTACCGCCACCGGATGGTGAATATGATCTTCCTCCCGAAGGTCGGCTTGAGCCACCTGAGTTATAGTTACCTCCACCCGAGGGACGACTCCAGCCACCTGAATTGTAGTTTCCTCCACTCGAAGGACGAGTTGAATTACCATTGTTGTAGGTTCCGCTGCTGTTAGGGCGGTTGTATGAACCTCCGTAATTAGGATTATTAATTGACGGGCGACTGTTGTTATTACTATTTACCCATGGTGAACTACCTGAGTTGTTGCCTAAAGAAGGTCTGGTTAAAGAATTGTTATTACTGATAGTATTATTTGTACCGGGTCTGGAAATGTTGTTATTTATCGGATTAAATGTTGTACCATTTTCAATTGGTCTGCTAACTACATTGTTGTTACGCCCGGTATTATCAGGTCTGCTGGTATTAACCGGATTTGGAGTATTTACAGTTGGACGTATTTCTCTGTTAGCAACCAAATTACCTTGCATTTCGGGTCTGTAACTTGTTGCATTGCCAAGAGATGAATTAGCACCATTAGGCCTATTGTTCGAATTAGAAAATGAAGTGTTTTGTCGGGGATTACGCGATGGTGAGTTGGTATTGCCCCCTCCTATATTTTCTCTGTGTCCGTAGTATATACCTCGGCCACCATTGTTGCTGTCCCACAATCCATTATTAAAGCCGTTCCAATAGCCATGCCAGTAACCGTTCCAATAGCCGTTCCAGTAACCGCCATAGCCCCAGCCCCA
>JBBIOU010000020.1:0-61668 GCA_037443205.1 Flavobacteriales bacterium | reverse complement strand
TATATTGACCCGGAACACCGGTGCATGTTAATTGTATATAACCTCCTGCTACGTGAGAAGCATTTGCTTGCTTGACAGAACCAATGCCGGTTATTACTGAAATAATTGAAATGACAATTAATTTGTATAATGAGTTCATGCGGTGATATTTTACTTTATAAACGAACGATTAAATTACAGGTTGCCTATAAAAGTACGTAAAAAATGTTATGTTTACATACTTTAATGTTATTTTTTATAATTATATGATTATCAGTTTTATAAAAATGTAAAATATTACTTCATCTGATATTTAATGATAATTGCAATAAAAAGTTTGAATAAATTTATCGACTAATCTATAATAATCTTCGATTAATCCCCAAAAAGTCATTAGACTTTTTTCCCGGCAAACCGGGTGTCTAAAGATTTTGTAAGAAATTTCTTAAAACATTTTTTTGTTTTTTAAGGTAAGAAATTCTAACAAAATCTAAAACAGGGTTAACCACAATGCCTCTCCGCATACCTACCTCTTGCATCAGCCACCCATAGCGTGGCTGATGACAATTTTGGGTTAATTTTTTCTACTTTAACAAGGTGACGTGACCCGTATACGTTCTTTCTTTACCTGTTAGTGCTTCTTTTAATTTTATTTTCCATACATAAACATCTTCCTTAACAGTCATTCCTTTATGAGTTCCATCCCAACCTATTTGTTTGTGGCTTGTTTCAAAAATCAATTCACCCCATCTGTTAAAGATCATAAATTCATACCGCAAGGGATCTATACCTACAACGCTTGGTAAGAAAATATCATTCACCCCATCACCATCCGGTGTAAAGGCGTTTGGAACATATATCAGAAATTCATCGAACAGAGTTATCAACTTACATGTATCATGTACACATCCATTTATGGAAGTTACTGTTAAACATACCTGATATTGGCCCGTGTCCTGATTCATAAAATTAAATATGGGATTAGCTGAAGTAGCTGTTGCTAAGCCTGCTATGTCCCAGTTATAAGTAGAAGCACCTGTAGATAAATCGGTAAATTGTACTTCGGAATTTAATATAGTAGGTTGCTGAGGTGTCCAGGTGAAATCTGCAACCGGATCAGGATGTACACAAATATAATTTGTAAGCGTATTTGTTCCCACACAACCATCGGGTGAGGTAACTATTAAGGTAACATCATAGCATCCGGGATTCAGGTATGTATTTGTAACGGAATTACAAGACATGGTTTGATTACCATCACCAAAAATCCACATACAATCATTTCCAATCATTGCCGGAGGAGTAGTGTTATTAAATGTTACCAATAAGGGGGAACAACCCGCTGTAGGAGTAGCTGTAAATGCAGGTTGCGGCAGCGGATAAAAACTGATATTAACCTGCAAAGTATCGTATGTTGGGATTGATCTACACCTACCAATGTTATGGTTTCGGGAGATGATGGAATATAGGTAAATGATGAGCCTACGCCCAAGGTATCATTAAACTGATTTAGCCATTGAAAATCATAATTACCGATACCGTCAAATCCATTAGCCGTTAATGTAACCGAATTACCCGGGCAAATGGTAACGTCCGGTGAAACAGTGGCATAAAACTGTGGTAATACATTTACCGTTACTGATTGCTGATTGGATGCACAACCATTCATGTCGTATGCAACACAGGTAAATACAGTTTGTGTATGCACATTTACATTTAAAAACTGTGTGGTATCTCCGGTGTTCCACACATAATAATACAAACCGGTGCCACCATTGGCATTGGCAGACAAGGTTCCGTATCCATCATAACAAATAGTTATATCTGCTATTGGGTCTAGTACAACAGGTGCCGGATTATTAATTGTTATGGTTGTGTATGCCGGACAATTATTTGCATCCTGTACTACTATACTATAGTTTCCTGCACACAAGTTTGTAAAATTATTAGAAGGCTGAAAAGTAATACCATTATCTACAGAGTATTGAACTGCAGTGGTTGCAAACATGGTTATAGTTGCATCGCATCCGTTATTACAAGAAGGTTCGGTAGCATTTATACTGGTTATTATTACTGCCGGAGGTTCGGTAATGTTAAATACTGCCTGAATAGCACAACCGTTATCATCATTTACATCAACCGTATAAGTTCCTGCGCATAAATTGGTCGCTACGTTTTGGTTAGGCCCTGCAACGCCACCCGACCATGTATAAGTATATAATCCTGCAACTGTTCCTCCTTGTATGGTTATGTTTGCTTGCCCGTCACAAATTCCATTACAGCTTGTTGATACTTCTGTTTGATTTTGAATTTGTAATTGTGTAGGCTGTGTTACATTTACAATTTGAGATGCTGTACAATTATTTGCGTCTTGTACAAACACATTGTAATTACCGGCAGCTAAAAACTGTTGATTTGCAAGCGTTCCGTAGGTTGCTCCTCCATCATAACTATATAAATAAGGAGAAACCCCACCGTTTACTGCAACATTTATTTGCCCGCTGTTATCATTATAGCACAATAGGTTTACCGGTGTAGCATTAATTACCAAAGCCGGTGGCTCTGTAACAACCGTATTTTGCGTATCTGTGCAGCCATTAGCATCTGTTACGGTAATGGTATAATTATTAGCACAAACGTTTGTAAAATTACCGTTCATTTGATTGGGTCCGCCAATGCTATATTGTAATGCGCCTGTACCGCCATTTGCATTAACAGTTATAGAGCCATTACAAGAGCCGTTGCAGGTTACATCGCTTGTAAATACTGAAGTTATCACCGGGCTTGCCTCGTTCGGTACGGTAGCTGTTGCGGTGGCAGGGCAGTTATTGGCATCTTGTACTACTAAATTGTATGTGTTGGCAGCTAATCCACTGAAGTTGTTCCCGGCCTGGAATGTCGCTCCTCCGTTATTACTGTAAGTATACCCGGGTGTGCCTCCGTTGGCATTTATCGTTATGCTGCCATTGGGGTTGCCACAGGTTGATGGAGTGATTACCGTATTAAATACTACTGCCGTTGGTTGGGTTATATTTATCGTTGTACCTACCAAACAGTTGTTCGCATCTTTTACCTGTATCTGATGTGACCCGGCACATAAGTTTGCTAATGTGTTTGATATTTGATAGGTTACTCCGTTATTGCTCGAATATTGATAAGGTGCCGTACCTCCGTTGGCTGTTACTACTATCTGTCCATCGCATACTCCATTGCAGGTGGCCGCTGTTGGTGCATAATTGGCCGCCAATACCGGTGGCTGATTTACCGTTACTGTGCCGCTAAACTGACATCCGGCAGCATCTTGTACCTGATAATTATATGTGCCTGCTGCCTGTCCAAAAAATGTAAAGTTGGCTCCAAATGGCGAACCATTAAAACTATAGGTGTAGCCGGGGGTGCCTCCACCTGCTACCAATTGTACAACCCCGCTGTTATTACCGTTACAAGTTAAATCGGTTACATTGGTTACTACTTGTATAGGGCTTGCTTGCGTTATAGTTGCCGTGCCTGTACCGGTACAGCCATTGGCATCTTGTACCAGTAAATTATAGGTTCCTGCTGTTAAACCTGTAAAGTTAGGACTTCCCTGAAATGTAACTCCTCCGTTTATACTATACTGATACGCTCCGCTTCCGCCTTGTACATTATTAAATGTGATGCTTCCCGTAGCCGCTCCGTTACAACTTACATTGCCAACTGTTGAACTAAAACTTATGGCTGCAGGCTCGGTAATGGTAAAAGGTATAGTATATATACAAAATCCATTATCGTATATAGTTACTATATGGCTGCCTGCGCATAATCCGCTAAAATTACCATTCCCTTGCGTTACTCCGCTATTATCCAATTCAAACGATATCGGTGCTGAGCCTGCTGTGTTTATCGTCTGTACGGTACCATCGCAAGAACCAAAACACGTAGCATTGGTTAATCCCAGCAACTGTCCGCTCATCTGTACATCGTTTACTCCAACAAACAGGTTGTTTTGGCAGCCGTTGGCATCGGTTACTACTACATTATAGCCTCCCGCCAGTACATTGTTAAATATCCCCGTACCATTGGCCGGCATCGGACCCCCTCCGTCAGGATCGTAGCTGTAAGGACCGGTAGTACCCGAAGCGCTTACCTGAAAGGCTCCATCGTTAAATCCACAGTTACTCGGGGTGGTGCTAACTACCGATATGTTGATTTGTGGCGGGTTGGTTAAGTTTTGTACACTGCTGAATTGACAGCCATTGGCATCTTGTACCACTATGGTATTGTTACCGGAGCATAGGCCGGTTAATGTGTTGCTGCCTTGTAACGGGCCCCCGTTGGCTGAGTATTGGTAGGGCGCTGTGCCTCCGTTAGCCGTTACCACTATCTGTCCGTTGCATCCATTGTGGCATACCGGTGGTGTGTTTACAAAACTCGCTCCTACGGCTGCCGGTTGGGTAATGTTTACCTGTGAGTTGGCTAAACAGCCGTTGGCATCTTGTACTACCACGTTGATTAAGCCCGCACACAGACCGGTCATCGGATTTGCACTGCCAAAAGTTAATCCGTTGTTGCTCGAATACTGATAGGGAGGGGTGCCTCCGTTGGCGTTGATTTGTATTTGTCCGTCACATACTCCGTTGCACGTAGCTGCCGTGGGAACTGAAGCATACACTAACTGGGTGGGTTGCGTAATGGTAAATGTTACCGTAGTGTTGCAGCCTCCGGTAACTACTGTTGCTGTGTAGTTGCCGGCCAATAAATTGGTGAATGTATTGCTCGCCTGTGGACCCGCATTTACCGGACCTGTTATTGAATATGTGGTCGGTGGTCCGCCTCCGCTTAGTCCTATTAATACACTACCATTGGCTCCGCCAAAGCAGCTTACATTGGTTTGACTTTGTATGTTCGCTACCGGTGCAGGTATCATGCCTATTGTTACATTTACAGGACCCGCTGTACATCCCGCTGCATTGCTTACTGTAACCGTGTAGCTCCCCGGTGCTAAATTCGTATAGCTGCCGGTTGTGTTTACTATGTTTCCGGGATTTAATGTATAGGTGTGGGGGCCTCCTGAGCCTCCACTCACACTTAAATTAGCTGTACCGTTGTTGTTGCCACAGGTGGCTGGTGTCGTTGCATTAAGATTTAATACCAAAGCCGTGGGTTCGCTTATAGTGCCGTTCAATGTTTGTGTGCAATTGTTACCATCTTGTACAGTTATGGTGTATGGACCGGCACATAATCCGTTAAATACATTGCTCGTCTGAAATGGACCTCCGTTGTAACTGTACTGCAGGGTGCCTGTACCTCCACTCGCAGTTACTGTTATACTACCGTTGCAACTACCATTGCACGTTGGACTTGTTACGTTCGCATTCGCTATTATGGCGGGGGGCTGTGTAATGTTTATATTGGCCGTAGCTACACAACCACTGGCATCAGTCATTGTAACCGTATAAGTATTGGCTGTTAAACCGGTAGCTGTTTGTCCGGTACCACCGCTTGGTGACCAAGAATAGCTAAAGGGGCCTAATCCGGTGGGGGAAGCAGTTGCTGTACCGTTCGAACCACCATTACAAGTAATATTCGTTCCGTTTACTACCACATTACAACAGGGTGGACCTGGATTGATGGTAAAGCTGCCGCTATAAGTACAACCATTATTTCCGGTAACTGTATATGTATAATTACCATCAGGTAGATTGGTAAAGTTAGCTGTTCCGGCAGGTGTATTTGGTTCTACCACTGTAGCTGTTACAGGCCCATTTATCTGAACTGTATAAGGCCCCGCACCAACAGGATTATCAATAGTTACAGAACCATTGTTATAGTTATTACAAGTTTCGTGTACTGGTGTAACAGTAGGGGCTGTTAATCCTGAGTAGTTGACTACAATTTGGTCTTGGTCTGTTATAACCAAGCCATCGCAACGGGTATAGGTTACTTGTGCAGTATAAGTTGTAGTACCTGCCGGGCAAACATTGATGCTATTGCCTGTTCCGATTAAGGTTGCTCCCTGAAACCATTGAACTGTATAAATAGGTGCGCCATTGGGAGTAAAACGCCATGCTTCGGGAGTGGTTACTGTCCATGTGGTATTTGCGTTCCTGCCTGCAGGTGCAATACCTGCTGTTCCTCCGGTATTTTGTATTCCAATAACAGCCCTGCCTCCATTCCAGGATGTACATGTTGCTTTATTATTAACATATACATCAATTACATTGGTGGTTTCATACAAAACCATCATATGAGTACTTCGTAGTGAAGTACATGAATAATGGCCAAGCTGATTGAAGCTGACTACAAATATTCTGCATGGAGCCGTACCTAAAAGATACCATCTTACCGTACCTGCCACTGTTGGGTCAATATCGTGATAAACTCCAAAAATGTGGCCTCTGTTTCCGGTACCCCAAAGTGCAGGGCTGGGGCAAACATCTGTTGCAGCTATAGGCCAGGGATGATAACCTCCACCGGTTGCAGGATTAAACAATATGGCCCCGTTAGAGCCTACTTTACAAGTTGTATAAGTTTGTCCATAAAAACAAAAAGGAAAAGGTAAGTTAATAATCGGACTCCAAACATCATCAGTACCAACCGATACTGCCGTACCTCCGGGTTGATTGTATGCAATGGGTGGGGTATGAGGTATTGAACTAACTGTGTAAGTATTGGTTTGTCCTGCATGAAACGGAGTAGCAGAAATCGTTGTACAGTTTTGATTACAAGGCAAAGTTTGATCCGGACCCGCAATTATGTTAGGACAACCCGGAAATTGTGCCTTTAAAAAATAACTTGATAGGGATAATAATATTACACTTAGTAAATTTTTTTTTATCATATCTGGTAGATTAATTATCAAAAAATAGACGTTGTTAAATTAAACAGGTTGCCATTAATATGAAAAAAATTTAACTATCGTGCTAATATTATCGCCAAAAGGAACATAAAAACTCACAAAATAGTAAATACCAACGATTAATAATGAGAAAATGCCTATAAAAGGTTAAAACTTATCTTTTATAATTTAAAATCCAGGCTTTTTGTAATCCTTTATCTTTAGCGCGGGCGTGTGTTTCAAATATCGGCATTTTATCGGTTGAATATTTAAATATGACGTATCGTAGTCCATTGCGTTTATTATATATAATTCTTGCCTCCGGAAAATCTGATTTATATTTATTAAACTGCTCATCTGCACGCGCAGGGTCTTTGTATGCCCCGAAAACCACATAAAAACCTTGTGGGGCGTCAGTGTCGTCTAATTCAATAAAATAATCATCTTTGGAT
Organism: Flavobacteriales bacterium; assembly: GCA_037443205.1. Taxonomy (GTDB): domain Bacteria; phylum Bacteroidota; class Bacteroidia; order Flavobacteriales_D; family UBA2798; genus JBBIOU01. Next base: position 54,420 of record JBBIOU010000020.1, on the reverse strand, counting down.
TGTTTTATACGACTATCATCAAAATTTTTGTTTGATTTATCAGTTTTTTCAATACCTTGCTTGTTCTTAGCTTCTGCCAAATCTTTATCTTTTTGAGCAAGCAATGCATTCAGTTTAGCTATAGAGTCGTTATAAATCCTTTCCATTTCATCCATTCTGTCCATTATTTCTTTACGTTGTTTATCATAATCGGCACTTAATGAATCCAGGTTTTTAATTTTTGCTGCTAATTCCATTCTTAATCTTTCTTGTTCGGCCAATGCTTCTTCGAGTTGTTTTTTAATTTTTGTATCCTCTTTGGTACCTGCAAAAGAATATCCCAGCAATATTTCCTGATTAATTCCACTTAGATTTTTAGTAGAATTTAATACCAGATCGTAGGCATAACCAATATATAAATTTTTCTTGATTCTAAAACCGATTGATGGAGTGATGGCGTAATTTGCCTTATAAAGAGCAGAAATCCACCCTATGTTTTTAAGGTCAACCACTATTCCACCATCATACTGTATGGGGGCACCGGGAACATATTTTGCCATGGCCAGGGGGCCTACATAAAGCAAAGGTTTGTCGGTAATTTTAATATCATAGCGTGCATGAGCAATAAAGTGTCTGGCATAAGTGTAGGAACTTCCCATAATCACTGTTCCGTCATTTAATAGTTGTGTAAGCTTAACCGTTGAACCAAGCAGTTGCGGTACGGCAAAACCCAACTGAAAATCTTTTGCTTGTAAAAACAAACCTGCTGCAGCATTAAAATTAATTTTTCTGGCTGCAACACCATTGTTTAGTAAGGGGTCGTTTGGATCTTTAACTATGGCTTGATTAAAGTTTATCCTTAAATCCTGTGCACCTGCAGCTATTCCAAATCCCATATACGTTTTTTCGGAGAAACGAACCTTATAGGATGCCTGAATATTTCCACCGGTGGTAGAAACATTTCCAAATACATCGCTAAATATAGAAAAACCTAATCCAAGTTTATTTTCCCAAAGTCCTCCATCCACAGTAAGTGCATTAACAATATTTCCTCCTTCATTACTCATATATCTTTGTTTGCGCATAAAAAATGCATTGGTATTGGGAGTAAATCCTGTGAGCGAAGGATTATATATCATAGGATTAATAAACACATGATGAAAATGCGGAACCTGTTGTGCGCATAGCTGTGGCATTATAATAATTACAGCCAGAAAGGTTAAACTATATTTTTTTAACAAGCCGAAAACGCACATGAACTTACAAATCTATTAAAAATTATAAATATACCACACCGGCTTGCTTAATTGCTCCCTACAATTGTAAGAGTTCCTTTATAGGTTTTATTGATATTGTGTTTTACATCCACAAAATAATAGTAAGAACCATCGGGTAATTTATCACCATTGTATGTCCCTTTCCAGTCGTTTTTATAGGATGATTTTTCGTAAACGATTTGTCCGTGATTATTAACAATTTTCACATTGTTGTCAGGATAAAATTCTATACCTATTATATTCCAGGCATCGTTAAATCCATCGTTATTAGGGGTAATATAGTTACAAATAATTAATTGATTGGGAATGGTTGTTGTATCTAAAACGATAACATTTACGGTAGCAGTATTTGTACAACCATTAGCATCCTGTCCTGTAACGGTTAGTGTGTATGTGCCAAAGTTTGTAGGCCAAAAACATGCATTGGCAATATTCGGATCAACAAAATCTGAGGCGGGGGACCAGTTATAAAGTACTGCACCGCTGGCTACAAAACAAGCCGAATCTCCTAAGCTAAAGGTTACGGTATTTGAGGGGCTGATGCTTACATTAGGTAAAGGTACTATAGTAATATTTGCGGGAGTAGCTGTATCGTATGGGCATCCGTTGTTTTGAACCACTGCTGTATAGGTTGTAGTTTGGGTTAAATTTGTATAGGGTTGTGTAGGTGTTGTATTAGCTATAGGCGTCCATGTTACTCCGCCATCGGTTGACGACATCCAAAACAATATATTACCACTGTAATTTACCAGGGTAAGGGTAGAGTTATTATTGCCATAACATTCTGTAACGCTGCTTAATATGTTTCCTCCTACTGAGGGTGAAGTAATAGTTACTGTTTGATTATTAGAGGTATCGGGCGGGCAAACACCATTTTGCGACACCACATGATATATAGTTGTTTGTGTCAGGTTAAGAAAATTGTAATTACTGCCTGTGTGATTAATAATATTCCAGGTTACACCGCCATCAACCGAGTAAGACCAATGTAATATATTACCGTTATAACCTGTAACATCCAAAGGACCACTATTAGGGGCAGGACATGCAGTAACCGAGCCTACTAAAATACCGGGATTAGTGGGTTGGTCAACATTAATAACTGCAACAGGTGATACACCGTCAGGACAGTAGCCTCCGTCTAATAGCACGCGATAATAGGTAGTAGCCGTTAAATTATTGTAGTTATAAGAAGGGTTACCGTTATTTCCGATTGATGTCCATGTGCTTCCATCAGGGGATGATTCCCAATTTGTAATATAACCCGTATTCCCTGTTAGTATTATTACTCCGTTGTTAGCGCTGGCACATACTGTGGTGCTACCTGCTAAATTTCCCCCAACTACTGTTGTGTCGTTAACTACAGTGGTGGTTAAAGTGTCGTTATTGGGATTAATATCACCCAACATAGTAACCCATGTTTTAATATTATATGTTCCTTGATTGGCAATATTGGCACACATTGCGTTTGGGAAAGTGTATGTATAAGTGCCTCCGGGCATAATGTTAGTAACAAAATTTGCACAATTGGGGCTGCCGGCATTAACCGTATAACACACATTAAATTGACCGCCAACCATAAAATTGCTCCAATTATAAATTACTACCGTCACTAAAGGACAAGTTAAATTACATCCTGATACCGGAGAGGCTATGGTAGTAATTCCTACATCCTGCGACCTGGTTTGGCCATGTAATAAAATCAGAAAAAAAAGTGTAAAAAACGAGGAATATATTTTATTCATAATTTGAAATTAAATTTATCAAATCGAAAGATAGAAAAAAATTTATATACTATTACGGTTTTTATGATAAATTTATGTAAAGAGTGTTTAAATCCAAATTACGTATTGAAATTAAGCAAATTTCGGATGCTGAATTTGGGATTGTTGAAAAATAATTAATTTGATACTTAAGGCTATAAAAGGGCTAAAAATCAACCTTTTAAGGCTTCGGCACCGGCAACAATTTCGAGTATTTCGTTGGTAATAGATGCCTGGCGGGCTTTATTATAGTTAATGCGTAAATCTCTTATTAATTCTGTTGCATTGTCGGTAGCTTTATGCATGGCTGTCATTCGGGCGCCATGTTCTGAGGCAAAAGAATCTAACAAGGCTTTATAAAATTGTACTTTAAGAGACTTTGGAATTAAATCCAGCACTATTTGCTGTTTACCGGGTTCAAAGATATAATCCGTAATAGTTTGTTGTGTATGATTATTTGATTTAGCAACGATGGGCAAAAATTGCTCAGCTACAACTTCCTGTACAGCAGGGTTTTTAAATTTATTATATACCAATATTACCCTGTCAATGCTTTTATCAATAAAGTGCCTCATAATATTTTCGGCTATGGGACTAACTGCAGCGAAATTAAGATTATCAAAAACTTCGTTAAGGTTTTTAGGAAAATCGCTTGCTTTGATATTATATACCGTATTTTTAAAATACTCAGAAGCTTTTTTTCCGATTGATAATATAGCTACATTATTGCTAGCTGCGTTTTCTTTAGCAAGTTTAGTGGCAAGTTTTATTACATTATTATTAAAGCCTCCGCATAAGCCGCGGTTAGAACTAATCGCTACAATGAGTATGTTTTTTGTTTCGCGTTGAGCAGCATAGGGGCTGTCTGACACCTCTAACGAAGCAGTTAGATTTACTAATATTTCCTGTAATTTTTCGGCATAGGGGCGCATTTGCAAAATAGCATCCTGAGCGCGTTTTAATTTTGCGGCAGATACCATTTTCATAGCCGAAGTTATTTGTTTGGTAGAGTTTACCGAAACAATTCTTCCGCGTATTTCTTTTAAATTAGCCATTCAGTTATACGGTTTTTGATAATCTTATTTAGCATATTTTTCAGATAGCTCTTTGCAAACTTTTTCTAACACTTTTGTAATTTCATCGTCTAATTGACCTGCTCTTAATTTATCAAGCACATCGCGGTGTTTAGCGTCTAAGAAAGACAGGTATTCTTCTTCAAAAGATTTTACTTTATTAACCGGCACATGTTGAAGTAAACCTTTGGTACCGCAATAAATTATGGCAATTTGTTTTTCAACCGAAAGCGGAGCATTTTCGCGTTGTTTAAGGATTTCAACATTTCTTTTACCTTTCTCTAATACTGCTTTGGTTGCGGCATCCAGGTCTGAACCAAATTTTGCAAATGCTTCCAGTTCGCGATATTGTGCCTGGTCTAGTTTTAAAGTACCCGCAACTTTTTTCATGGATTTAATTTGAGCAGAACCTCCTACACGCGATACAGATATACCCACGTTGATAGCAGGGCGTACACCTGAGTTAAAGAGATTTGATTCCAGGAATATCTGTCCATCGGTAATCGAAATTACATTGGTGGGAATGTATGCAGAAACGTCTCCTGCTTGTGTTTCAATAATAGGTAAGGCTGTTAAGGAACCTCCTCCTTTTACGATTGGTTTAATCGAATCGGGGAGGTCGTTCATGTTTTTAGCTATTTCGTCTGAGGCAATAATTTTTGCGGCTCTTTCGAGCAAGCGGGAGTGCAGATAAAAAACGTCTCCGGGATAGGCTTCGCGTCCGGGAGGTCTTCTAAGCAATAATGATACTTCGCGGTAGGCAACGGCTTGTTTTGATAAATCGTCATAGATGATTAATGCCGGACGACCGGTATCGCGAAAATATTCGCCAATGGCGGCACCGGCAAACGGAGCGTAAAACTGCATGGGTGCAGGGTCGGAGGCATTTGCTGCAACTACTGTTGTATAGTTCATAGCACCTGCATCTTCTAGTTTTTTAACTATTCCTGCAACAGTAGATCCTTTTTGACCAATGGCAACATATATACAATAAACAGGTTGACCTTTGTCGTAAAATTCTTTTTGATTGATAATCGTATCTATGGCAACGGTAGTTTTACCTGTTTGTCGGTCACCAATTATCAGCTCTCGTTGACCACGTCCGATAGGAATCATGGCGTCAATAGCTTTGATACCGGTTTGCAGGGGTTCATTAACCGGTTGACGGAAAATAACACCCGGGGCCTTTCGTTCTAAAGGCATATCGTAGGTAGTACCGGTTATAGGGCCTTTGCCGTCTATGGGTTCTCCTAGGGTATTTACTACGCGTCCGGTCATACCATCACCTACTTTAATGGAGGCAATGGTTCCGGTGCGTTTTGCGGTATCTCCTTCTTTAATATCATTAGATGAGCCTAAGAGTACTGCTCCCACATTGTCTTCTTCCAGGTTAAGCACTATTCCGCGTAATCCGTTTTCAAATTCTATCAATTCGCCTGATTGCACATTGTTTAATCCGTATATACGGGCAATTCCATCGCCAACCTGTAATACGGTACCAATTTCTTCAAGTTCTGCTGCCGACTTAAGTCCTGCCAGTTGTTCTCTTAAAATTGCTGATACTTCAGCGGGTTTAATTTCTGCCATAAATAATAAATTTTACAATTGTGATTGGTATGTATTTTTTGAGAATGTCTTCTTTAATTCGTTTAGTTTTCTGGAAATGCTTCCGTCATATTGTTTATCATCCACTCTAACAATTATTCCTCCGATAATTTCAGGGTTAACTGTTTGTTTGATTTCTACTTGCTTGCCGGCACTTTGTTTTTGAACAATTGCGGAAATTTTTCTGATTATTGCTTGGTCTAACTCAACAGCACTTGTTACCTGTGCTGTGGTTATATGATTGTAGCGTTTGTATTGTTCAACAAAGTTTTGAGCTATTTCAAAAAGTATGTCTTCTCTGCGATGAGTAATAATAATATTGACGAAGGCCTGTGATATTTTATTTAATTTATCTGCAAAGATTTTTGCAATTATGCTTTTTTTCTTATCTGATTTGATTATCGGGCTTTTAAGCAGCAACTGCAAATCGCGGCTGTTTGCGCAGGTTGTACTAATGGTGTTCATATCTGCATAAACCGCATCCAGTTGTTTTTGCTCGATGGCTAAACTCATTAATGATTTTGCGTATCGCGAAGCTACTCTTAAGCCTTTCATATTAGTTTAAATTTATTTCATCAGCCAATGTGTTGGCTAATTGTTTTTGTTTATCGTCTTTGGATAATTCGTTGCGTAAAATTTTTTCTGCAATTTCTATTGAAAGCACGGCTACCTGATTTTTTAATTCGGTTAGTGCGGCCATTTTTTCATTTTGAATAACCAATCGCGAAGCTGCTATAATTTTTTCGGCTTCTTCTTTGGCTTTATTTTTTGCTTCGCTAATGATTTGCTCTTTAACCTGATTGGCTTCTTTTAAAATATTGTCTCTTTCTTCACGAGCTTGTTTTAACAAATCTTCATTACTCGATTTCAGGCGTGCCATTTCTTCGCGTGCACGCTGTGCCTGTTCTACGGCTTCAGAAATATTTTTTTCACGTTCTTCAACTGCGCTTAATATGGGTTTCCATGCGTATTTTCTGAGTAATAGTATTAATGCTACAAACAATATTGTTTGCCAAAAAAACAATCCTACCGAAAATTCACTGATTAGTTTTTCCATTTTTATATGTGTATTATTTGTTTTTAATAATATTAAAAATCAAATAAACCGCAACCAACCGTTGCGGTTTATTTGAATTAAGATTATACTGCAAATAATGCAGCAAATCCGATGCCTTCAATCAGCGCAGCGGCAATAAGCATGGCTGTTTGAATTTTTCCGGTAGCTTCGGGCTGGCGTGCAATGGCTTCCATGGCAGAGCCACCAATTTTACCAATGCCTATTCCGGCACCGATAACTACTAAACCTGCTCCTACAATTTTGGGGATAATTTCCATAATTTATTATTTTTAAGGGTTAGAAAATGCATATTTAAAAAAAAATTAATGGTGTGAATCGTGATGGTGCTCTTCAACGGCCGAACCAAAATACAGCGCAGAGAGCATGGTAAAAATATAGGCTTGCAGTGCCGCTACCAATAATTCGAGTATGGACAATACAAATGCCAGCAAAAACGAGAGTGAACTGCCTATCCAGTTTTGAAATACAAACATCATCCCTATTAAACTCATCAATACAATGTGTCCTGCGGTGATGTTTGCGTATAAACGTATCATCAACGAAAAGGGCTTAATAAAGATGCCTAATAATTCGATGGGAGCTAACACAACTTTCATTGGTGCCGGCACACCGGGCATCCAGAAAATATGTTGCCAATAATATTTTTTTGCCGTAAAGGTGGTGATTAAAAAAGTAAGGATGGCCAAACAAAATGTTACAGCTATGTTGTTGGTAATGTTTACACCCAGCGGAGTTAAGCCAAACAAGTTAACTATCCATATAAAAAAGAATACTGTGAGTAAATAGGGCATATATCTTTTATAATGTTTTTCTCCTATGTTGGGGATGGCTATTTCGTTTCTAACATAGAGTATAATAGGTTCGAGAAATCTTCCTACACCGCGTGGCAATACTCCGTTTTTTTGATAAGATTTGGCCATACTCTTAAACATCAAAAGTATAATAAGAGATATAAGCAATATCATAAATACGTTTTTGGTAATAGAAAAGTCGAGCGGTTTATCGTTGGTAGGATGATGGTGTTCATCAAAATTCAATGTGCCTGAAGCATCGGTTTTGTAAATTTTGTTGTGATAAAGTTTGTAATAATTTCCACCGGATTGAACTACATTTTCTCCGTGATGAAATGCTGACGACAGAAAAATATGTAATCCGCCATCCCATAAAATAACCGGCAACGGAAAGCCATAGTGTTTACCGGTTGTTTTATCTGAAAACAAATGAAAGTCGTAAGAATCCTGTAAATGGTGCTGAATATCTGCTTTTATTTCACTTTTAATATCGGTATGAGTATGTTCTTTTTCAGCATTAGCATGGTGGTTTTCGCTTGCAAAAAGTACAGTTGAAAAACTGTGTAGAATATAAAGGGAAATGATAGTAAATAACCTGTAAATCATGTTTTTAACTCTAATTAGTCCTAAAAAAGCGGTGCAAAGCTATGCAATTATTTTATAGAAAAAAAAAATTAGCCGAATTACGTGTTATTTTCCTTGAGTGGCTTATTTTGGTTGTTTAAGATGCTGTGCTAAAAAAATTATTTCGATAAATAGCGAAACTGCATAAGGTAAAAAAAATGTAAAAAATTCGGGTTTTGTAATTTTTCCATCGGCTTTAAATACCGGGTAAAAAACAACAAAGTAAGCGGTTAATTTTATAGCCGTACCCGCCAAAAATGCGTAGATGGCTGAGAGCGAATTTTTGTGCATGACAAATATCAGTAAATAAAATACCAATATGGCTATTGTGCCGTTCAAAGAGTATGAAGTAATAAGACCGGAGTGATTATTAAATATTTTTAGTACGTAAAATTGTAGAAAATAGGATATAATGAGAGTTACTGTTAACCAAAAGATGAATTTATATATAAACAGCGCTTTATTTTTTATCGGCATTATTTATTTTATTGAGTTGTTTAATCACAAAGTATAAAGCAATAATTACTGAGAGTAAAGTCAGAGCCATGGTAAACCATTTTTTTTCGAGGCTGTATTTTTCATCCAGCATTTTGCCAAAGTAGGATCCTAAAAATATGGTTACACCCATTTGGGCAGACATACTTATCAGACTTAAAAATTTATTGGGCTGTTTATGCATCCGTTATCAGGCAGCGGGAAAATTCAGGTGGATTTAATAGATGCATTTGCATTATTTTCCATGGCTATTGTATGGCTATGGTCTTTGTTGTTTCCCATTTTGCAAGTACCCGAAAATTCTGCACCGGGTTCAATGGCCAGTTTACCGGTAATAACATCACCCGTGAGTTTGGCAGAGGATTTCAATGTTAGTAACTGATTAACGGTTATCTTGCCGGTAAAATTGCCTTCGATATCGGCATTTTCGCAGTGTATTTGGCCTTCAATAGTTCCGTTATTACCGATTACCAAACGGCCTTTGATTAAAACATTGCCTTTTAACTTACCGTCAATGCGAATGTTACTATCTGATTTGATATCGCCAATAATTTCGGTTCCTTCTACAATACGATTTAATTTATCAGGCGAATTATTTTCCGGTTGTTTGCTCATAGAACTGATTTGTTTTTTATTCAACATAACTAAAACGAATTGTAAATATAATAATTATTTGGATTATTTATTAATCAAACATATAATTACATGGTTCATATCAGTTACCCGCTAACTTGTCTTTAAGTGTTTGCATAAATTTGCTGGCATAAACAAAATCGTTTATTTCTTTATTATTGGTTTTAATGATATCTTCTTTGCCGCCTTGCCACCAATTTTCACCTTTGTAAATAAACATAATGTTTTGACCAATTTCTATTACCGAGTTCATATCGTGCGTAATAACTACGGTAGTGATATTAAACTCGTGTGTAATTTCTTCTATCAGGTTGTCAATTAATATAGAGGTTTGGGGGTCGAGGCCTGAATTTGGTTCATCGCAAAAGAGGTATTTGGGGTTCATGGAGATGGCGCGTGCTATACCTACTCTTTTTTTCATTCCACCACTCAGTTCAGCCGGATACAGATGATTTTTGTTTTCCATATTTACACGCTTGAGACAAAAATTTACCCTATCTTTCATTTGCTCCAAACTCCAATCAGTAAACATTCTTAATGGAAACATCACGTTTTCTTCAACGGTCAGCGAATCGAACAGGGCACTGTATTGAAAAAGAAAACCAATTTCTTTTCGTATATTCATTCTTTCGCGATTATTGAGCGAATAAAAATCAACTCCTCCGTAAAGTACTTGTCCGGCTGTAGGCTCTAACAAACCTACCATACATTTGCTTAATACCGATTTGCCTGAACCACTCTGCCCGATAATTATATTTACTTTTCCGGGAAAAAAATCAAACGTAATATTTTTTAATACTTGCGTATCGCCAAATGATTTAGATATGTTTTTAATTGCTATCATAATAATAACCACTGGGTTAACTGATAGTTTGCCAACAGTATCAATATACTGCTGACTACTACGCCTTTAGTGCTGGCTTTACCCACTTCTACTGAGCCACCGCTTACATAGTATCCGAAGTAGGAAGATATGGTTGTAATAATAAATGCAAATGCTACAGTTTTGGTTAGGGCATATTGTACCGAATAGGGATTAAACCAATATTGAATACCATAAACGTATTCGTATTCAGAAACTGCTCCGGTAATTACGCCAAATATAAAGCCTCCCATTAAACCTAAAAACATAGATATAATTATAATAAACGGAAACATAAATATTGCACCAAAAATTTTAGGTAATACCATAAATGCAGCCGAATTAACGCCCATTATATCTAATGCATCTAATTGTTCTGAAATACGCATAGTACCTATTTCGGAAGAAATTTTAGAACCTACAATGCCTGCCAGGATGAGTGAAATAATTGTAGGAGAAAACTCAAGTATTATACTTTGACGCGCGGTAAAACCTACCGTGTATAAGGGTATCCAGGGAGAATCAATATTATATGCGGTTTGCAAAGTAATAACAGCTCCAATAAATAGCGACATAATAGAAACTATCCCTAATGAATTTATACCAATAGCCACACACTCGTCTAAAAATCGTTGATAATAAACTTTTGCTTTTTCGGGTTTACGAAAAACCAAGCGTATAAAAAGCCAAAATTTGCCTATTTCGTAAAAAAAACTTTGCAACTAGATGCTAAATTTATCGCGCTAAGTTAAGTAAAATATAAAACTATGAAATAAACCTCAATTCATATCATTATTGTTTGTGCAAGAACGAAAACTTTAATGAAACAAAGTTTTGCAAAAAAGTTATCAACAATAAGGCAAAATTATGAAGGGGATAAATATTAATACTATCTACGCAGTAATTTTGTATTAATTTCAATTTATGAATAATAAAATATTAAGCATAAAAGTTTTATTTGTATTGTTATTGCTTTTTGTCGGTTGCAAATCGAAAAAAAAATGCATGGACTGCCCTAAATGGCAAAATTCAACGGCATTCAATTTCAGTAAAAATTTATAATAGAAATGACACATCAAGAATTAGCCGGCAAACTTGCCCGCTATTTACCCGCGGGGGCTGAAAATATTATTGCTCGCTGGATTATAGAATATAAAGTATATTTTAAAATTACTTTGCCACGAAATTCGGTTTATGGAAATTATTTGTGTCCGCAAAATGGTAAAGGCCATATTATTACTATTAACGGAAATTTAAATCGTTATTCTTTTTTGGTTACAACCATACACGAATTTGCTCATTTGTTTACCTGGAATGTATATAAAAATACCGTTAAGCCCCACGGCAAAGAATGGAAAGAGATTTATACAAAAAATTTATTGCCTTTTTTGCATGGCAAATATTTTCCCGAAGATGTTGCGCGCGCCTTGCATAAACACCTTTCAAGTCCCTCAGCGAGTACCTGTACCGATACTGATTTATTAAAAATTTTAAAAAAATACGATGGAATAAAAGAAACTGTTTTTTTAGAAGAACTAAGTGAAGGAGAAATTTTTGAATTTTACGGAAAAATATTTGTAAAAGGAAAATTAAAACGTACGCGTTTTGAATGTCCTATTCATCAAGGCAAAAGCGTTTACCTGATTAGCAAAATAGCCGAAGTAAAAAGGTTATCTAACGGCTGATAATAAATTTCTGCACCTTTGTTTGTCTATCACTATTTAATACAACATAATATAAACCATCAGCTAAAAATTCGAGAGGTAGCACAGATTTTTGGTTGGTAATATTGGTATTATAAACTAATTTACCTGAAATATCAAATACCATGCATCTTAGATTTTCGTTCGGCAACATACCAAAATTTGAAATTTCTAAATATACAATTCCGTTTGAAGGATTAGGATATAACTTAACTTGAGGTTTGTTATTCTCAATTTCGGGGGTAGTAAGGAAATAATTAAAATTATTACCACAAGGCGTTTGGTTTAAATAATAGTAATGTTTAATACTATCTATTCTGTTTTGTAAAACACTTATGGAAGCTAAATTAGCATTTGTATTGGCCAGATAATCCCTTCCGAACACAAAAGCAAATTCTATTTCTTGCTCCTCTCCAGGATTAAAAGTAAATCTACCTGTACTCAATACACCTCTTCTGTCACCGGGGGGATTAAACACATTATACTCTGTCCAGCTTGTAATACAGTTAGGGTCTATTCCATTCGTTCCATAAAATAAAGTGTCTGAATTATCAGTGAATATATATTTACTTATGACGGGTGAGCAATGATGATACAAATCAGTTCCAGAAGGTGTCTTACCATTTATAACGTTATAATTGTTGATAAAATAGTTATAAAAATTAGAATTCATAAATACTTGAGAATATGCCATGCCTGCTCTTTCATTATCAATGATACCATCACCATATCCTTGCGCAAAATAAGGATATACTATTCCATTGCTGCCAAGCGCTTGTTGAACATCGGTTGTATATGGATTATCTATTCCATCGGCATCCAATAATGGACCTTTTAATAAGGTGGCGCTTTGTGCAGGTGGGTTATTTCCATATCCTTGTTGTACCCCGTTCGTTTCATCATAATCATCCGCATTATATGCATATATGCTGGTTCTTTGTACATCAGTTCCAAAATAATCATCATAGGCTACTCCTATATCAAAATCTATAAAAGTACCTATCAATGTTTTGTAATAAATATTTGCCGAACGATTAAATATTTTATAGTGAACAAACACGGTATTATTAAAAGCAGAATCTATTGAACAATCAAATGCATATAACATACAATGTATCTCTACTTTAAAATTTTCAGAGTAACCCAAATCATCATTAAATATTAAAAATAGGCATTGGTCTCCTTTTATGGCGGGATAGTCTCCGTTCATAGGGTTGTAGTAACCGTCATTATCAACATCAATAAATGGTGCTAAATTTTGGGCTTGTCCTAATGAAGTGTCACCATGTGCCGGCCAGGTAGAAATATTTACGGGCATAACATAACCGGGTTGATTGTAATTATTAATATGGTAAATTATTTCGGATTTATCAATCTTCCAAATATAATTCCAAACATTTGATTGAGAAAGATAATTACCTGTATTCATTACTGGACCCGGACGTGTGCGAATTGAATCGGTATAGCGTGGAAACATGCCGTATAGGATTGACGAGTCATTGCTATGTGCACCTATCCATAAATTGTATCCATATATTGTGTGTATACCTGAACCGGCAGGAACTTCAAAACCGCTGCTTGACGTGTTATGATTATGAAAAAGTAATCCGCTTGATATTGCTTTAGCATTTACATTATTTATATTAATTGCTTCGGAGTAAAATTGTGCATTTGTAACACAAACAGTAAACAGAAAAATAAATACACAAGTATATTTCATCACAAATTTTTATCTAAAAATATTTTAAATACGTGATAAATAAAATAAATAGTTCATCAAAATTTTTCAATTTTATACATGTTTAAAACACTTCTTTTTTAAAATTTAGACTTGAATATCAGTTCCTGATAAATAAATTTTGCTTGATAATTATATATGTCAAAGCCCCGTATAATATTTATACGGGGCTTTAAAAACTAACTAATTATAATACTATTTTCCTCTTTCCAGCACTTCGTCTATCATGCCGTATGCTTTGGCTTCGTCTGCTATCATCCAGTAATCGCGGTCGCTATCGGCCCAAACTTTGTCGTAAGGCTGGCCGGAATGTTTAGAAATAATTTCGTACAATTCTTTTTTGAGTTTCATTATTTCGCGGGCTGTAATTTCTATATCCGATGCCTGACCTTCTGCGCCTCCTAGAGGTTGGTGAATCATTACGCGAGCGTGTTTTAAAGCCGTGCGTTTTCCGGCTGCTCCCGCACACAATAACACAGCGCCCATTGAGGCTGCCATACCGGTACAGATAGTAGCCACATCGGGGGCAATATATTGCATGGTATCATATATCCCCAGGCCGGCATATACTGAGCCTCCGGGTGAGTTTAAGTATATTTGTATATCTTTTTTAGAATCAACCGACTCTAAAAATAATAACTGCGCCTGAATGATATTAGCCACCTGATCATAAATACCGGTACCCAGAAAAATGATTCTATCCATCATCAAACGCGAAAATACATCCATTTGTGCTACATTTAATTGTCGCTCTTCGATAATATAGGGAGTCATTGAATTTTCAATGGCCGAAGTATATTGATGGTACGTTAAACTGCTGATGCCTTTATGTTTGATAGCATATTTTTTAAATTCATCTTTTGGGAACATTGTTGTTTTCTCCTTTCTTATTTGATTTTTATTGGGTTAAAAGTATAAAATAAACTTTAGAAGCAAATTAATTTACCAATCATTTTTTTAACACATCATATCGCGCATGCAATATTAAATCTACACTTAAAATATTCATACCCTGTAAGGGTAGTAAGTAGCATAAACAAATTATATATAGTATCTTCTATGGGTATGGTAAAAATACGCAGATTAAAAATGTGGTATGAATTATACCATACCACTTGTTCATCTATCATGCTTCCGGTTAAAATTCCGTTAATCAGCAAAAAGGGTAGTAAACAAACTATGTATGCCAACAAAAATCTTGACAAATAAGGCGATTTAAAATAAACTACCATAAAGATTATTAATATTCCACATCCTGCAAATGTAATAGAAGTATATAACTGATGGTAAAACATTACAGCTATTAATATAAGTATGAAAGCTAATATAGTATAAATTATAAGATATGATTGTTTAAATAAATCTATGCGTATGTATGCATTTAAACATTCGTAAATAAACATGCAGGCATAAGGAACAACGATAAAAAAAAGACATTCTTCAACAGGTAAATTTAGTATGTATATTCCTGATAAGTATTTGGGATTAAATCCCCAAATACCTAAGTGAGTAAAATAAACATCCCATGCAATAAAAATAGCTGACATGATAAAAATTGCCGGAAACAAGGCTTTCCATTTTTTATAAAAGGCAACTTTTTTATCGAAACTTAGCAGCATGGGTCCTGCAAGGGTAAACAGGTCCAGATATAGATAAAGATATTTCAAGCTTTGTGTTTGTTTTTTAAGGTGTGGTGTGCTTCAATAAAATATTTCAGAGGCACTATAAGCATACCAAAACATTCACCGTTTTCTTTACCCAAATTTTTATGGTGCACTTTGTGTGCTTTTCTGATGGCGCGCAAGTAAACATTATCGGAATTTTTAAACCAGTTCAATCTGCGGTGAATAAACACTTCATGAACCAGAAAATAGCAAATGCCATAAACAGCTATACCGGCACCAATATAAACGGTTGTATAATATGCATACATTAGCCCCAGCATAATACATAACCAGCTTGGCACTGCAAATATTAAAAAGAAAATATCGTTTTTTTCGAAGAAGCCAAATAACTTGGGGATAGGTTTGTGATGATCTTCATGAAAATACCACATAAAACCATGCATGATGTATTTATGCGTAAACCATGCCATAAATTCCATAAAGAAAAATGTTACTACAAATACCATTATGTTAAACCAAAGCGGCATAATCTTTATTCTATGGTTTCAAAGTTAAATTAAGTATTCCGAAAAACAAAAAATGTAAAACTAATATCACGGGTGCGGTTTTATTGATAGGCAATATTGGCGATAATTTTTGATAAAAATAGTGTGCTGCAAAAGACACTAAAAACCAAGCCAAATAATTTTGCAAAGGTATTTTATGATGTTGCCACTGCCAAAAATCTAACTTAACGGCTACCGGTTCTATCAAAACATCCAATGCTACCATTATAATAGAGCCAACACAGGCAGCGGGGAAAACACTACTTAACAAAACCCTTGCCGCCTGTGCGGTACTGTAAACCAGTAGGCTCCAATTTAAACCTATAACAACAGGCACCGAAAAAAGTTTAAATCCAAGGTTGTTTCCATAGCTGTATGCTCCAAATATTTTACCGCTTGCCACTCCGGCTGCCTCAATCAAAAACCCCCACAAAAAAATAACTCCCAGTATAATGAGTTCTTGTTTTAATTTACCCTGATGATTCATTACCATTATGATAAAAGTGGCTGCGAGTGTAAGCGGTGTTAAGGCAGCTATGTCTTTATAGCCCGCTGAAATAGCTATAATTCCCACCGCATATATAACTACAAGAAAAAAATTAGAAATATGGTGTTTTGAGTACATTAACATTCAACAAACAAATATAGGGATAGTTTATGCAGAGCTCATGAATTTGTAACATCAAATTTTATCCCGAAAATATTGTTATACTTTTGGGACATTATCCCGCATTACGCATTAGCATGCGTAATGTTCGCCTGATGGCGGATAACCCAAATCCCACACGACACTCAACACACTCAGTCCGCCTCTGGCGGAAAATTTGGATTTATTTCAAATTTCTAATGCTGAATTTGGGATTATTATATTTAAAAATGCACCCCCAATGCATATTGCATTGGGGGTGCAGATAGATTATTCAGTACTAAATAAAATTATTTTTTCACTTCTTCAAAGTCAACATCAGTAACTTCCTGGTCATTGTTTGCCGTATTGGCTTTATCATCGGCAGAGTTTGTTGTATTGCCTTGTCCGTACATTTGTTGTGCCGCAGCATGGTAAATATTATTGAGCGTGTTCATGGCTGCATCAACTTTAGCTAAATCCTGTTCCTGATGTGCTTTTTTGAGTTCGGCAATTGCATTTTCAATTTCCTGCTTTTTATCTGCAGGTAACTTGTCGCCATGTTCTTTTAATCCTTTTTCGGTTTGGAAAATCAATGCATCAGCCTGATTGAGTTTATCAACTTTTTCTTTTGCTATTCTGTCTGCTTCAGCATTGGCTTCGGCTTCGCGTTTCATTCTTTCTATTTCTTCTTTAGATAATCCGCTGCCGGCTTCGATGCGTATTTTTTGTTCTTTTCCGGTAGCTTTATCTTTAGCCGATACATTTAAAATACCGTTGGCATCAATGTCAAAGGTTACTTCTATTTGTGGTACACCGCGTGGTGCAGGCGGAATGCCATCGAGGTTAAATTGACCAATGGTTCTGTTATCTTTTGCCATGGGGCGTTCGCCTTGCAATACATGGATGGTTACTGAGGGTTGGTTATCGCTGGCGGTAGAAAATGTTTCGGTTTTTTTGGCCGGGATAGTAGTATTTGCTTCGATTAATTTTGTCATTACACCTCCATAGGTTTCTATTCCTAACGATAGTGGTGTAACATCTAAGAGCAATACATCTTTCACTTCGCCTGTAAGTACTGCACCTTGAATAGCTGCACCTAAGGCCACCACCTCATCGGGGTTAACACCTTTTGAGGGTTCTTTGCCAAAAAATTTTCTTACTGCTTCTTGAATGGCAGGTATGCGTGTAGAACCGCCAACTAAAATTACCTCATCAATATCGCTGGTAGTATAGCCTGCATTTTTTAATGCGGTTTTACAAGGTTCAATGGTGCGTTTAACCAAGTCATCTACCAGTTGTTCAAACTTAGCCCGGGTAAGCGTTTTTACCAAATGTTTGGGTATACCGTTTACCGGCATAATATAGGGCAGATTAATTTCGGTGCTGGTAGTGCTGGAGAGTTCTATTTTGGCTTTTTCGGCAGCTTCTTTAAGACGTTGAAGCGCCATAGGGTCTTTGCGCAAATCTACTCCTTCATCTTTCAAAAATTCTTCTGCAAGCCAATCTATTATTTTTTGGTCAAAATCATCTCCGCCCAGATGTGTGTCTCCATCGGTAGCTTTTACTTCAAAAATGCCTTCGCCTAAATCTAATACAGACACATCGTGTGTACCTCCACCACAGTCGAACACAACAATTTTTTGGTCTTTACCTTTTTTATCTAAACCATAGGCTAAGGATGCGGCTGTAGGTTCATTAATAATTCTGCGCACTTTTAATCCTGCAATTTCTCCGGCTTCTTTGGTAGCCTGGCGTTGGGCATCATTAAAATATGCAGGTACGGTAATAACGGCTTCGGTTACTTCGTGTCCGAGATAGTCTTCGGCTGTTTTTTTCATTTTTTGTAATATCATAGCCGAAATTTCCTGCGGTGTGTAGGTGCGGTCGTTTATTTTTACACGCGGTGTATTGTTATCTCCTCTTACAACTTCATAGGGTACTCGTTGAGCTTCTTTAAGCGATTCATCGTAAGTATTTCCCATAAATCTTTTTATGGAAAATATAGTATTTTTCGGATTGGTAATTGCCTGACGTTTTGCCGGATCACCCACTTTACGCTCTCCGCCATCTACAAATCCTACTACCGAAGGGGTTGTATTTTTACCTTCGCTGTTAGGGATAACTACAGGTTGATTTCCCTCCATAACGGCAACACATGAGTTGGTAGTTCCTAAGTCAATTCCTATTATTTTGCTCATAATCTATATAAATTTTTTAAATGATTTGTCAATGAACATGCCATTTGCCGAACGAAGAAAATTATTTGAAATTATGGCACGATATACTGCCAGCAACTATATAAAATACGACAAATTGTCTTAAAGAGAAGTTATTAATTGCAGTAAAAGGGTTGGGTTACCCATATAGAAGAGTCGCTACAAAAACCCAAATTACCGGTATATTGGCCGGTACACAACTCACGCATAGAGTTTTCGTTTATCATTTTGGCTTTGACTCTGATTTCTTTTCTGCTCGAGAAAATTCCATATACGGTATTATCAGCCGTAGTAAGATTGGTAAATAGAGGTTTTTCCTGCACAATACCTGTTGAAGGTTCGTTTACGCTAATATAGGTGGTTAAATCGGGGTGCGATGCATACAACACAAAATCAATTGATTTGGCTACGCGTTTAATAACATTGGGATTGGGTTGCACCAGGTTACTGATGGTTTGATAGAAGGATTTACCATTGTATGCCGGTAAAGTAATTTCTGTTTGACTGGAGGGGTTTAGGTCGGTTGCCGAATAAATTCGCCACTCTACTTTTTTACCTGTTACTCCTGAGGTTGTATGCTCAATAAAGTTTAAGCATAAATACACATCACAACGATTGGCATTTTCGGGTTTATTGAATTTTATATTCAAATTGGGATAAATATCCGTTTGAGAACTGTTTGAGTTAGCAAAAGGAATAGCCAAAAATGGATTAGATATGGCTGAATTGAAAAAGCCCTGTTTTACAATATTGGTTTGGCCTTGTATTTCTTTTCCATTTTCGCCTACATTAGCAATTAGCTTATAGCTATTATCTTCGTTTAAGTTATTTTTTTTAAAATAATAAACTTTTTGTTCGGGGTAATAAAATAATCCCGGTTCGCGGGTGTTTAATAAAGTATCTCTTAGATTGTAAGTAGCTACCCATGCACCTGAGGAATTAAACTCTTCAATGCGTGCTGTAAGTTGCGAGTATTCTGATGAATCTCTTATAACTGCATATTCATAGGCGTTGCCTGCTCCTAAATAGGCTTTATTTATTTTTACATAATGAATGCTGTCATTAGAGTTTAATAAACCGAAAACAATGGTGCGGTCCTTCCACTTATCAATCACATCAAAATCGGTAGAACAAGCGGTTAAACTCCATGTAAAAAACAAATAAAACAAGTGTTTATAATTCATTATAGTAATCTTTGAGCACACAAATATATTGTTTTTTTAAGTTCTGTATATTACCGTTGGTGTATTTTAATCAGCCGCAGCTACTTGTAAACTTATCAAGTGTGAGTATATATTTGTAAAAATATTGTATTTTGAAGAAAAACGATAAGATTTTATACATTAAAAATATGGTTTGCAGCCGTTGTATTGCTGCCATAAAAAATATTTTACATAGGCAAAACCTAGACTTTAACTACGTAAATCCGGGCGAAGTAGAACTAACAAAAATACCTGATAAAGAAACCATCAAAAAACTGGACACATTACTTAAAAAGGAAGGGTTTGAACTGATAGAATCTAAAAAAATCAGACTGATAGAAAAAATTAAGCTGTTGGTTCAAAATTATTTAAATAACATTACGGAACAGAAAAAAATAAAATTATCTGCATTTATTACTTCTCAAGTTGCCTACGATTATACTTATCTTAGTCATTTGTTTTCATCGGTTGAGGGGATAACCATAGAACAATATTTTATTTTACTGCGGATAGAAAAAGTTAAAGAGCTGATTGTGTATAATCAACAAAATCTATCGGAAATAGCCTATATTACCGGTTTCAGTAGTGTACATCATCTTTCTTCGCAATTTAAAAAAGTAACCGGATTGAGCCCGGGCTATTTCAAAAAAATGGGTATTAATAAACGTAGATTGCTTGATAAGCTATAAGTAAAAATACAAAAATCATGTAAAAACTTCTGTAGATTTTATAAAAGTTTTAAGCTTGTTGCGCGGTAATTTTGTATTGATTAATAAATTTTTAAATATTAATTTTATGAAAACTTATCTAAATCGTTGCTGCGTGCATAAAAATTGCACCTGCACAAATTGCACCTGCGGGTCTGATTGCCCGGGAGCAGGCTGTAATTGCGGCTGCTCTTGCTGTAAGTAGTTTATTAAAGGCTTTGGTTTTATGCCAAAGCCTTTATTTTTAAGGGTGAATATTAACACCAACAGTTATTAGACCTATTTTCCGCCAAGCCTTATTCATCGTATTGTAAAGAATATTATATATTTGTATGGTATGATAAAATATAATAGCATGAAAAAATTAATCCTAATGTTCTACTTAATGGCATTGTTTAACTATGCAGGTGCTCAGGTAAGTTTTTCTGCCAAATCGGGCGACTCGGAGCTTGACTTAACTTTAAATGATATGAATATTCAGGCAAAGGCAGATATTAACCTGTTTAATACCAACATGAAAGCTTCTTACAACATAACCGAACAAAAGTTAAACTACCTTTCGGTAACTGTTGGAATGCAGCCGGCAGATATATATTTAACTTTAGAAATAGGAAAAATTACCGGACGTAGTATAGATGATGTTGTAAATGCTTATCAAAAGCATAAAGGCAAAGGCTGGGGTGTTATTGCAAAAGAAATGGGTATTAAACCGGGCTCAAAAGAATTTCATCTGCTTAAAGGTAATACCAAAGAAAAAAACAGCAAAATGAAAAAAAACAAAAATAATCAGCCTGAAAAAGGGAACACGGTAAATAAAGGAAAACCGAATAATGCTAATGGCAAAAAGAAATAATCAATAAAAATGAGTATTTTGCAATAAATTTTTGTGTATATGAAAAAAATAATTTTACTGGCATTTGTCTTTAATCATTTATCTATGTTTAGCTACAGCCAAAACATGGGTATTGGTATTCGTTTGGGAGACCCCGCAGGAATTACTTTTAAAAAATATTCTTCAAAAAATGCCTTGGAAGTAAATATTGGCAGAAGTTATTTATTTAATGGCAATAAATGGTATAATACTCATTTTAATTATTGGTACAATAAACAAAATTATAATTACAAAGAATACCAATATTTGGGATATGGATCGGGTGTACCAGTGGCATTGCAACTGCATTACCTGTTCAGGAATCCTGTTAAATCTACGCAAGGCTTAGAATGGTATTGGGGATTTGGCGGACAAATGAGGTTTCAGAGATATTATTACTCATATCGTTATAAATTACACGGTGACCCTAATTGGTATTACGCCTACGATCAGGCTGTAACTGATATTGATTTGGGATTTGACGGTGTTTTGGGCATGGAATATAACTTTAAAGATATACCTCTTGCATTATTTGCAGATATAAATATTTTTATGGAAATAATTGACAGACCATTTTTATTTTGGTTTCAGGGAGGTTTGGGTGTTAGATATAATTTTAAATAAGTTAAACTGCCAAACTGAAAATTTTTTTATCCGGTTTTAACTCGTTAAGCTTTGCATCTAATGCCATACAAATATTTCTGATAAACGGTTTACCTTCCTCGGTAACTTTCAATTTATAGTACATCAAATCTATTAGTCCGTCTTTTTTCAACTCTGCTAATCTAAACAAGCCGTCAAATAATGCTTTACACTGCATTTGCGGCTTAAGCCAGGAGGTTTCATGTTTACACATAATGTTTAATATATGTTGACGAATGATTAAATCTTCAACAGACAAAATATAGCCTTTTGTAACGGGCAATATTCCTTGTTGTAATGTTTTTATATACGTTTCGGGTGTTTTGTGATTTTGTGCAAAAGCTATCCCAACGTCACTAATAGATGAAGACCCAAGACCAATTAATAATTTAGACCGTAAAGTAGTGTAACCCATAAAATTTCTATGTAAAGTATTATTAAGTTTTGCCATAAAAAGTTCATCATTTGGCAAAGCAAAATGATCCATCCCTACCTCCCGGTATCCTGCTTCCAATAATAGTTTTTTACCTGTCAGATAGATTTTTAGTTTTTCTTCATTTTTAGGCAAATCATGTTCATTGTATCTTCTTTGCCCGGGTTTAATCCATGGCACATGAGCATAAGCGTAAAAAGCTATTCTATCGGGTTTTAATTCAATTACTTTTTGTATGGTTTCCGAAATAATTTTCTCTGTTTGGAAAGGCAGCCCGTAAATCAGGTCATAATTAACAGAAGTATAACCAATTTTTTTTGCTAATTGCGTAATATTGTAAACCTGTTCATATGTTTGATGACGATTAATGGCGTTTTGTACTTTTTCATTAAAATCCTGAATTCCTAAACTTAGTCTAGTAAAACCAAGATCAAATAATGTTTCTAAATGTTGAACGGTAGTATTGGCCGGATGTGCTTCGAAGCTAAAGTGTGCCTTATTGGCTATAGTAGTATAGGATGTTATTGTTTGTATTAGTTTTTTTAAATTTTCGGGGCTAAAAAATGTTGGTGTACCACCACCCAAATGTATTTCATTAATTAACGGATGTTGAGGTAATAACTTAAGATATAATTGCCATTCTTTTATCAAAGCATTTATATATGGCTCCTCAACTTTATGATTAATCGTAATCCGGGTATTGCATGCGCAATAAGTACATAAACTTTCACAATAGGGCAAGTGTATATATATACTTATGCCTTCATTATCATTATATAATGACAATGCCTTTATCATTGATTTTTGCCAATCAGTATTATCAAAATTAGATTCATTCCAAAAAGGAACTGTCGGGTAACTTGTATATCGTGGAGCCTGTACATTATATTTATTTACTAGATGGTTATTCATGGCTTAATTTTTATTGCAATCATTATTTTTTAAACAACAATCAGGAACAATAATTATTTGTTGTTTGTCGTATCCATTTAACTGTATTTCTTGAATACCGGGGCTGATTAATGGGATGCCCAAATTCATTCCTCGTAATATTAATATTATTGCCATTGATACAATTACATAATCAGATATTTTAAAGATGTACTTTCTAAAACCGTTGCTTATTAATCCTGCTATAATATTTAAAAATAACATGGCGGGTAATGTACCTAATCCAAAGAATACCATAAACAATCCGCCACTGAATGAATTTAACGTACTAAAAGCACCTAATAATGCAAGATATACAAAACCACAAGGTAAAAACCCGTTTAATATTCCGATGAGATATAAGGTTGTGTTCGATTTTTTACCAAAAAGCATAGTAATATAAAATTTTAGCAAACCTATAGGTTTATTCAGGAAGTATAATAATTTCATAGAATAAACTCTTCTTGTTTTAATAAATACAAAAATCAGTATAAGTATTCCGATGAAAATGGATAAAAAATTTTGAAAACCGATAATCAAAAAGCCCTTACCTATTAAGCCGAATATTAAGCCTATTATGAAATAGGTTGTAATTCTTCCTAAGTTATAAAGCATACTTCCGATGAATACGGTGAATTTATTATGTCTGCTTATAGGCAAGGCTAAAGCAATTGGACCGCACATTCCTACACAGTGCATACTTCCTAAAAATCCCAATACTAAGGCGCTCCAATGTATCATTTAATTTAAAATATTTATAATTCCTTCGTAGTAATATGCAGATTGGTTGTGTTTCCAATCAATTTGTAAAATATAAACTCCCTTTTTAAATTCATTAATATTAATGGTTTGTTCATTATTATCGTTTAATTGTATATCAAATGTTTTATCCTCTTTTGAATCGGAGGGGCGATAAAATGTTATTGTACCGCTAACAGATTTCGATGATAATTCTTTAGTAAAATATATTTTAAATTGTCCATCGGTAATTATCCATGAAATAGGGTTTTTTAATTTTTTCATATTTTTTATTTTATCCATCATATTATTATATTTTAATTCTTGTTCATAATAATCAGACACTACTAAATCTAATTGCTGAAACATTGATTTAGTCACCAATGTTAGTATAAGTAAAACAAAACTTATGTATAGAATTGCAATGCGTATTCCCCAGTTTATTTTCATACATCAGTATTGTTTTTTTATTAAATTATTTTTGTGTATCGGGCCTAAAAAACTTGTTTGAATTATTTCTTTTTTCATACCGTTATAATATATAGCGATTTTTAACTGTGTATTTTGTTTTTTGATTTTTTCTTTTGGGTAGAGAATAAAAAACAAACCTTCAGCTTTGGTTTGTGCTTTTGCAATCAAATTTTTATCAAGCATTTTAATTTTCATAAAATTGCTCTCGGGTATTAAATTTATCAATACATCCTGGTAAGATTTATTAATAATTTTTATGTTATATAAATTACTAAT
Organism: Flavobacteriales bacterium; assembly: GCA_037443205.1. GTDB lineage: Bacteria > Bacteroidota > Bacteroidia > Flavobacteriales_D > UBA2798 > JBBIOU01. Next base: position 29,515 of record JBBIOU010000020.1, on the reverse strand, counting down.
GTTTCCGTCATTTTCTTCGACAAAAAGTTTACCGGGCGTGCGTATAATCTTAGTGCTTATATTACTTCTGCCGACTAATAAAAAAGCTAAAGAAACAAGTAATAAACCAAGCACCGTAGAGTAAGCAATTGTTCTGTTGGTAAATATTTTACGTTCGTTTTGGGAAATTCCTTTCTGCGAATCGTAACGAATAAGTTTTTTAGGCAAACCTACTTTTTCCATAATACCATCACAAGCATCAATGCAAGCAGTACAATTAATACATTCTAATTGAGTTCCGTTTCTGATATCAATACCCGTTGGGCATACACGAACACATAATCCGCAGTCAATGCAATTACCTTTACTTCGCGTTTCATTTTTATTAAATTTATGTCGGGGCTCACCTCTCAAATAATCATAGACCACAACTATAGAATTTTTATCTAACATTACTCCCTGCAAACGTCCGTAAGGACATACTATCAAGCAAACTTGTTCGCGAAACCACGTAAATACAAAAAAGAATATAGTGCTAAACAATAACAATGAAATAAATCCTATAATGTGTTTATCAACCGGTTCTGAAATTATTTTAAATAATTCATCTATGCCAATGATGTATGCCAAAAAAATGTTTGCTACTAAAAATGAAATTGCAAAGAATATGAGCCATTTGATAGATTTTATTAAAATCTTTTTATTATTCCATGGTTGTTTATCAAGTAATATTTGTTTACTGGCGTTCCCTTCTATCCAATATTCAATTCTTCTAAACACAAATTCCATAAAAATAGTTTGTGGGCAAACCCATCCGCAAAACAACCTGCCATATATAACTGTAAAAAGAATAATAAAAACTAACATTGTTAACATAGCAATTGCGAGGATGAAAAAATCATCGGGCCAAAAAACAGAGCCAAAAAAAATAAACTTACGTTCTATAATATTAAACTGTAATATAGGGTGACCGTTTATCTTTATAAATGGCAGCGTAAAAAAAATAATTAAATATATATAGCTTAATATTTTTCTTATTTCATAAAGTTTTCCTTGAGGTTTAACCGGATATATCCACTTGCGTTTACCTTCTTTAGTAACTGTTGCAATAGAGTCTCTGAATGATTCATCCTTATAGGCTGATATATCGTTAAAGTTATTCATGGTTGTTTGTAAAATCCTATTTATTCGTAGTATCTGGCGAAATGCTATCTATGGGATGCTGTTCATCCAGAAAAATTTGTCCTTCGGGGTCTTTTGCATTAGCAGGATTAGTGCCCTGTAATGATTTTACATAACTGCTTACCCGATGAATCTGTCTTGAGCTTAAATCAGTTTGCCAGGATTTCATGCCTTTATCAGGCCATCCATATTTCACTGATATAAAAATATCTTGAATTGTTCCACCATGTAACCAATAATTGTCTGTAAGATTCGGGCCTACTTTCCCTTCGCCATTGTTGCCGTGACATACGGCACAATTTGCATTATATATATTTTTACCTTCTTTTAATGATGATTCATCTGTGAGATATGTTACGTTATTTTCAGTAATCATATCTGCTGCTTTTTTTCTATACTCTTCCAGTTTTAATTCTGCTTGTGCTATTTCGTAATAATATTCTGCTTCCTGTAATCTACCGGTTTTAAACACATGGTAATGCAATAAATATACAATACCTGCTACAATCGTAAAATAAAATCCATATTTCCACCAGGGAGGTAAATCATTGTCTAACTCTTTTATTCCGTCATAATCATGATCTAATAAAACATCCTTTTCATTTTCTAATGGTATGGAGCGTGTTAATAATTGTATTATACCGGAAGATTTAGTTTTTACAATGGCTTTTGTTTCATCAGATTTACCAAGCAGCTTTTTTATTTGTGCAACATAAAACAATGCTATTACTAATTCAAATAACAACAACCCAACCATTGACCAAAAAGTTAATGCATCTATACCAAACCATTCCGTTTTGAATTGAGGTACTGATTTGGTTGATGAAACTTCTTGCGCGGATAATAAATATGGGAAAAGCACAAATAAAATAACGATGCTGTAAATTTTTGTTTTATTACTTAAATCGTCTTCTTTTTGGTTTTTTATTTTAAACTTATAATATAAAATAGATTTAAGTACACTTGCTAATACCAATATCATTATCAACATAAATATAATTGCTAATACCAGAGCTACAAATACCGGTTCCTGATAAGGAGAATCATGAAATTTTGGAATAACAGGTTTTGCCGGAGCGTTATTTATGCAGAAAAAAATAAAAAATATACTAAGAATAATATTTTTTATCCAATTTTTATTTAATGCAGGTAGTTTCATAAATTCTTTTTTTATCAATCGTTATCAAACGGAATACTTTTAATTTTTTCAATTAACTTTTTATCAACTCTGAATACGTATACCATCAACAGAATGAAGAAAAGTAAAAAAATAAACAAGGAAATCATAGGATAAATACCTATTCCTTCTATGGATGTGAGATAATTGATAAATTTCATGTTACATATTATTTTTAATTATTCACTTTATTTGTATTGATTGATTCTTTGGATTCATTAGGCATTGATTTTATGTCTTTACCTAAACGCTGTAAATATGCTATGAGTGCAATTATTTCTTTTTGTGGTTCTACTTCAAATCCATCCTTTAAGAGATTATTTGCAATGCTATCGGCTTGCTTTTTTGCGAGTTCAGGTGCTATTATATCATATCCCTGCGGATAAGGTACGCCTAAGGTTTGCATAGCTCTAATCTTTGCAGAAATTTCCTGAAAGTTTATATCTTTCTCAAACATCCAACTATATGCAGGCATAATGGTACCGGGCGACATGGATGCAGGTTCAAGCATATGATTATAGTGCCATGAATCCGGATATTTTGCGCCTATTCTGGCTAAATCAGGACCTGTACGTTTTGAGCCCCATTGAAAGGGATGATCGTATACAAATTCACCTGCCTTTGAATAGCCTCCATCACCCGGGTTAGGAGCATAACGTGCAACTTCATCCCTAAATGGGCGTACCATTTGCGAATGACATACATAACAACCTTCACGTATGTAGATATCTCTGCCTTCTAACTCCAAAGGTGTATATGGTTTTACCGTTGAGATGGTTGGAATATTAGACTTGATTAAGAAGGTAGGAATCATTTCTACAAGACCACCTATGAGTATAACCACCAGGCTGAGAATTAATAATTGTACCGGCTTTCGCTCTATCCAGCGATGCCAATGCTCGCCTTGTTTTTTTATGTGTTCATTTATTAACGGAAGTGCTTCGGCTTCTTCGTTGGCCTGGAACACTCCTTGCTTAATCGTTTTATATAAATTATAACCCATGATAATTGCACCCAATAGGTATAAAGTTCCTCCAAATGATCGCAATGCGTACATCGGTAAAATATTATCCACAGTTTCTAAAAAGGTATATTTTAATATGCCTTCATCAGTAAATTCTTTCCACATCATAGCTTGTGTAAATCCTGCCCAATAAAGCGGAATTGCATAAACCAGCATGCCTAATGTACCAATCCAAAAATGTGCATTAGCCAATTTTTTAGAATATAAATCGGTGCGGAAAATTTTGGGTATTAACCAATACAATATACCAAATGTTAAAAAACCGTTCCAACCTAAAGCACCTATATGTACATGAGCGATTGTCCAATCAGAAAAATGAGATATCCAATTAACTGATTTCAAGGATAACATCGGGCCTTCAAAAGTTGCCATACCGTATGCGGTAACTGCTACAACCATAAACTTTAGCACAACATCCTCACGAACTTTATCCCATGCTCCACGCAAAGTAAGTAATCCGTTTATCATACCACCCCACGATGGAGCTATGAGCATAAATGAAAACACAACACCCAACGATTGTACCCAGTCGGGAGTAGCAGTATACAATAAATGATGTGGTCCGGCCCATATATAAATAAATATTAATGCCCAAAAATGTATAATTGAAAGTCTATATGAATATACCGGACGATTGGCAGCCTTGGGTAAAAAATAATACATTAAACCCAAATAAGGTGTAGTTAAAAAGAAAGCTACTGCATTATGACCATACCACCACTGTACCAAAGCATCTTGCACACCTGCATACCACGAATAACTTTTGCTGAATGAAACCGGAATTTCAATGCTGTTTACAATATGCAAAACTGCTACAGTAACAAATGTTGCTATATAAAACCAAATTGCTACATATAAATGCTTTTCTCTTCTTCTAAGAATAGTACCAAACATATTCCAACCGAATACTACCCAAACCAATGTTATTAATATATCAATAGGCCATTCTAATTCGGCATATTCTTTTCCTGTGGTATAGCCTAATAATAAACTTAATGCAGCTAACACAATAATTATCTGCCAACCCCAAAAATGAATATAACTAAGCATATCGCTATACATACGGGCTTTGGTAAGGCGTTGCAGGGAGTAATACACTCCCATAAAAATACCGTTACCTACAAATGCAAAAATTACCGCGTTGGTATGTAATGGTCTTATACGCCCAAATGTGGTGTATTCTAAATTTAATAAATCGGGATATATCATTTGCAGCGATGCTATAAGCCCCACCAGCATACCTACTAAACCCCATAAAATAGTTGCATAGGCAAATAATTTTACAATTTTGTTGTCATAAAAAAATTTTTCAGTTTGTAATTCTCTGGTCATAAATTATTATCATTTTTAGATTTTTTTTCAATTGTATCGGTATCAAATAAGATGCGCACTGAAGGGGAGTAATCATCTTCGTATTGCCCCTTTTTTACAGCCCAAATAAATGCTATAATAAAACCTATGGCTAAAAACAAACTGGCTCCAATCATTATGTACAAAACCCCCATAATTATATTACATGACTTTGCCAAATGTAAATGGCTTTAAAGGCGTAATTGATGATGGGAATCAAAATAAAATATGACCTTTGTCAATATTAATATTAATCTATAAATACTTTTATCTATATTTTTAAAATTATTAATCAGGCATATAAGCATTAAACACAGAAATAATTTGCATACCATTTTTATTTTGGTTTCAGGGAAGTTGGGATGTAAGATGTAATTTTGAACAATGGCATATATTTTGTAAAAAAATTTACCTGAATTTAAAAAACACAAATAATTATGAAAACACCTTTATGCATTTTAGTGGCGTTTATCTTAATAAGTATTAATGCCATAAGCCAACCGGGCTCAAAACTTGTTCCGCAGGTTGTTAAAGATCAATACTTAAAAGATTTTCCGGGTATAGTTCCTGCCCGATGGGAAGTTAAAGCAGGCAAACAATTCGAAGCCGTGTTAACCCATAACAATATGCATTGTCGGGCCAGATATTTTGCCAGTGGCGAAAAACATTTCACCGCCTATCACTATCCTGCAGCCAACGTACCTCAAAACGTAAGTTCAATTATTTTGCAAGAATACAAAGGGTTTAAAGTTGACTGGGCTACCCGCTTAATTAATCATAAAAAAAATACTGACAGATATTGGGTAAGACTTACTAAACCCGGGTTTGTTCTAAAAGCATTAGTTAATGCTGATGGTACTTTTGCCCATGCTGATGACGAAGATATGGAAATTAAAGAATGATGTTTTTACTTTAATTACCTGATTTTTACCCTTACCTTTTTGTTTACAATAAACAAAAGGTAAGGGTAATTATATATAAATTTAACCCAAATTCATCAATCAGAATGATTCAAGCGCTTTATAAATTACATATTTTCTAATATGTAATTTAGGTTTAATACTGCAGTAGTTTAAACAGTTTTTCTTTAAACCTTTCTTTGGGTAAAAAATTATTTTCAAGCGGTATAGCAAACGGAACGGGAGTATCTAAACTTGCAACCCTCATAACCGGAGCATCTAAATACTCAAAACAATTTTCGGTAATAAGAGCCGAAATATCTCCGCCAATACCTCCGGTTAAACAATCTTCATGTAACACAAGTGCTCTGCTTGTTTTTTTAACCGAATTAAAAATGGTATTTGTATCTAAAGGCAAAAGTGTTCTTAAATTAATTATTTCCATGTCAATTTCGGGATGTTGCGATTGAAGTTCTAAAGCCCAATGTACGCCATAGCCATAAGTTATAATACTTACCTGATTGCCTGTTTTAATAACCGAAGCTTTGCCAATTTCGAGTGTAAAATAATCATCACACACATCTTCGCTTATACTACGATAGAGCGCTTTATGTTCAAAGAATATTATCGGGTTAGGGTCGGCAATAGATGCCAGTAACAAACCTTTTGCCTCGTTGGGGAAGGCCGGATAAACTACTTTTAAACCCGGGGTATGATAAAACCATGCTTCGTTGCTTTGCGAATGAAACGGTCCGGCACCCACACCGGCACCTGTTGGCATGCGCACAACAACATCGGCATTTTGCCCCCAACGATAATGTATTTTTGCCAAATTGTTTACGATTTGATTAAATCCGCAGGTAACAAAATCAGCAAACTGCATTTCGCACATGGCTTTCATTCCTTTGATGCTTAGGCCTAATCCGCAACCAATAATAGCGCTTTCGCAAAGTGGGGTGTTGCGCACTCGTTCTTTGCCAAATTCTTTAACAAACCCTTCGGTTACTTTAAATACTCCGCCATATTCTGCAATATCTTGTCCCATCAATATCAGATTGTCGTGTTTTTTCATGGCTATTTTTAATGCATCGCTGATAGCATCAATAAACCTTTTTTCTGTTTTATTATTTTGCCCGGGTAAAATTTCGGAGTTGACAGTGGGCGCATAAATATCGTTGAGTTCTTTTTCTGTATCTGCAATGATTACAGGTTGTGCAAAAGCTATTTCTAATTCATCGGCAATGTGTTTTTTAATTTCATTGCGGATGTTTTCCTTCTGACGGATATCAATAATTCCTTGTTGTAATAAGTATTGTTCGTAATTATCAACCGGGTCTTTTTTGCTCCACTTATCTTGCAATCCTTCAGGATAATATTTTGTACCCGAAGCCTCTTCATGTCCACGCATTCGAAAAGTTATGCACTCGAGTAATACCGGCCTTGGATTTTTGCGGATATCTTCTGCAATTTTTCGGGTAGTGTTATATACTTCTAATATGTTATTGCCGTCAACCTGAATTCCTTCAATACCATATCCTATTGCTTTATCTATAAATTGTTTGCAACGAAATTGTTCATTGGAGGGGGTTGATAATCCCCATTGATTATTTTCGATAGTAAAAATAACAGGCAAATCCCAAACGGCAGCTACATTTACTGCTTCATGAAAATCTCCTTCGCTGGCTCCTCCGTCACCTGTAAATACAAGTGTACATTTGTGTTCTTTTTTTAGTTTATGAGCTAAGGCAATTCCATCCGCAATACCCATTTGAGGACCCAGGTGAGAAATCATCCCAACTATGTTGTATTCTTTTACGCCAAAATGAAAACTTCTGTCGCGTCCTTTGGTAAAACCTAATTCTTTACCCTGAAATTGTGCAAACAAACGATGCAGCGGAAGTTGACGAGCAGTAAAAACCCCAAGATTTCTGTGCATGGGTAAAATATATTCATCCGCTTGCATAGCCATAGTTGTACCTACGGATATACCTTCCTGCCCATATCCAGAAAACCATTTAGAAATTTTACCCTGACGTAGAAGTATCAGCATTTTTTCTTCGATTAGCCGAGGTATAAGGATTTGTTTATAAATGTTTATTAATTCCGCATCATTCAGATTTTCGCGGTTAAATTGTATGTAAGGCATGGAGGTAGCTTGCATAAATAATGTATGATAAAGTTATAGCAAATGTAGAAATAAGCGTGTTAATATGTTTATGTCATGATATTTTTGGTTGATAAATTTATGGAAAGAATTATTCTATTTCTAAACCGTATTTATCAATGAAGTGATATTCTAAAAAATTATTAGAGGTAAGGCCTTTTATTTTAATCCATCGTTTGTATTTAAATAACCATTTAAGGCGATACGAAATAATACCCTTTTTAAGATAAGCTGCAACAAAGGGATGAACATGCAGATTTATTTTTTTTACTTTTTTTTCTTCGATAATAAAACGCAGGTTATTTTCTATTTCGTCAACCAGCAGTATGGTTGCTTCTACTTCGCCACTACCATGGCAACAGGGACATTTTTCGGTGGTTTGTATGGCGGTTTCGGGTCTCACCCGTTGACGCGTAATTTCTATAACCCCGAATTTACTGGGTGGTAATACACTGTGCTTTGCCCGGTCGCTTTTCATGCATTGTTTCAGGTGTTCGTATAATTTTTTACGATTTTCTGATTCGTGCATGTCTATAAAATCAACTGCCACAATTCCTCCCATATCTCTTAATCGCAATACGCGGGCTATTTCTTCTGCTGCTTCAAGATTTACCTTTAATGCGTTTTGTTCCTGGTCTGTACTTCTACGGTTGCCGCTGTTAACGTCAATTACGTGCATGGCTTCGGTGTGTTCGATAATCAAATAGCCTCCACCGGGCAAGGCTACCTGTCGGCCAAACATGGCTTTAATTTGCTTATTTATGCCAAAGTGTTCAAATAAATCTAAACTCCCGTTATATAGCTTTACAATTTTTTCGCTGTCGGGGGCTATGTTTCGGATGTATGATTTAATTTCTTCGTAAAGTTTATGATTGTTTACATAAATAGCATTAAATTTTTCGTTTAAGATATCTCTGAGTAATACCGATGTTCTGTCTAATTCGCCTAAAACTTTTTTAGGAGGTTCACTGTAGGAGAGTGTTTCTACGCAACTTTTCCATTTTTTTAATAACTCGTTCAGGTCTTGTTCTAATTCTGCTACCGATTTATTCTCGGCAACGGTGCGTATAATTACTCCAAAATTTTTAGGGCGTATATTTTCTATTACCGATTTTAGTCTTTTCTTCTCCTCATCGTTTTTTAATTTTTGCGATACAGAAATTTTGTTGGAAAAGGGTACCAGCACTACATATCTTCCGGCTAAAGTAATTTCTGAACTCAATCGTGGACCCTTGGCCGAAATGGGCTCTTTGGCAATTTGAACCAATATGTTTTGATTGGCCGAAATTACCTGGTTTATTTTACCGTCCTTTTTTATGTCGGGCTCCAAATCAAAGTGCTCAAGTTTATGGCTTACCTGTTTATTATTTAATGCGCGCTTGGTGTATTTAGAGAGCGAAGCAAACTGAGGGCCTAAATCTAAATAGTGTAAAAAAGCATCTTTATCATAGCCAACATTAACAAAGGCAGCATTTAATCCCGGTACCACGCGCTTAACTTTTCCCAAAAAAACATCGCCCACCGAAAATGAATTGTTGCTCTTTTCGCGGTGGAGTTCAACTAACTTTTTATCGTTGGTTAAAGCAACAACAACTTCGTTTGGTTGAGCATTTATATATAACTCCAGGCTCAAAATAATAAGCATTAATTATACATACCTGCATAAAATATAACAGGTATATAAACAGGATTAATAGTTCAGAAAGAAATTATTTTTTCTTTTTATGACGATTCTTGCGCAATCTTTTTTTACGCTTATGCGTAGCCATTTTAGAACGTTTTCTTTTTTTACCGCTGGGCATAGTTAAAATGTTTTTATGTTATTGAATGTTTAAATTTTCTTTAATGGACTGCAAAAGTAATGAATCATTCGAAATATCAAACACTTGCATCAAAGTATTACGTCTGGCAGCCGTATCTCCTATGTGGAATTGCGCTTCGGCCATGGCCAAAAGAACATTTACTTTTTCTTCACCTTTAAGCTGGGGCAATAGCAAAGCAAACCAATTGATGGCTTTGTCATATTGACCGCTTTGCATCGAAAACAAGCCTAAATACCATAAAGCGTTGGTATTTTGCGGGTTGGACTTTACAATTTTTTTTAGCATGCTAATCCCCTGCATCGGGCCGGAACTGCCTGTTTCTTTATAATGCAAAGCCAGCATAACTGCTGCATTGTCGGGGCTTAAATTTTCATATTGTTTATTTGGTAAATTTTTAGGCGCCTGATATAGGTAGGTTGTTAACAAAACCGCGCCAAGCAAAAATAAAATACTGTGTACTACCGGTTTTTTAAGCATTTTCTGCTACTTTCACTTTGCTTTTTACGCGCTCTACAAAGGTTTTAGCAGGTTTAAAAGCAGGTATGTAATGCGCAGGGATAATTATTGCCTGATTTTTAGAAATATTTCTACCTGTTTTTTCGGCCCGTTTTTTAACTATAAAACTTCCAAAGCCTCTCAGGTAAACATTATTTCCTTTTTCAAGCGATTCGCGTATGCAAGTCATAAATGCTTCAACTGTAACTTGCACGGTAACTTTTTCGATTCCTGTTTTTGCTGAAATATCAGCACAAATATCTGCTTTTGTCATGCTTTATTTGGTTTTAGGTTTAACCTATCTTTATTTGGTGTAGCAAATATATATGTATTTATTATTTGCCTTAAATTTTGTATGCAATTATATTGATTTTTAGACGTAATGTGTAAAATTGCACTACGAATGAATAATTTTTCGAAGCAAATATGTGCATGGTATCAAATAAACAAAAGGGATTTACCCTGGCGCAATACGCAAGACCCTTATCGTATATGGCTTTCTGAAATTATTCTGCAGCAAACACGCGTAGCTCAAGGCTTAAGCTATTATAAACGCTTTGTAAAAGAGTTTCCAACGGTAACAAATCTGGCCCGCGCGGATAGCGAAAAAATTATGAAACTTTGGCAAGGGCTTGGTTATTATTCGCGTGCCCGAAATCTTCATCAAACTGCAAAATATATAGTTGAACATTGCCATGGCCGGTTTCCCGACAGCTATCAGGAATTAAAAAAATTAAAAGGTGTAGGTGATTATACGGCCGCAGCCATTGCCTCTTTTGCCTATAATTTACCGCACGCAGTAATTGACGGTAATGTTTATCGTGTTTTAGCGCGCATTTGGGGTATTGATATACCCATTGACTCGGCTGCCGGTAAAAAAATATTTATGGAAAAAGCTGCCACATTGCTCGATAAAAAAAATCCTTCCCTGTATAATCAGGCTATTATGGAATTTGGCGCCTTGCAATGTGTGCCGCAAAACCCCGCTTGCAGCCATTGCATCTTTAAGAACAGATGCGTTGCTTTTCAGACAGGCATAGTAAACTTCTTACCCGTAAAACAACATAAAACAATCATTAAAAATTATTGGTATTACTATATAGTTTTAAAATACAAGAATAAATATTTTTTAAAAAAACGCAGCTCTCAATCTATCTGGAAAGGTTTATACGACTTTTTACTGATAGAAAGCGACAAAAAAATAACTAAAAAAAAACTGATTGAAACAATTAAAAACAAACAGTTATTAAATTTATCCGCAAAGCTGGTTCATGTTTCGGATGTGTATTCGCATATACTGACACACCGAAAAATAAATGCCGTGTTTTATTTATTTGAATTGCCGGATATCAAAAATTGCCCTGGAAACATGGTTGCACAAAACTGGAAAAAGCCACCGGAATTAGCCGTACCCAGATTAATTGAAAAATATTTAACAGATATTTTTGCAGTTTTATAAATAATATAATCAGAATTTTTTATTTTTACAATCAACAATAAACATAGATAGTCATGGCAAAAAGTATTAACAAAGTAATTTTAGTAGGTAACTTAGGTAAAGACCCCGAAGTAAGAACCTTTGAAAGCGGTGGTGTAAAAGCCTCCTTTCCATTAGCAACCAGCGAAACATACAAAGACAAAACAACCGGAGAAACAAAAACACAAACTGATTGGCACAATATTGTATTATGGAAAGGTTTAGCCGAAGTGGCACAAAACTATTTGAAGAAAGGCATGCAGATATATGTAGAAGGCAAATTACGCACCCGTTCTTATCAAGATAAAGACGGAAACAACAAATACATTACCGAAATAGTTGGAGAAAATTTGGTAATGATGGGCAAAGGCAGCAACGCAACTTCCGAGAGCAGCCCCTCTGAAGAACCGGGTAGTTTTATTCCCGAAGCAGAAGGCACCGATGATTTGCCATTTTAATCTAAAATATTAAACCTTGGAACCTCCAGCGGAATCCTCATTATTATTAAACATTACTATTCACACATTAACTACAGCCGATGTATTTTCGCTGCTAAGTATAATTATTTTGTTGTTTTTATCTGCCATGGTGTCTGCCAGCGAAGTAGCATATTTTTCTTTGAGTCCTGCACAAATAGAAAATATCCGACAACAAAAAACCGGTAAAGATTTACGCATACTCGATATTATTGAAAAACCCAAGCGTTTGCTCGCTACCATTTTAATTACCAACAACATGATAAATGTTGCCATCGTAATTATTTCCGCAAGCACCATAAACCAAATATTTGAATTTAAGGAGGAAAACTATTGGCTCAAATTTACTTTAGAAGTACTTGCCGTAACATTTATTATTTTATTGTTTGGCGAAGTAATGCCCAAAATATATGCAAGCCGCAATCCGCTGTCGGTTGCTCGTATTATGGCAAGTTATATTTTATTATTACGAACAATATTTTTACCCCTGAGTAAAATAATGATAAACGGAACAAAATTCTTAGACAAAAAAATAGAAAAAAATAAAAAACAAATTACCGTTGATGAATTGGAAAAAGCGCTCGAATTAACCTATGCCGATAACAAAAACAGCGATGAGAAAAAAATACTGGAGGGCATCGTTAAATTTGGGAATACAGATGCGAAACAAATTATGAAGCCTAGAACTGATGTTGTGGCTTATGATATAAACACACCTTTCTTACATCTTATTGCCGGAATAATAGACTCAGGATTTTCGCGTATTCCGGTATTTGAAAACAGGTTAGATAACATAAAAGGTATTTTATACATCAAGGATTTACTTCCCTACCTGAATGAGGGTAACGATTTTGAATGGAAAAAACTTATTCGTCCGGCATTTTTTGTTCCTGAAAACAAAAAAATAGATGATTTACTTAAAGAATTTAAAAACAGCAAAGTACACCTGGCCATTGTAGTGGATGAATACGGAGGAACTTTAGGCATTGTTACTTTAGAAGATGTAATTGAAGAAATTGTTGGCGAAATAACTGACGAATTTGATGATGAAAAAATTACTTATACTAAAATTGATGATAACAACTATGTATTTGAAGGCAAAACCGCTTTGATAGACATGTATAAAGTTTTGCATATTGACGGAGATATATTTGAAGCAAACAAAGGCGATTCTGATACCTTAGGCGGATTTATACTTGAAATTGCCGGCAGACTGCCACAGGTAAATGAAAAAATTGATTTCAATAATTATACCTTTACCATCGAAGCTGCCGATAAACGCAAAATAAAACAAGTTAAAATATCTATACATCATGAATCATAAAAAATTATTTAGTTGCATACTTTTACTATATATATTTTTTTCCTGCAATCATACTTTACCTACCGTGCCTAAACCCAAAGGTTATTTACGTATTGATTTACCTTCCAAAAAATATTATCTGTTTGAAAGCAATTGCCCCTATTTATTTGAATATGCCGCAAATTATTCGATTGTTGAATTAAAAGAAAAAGATGAACAAAAATGCTATTTTACTTTACATTTTCCTGTGTTTAATGCCACACTTTATGTTACATATAAAGAATTGCTAAAAAATGACGACATTAAAGCATTTATAGAAAACAGTCATAACATGGCTTATGAACACAGTATTAAAGCAAGTTCAATAGACAAAAAATCAATAGTAATAGACAGCACTAAAGTTTATGGACTTGTATATGACATTAAAGGAAATGCAGCCACGCCTTTGCAATTTTATGTTACTGACAGTATTAAACATTTTTTAAGAGGCGCCTTGTATTTTAACGTAAAACCCAATTATGACTCGGTTAAACCGGTACTGGATTTTATCAAAACCGATATAGACAACCTGCTTCATACCTTGCATTGGAAATACTAGTGCTGCTATCGGTATCCCAGTTCCTGCATATAATCATATATTTCTGCTGTTGTTAAATAATATTCGCATTTATAGTTTTTATATTTATCGCTGACTTTTTTAAGATTATGCAATTGTTGCGAAAAATCATATAACTGCCAGCCCAATCCATGCTCAATAGTAATTTTATCTGTCATTTTCTCGAATGCTTTTTTATACTCTTGTTTTTTATAATTTAATCCAACCCGAATTATTTTTTTTCGATTGTTTTTCAAATAATACGAAAGATGTGCCAATTCATGTCCAAACAAACCTATCTGTGCATTCAATGTAAAATCGTATACAGACGGAATGTTTAATTTATCTGCGCGTTTATTTATAAGTATTAAATATTTTCGCTTGTCGGGTTTATTGATAAGCAAAGACAACAAAGTTGGTCTTGCTGCCATAGTAGTATTTATATTTTTGTATTTAACTTTTATTTTAATGTTTTTAAGTTCGGGGTAAAAACTAATTGCCGTGTAAAAGGGTAATATATGCGTACTGTCTTTTAATACTTTATTTTTACCATATTCAGCAGCTAAATCGGGTAAGGTTTTTAAACAGTTACTCTTAAGGTATAATACCGGTGCATATTTAATCTGCGCTATTAATTGAGTATAACTGTATATAAATATTGCCGATAATACAATTAATCGTTGCATAATGCATAAAATTTATCATCATTAAATTCTTCGAGCGAGTTTAATATCATATCGGCTGCATAAAACTTTAAATGACCCCGAATAGCTGCTTCGGGTACGGCAACTACTTTCATACGGGCTGCCTTAGCTGCTATGATGCCATTGAATGAATCTTCAAAAACTAAACATTCGCCTGGTTGATAATTTAGTTTTTGTGCTGTACGCAAATAAATATCAGGGTGTGGCTTGCCGTATTTTTCATTTTCGGCCGAACATATTTCGCAAAAATAATTTCTAATATTCAATTTATTTACAACTGTGTTTATCAAAAGCATAGGCGATGCTGATGCTATGGCCATTGCTAAATTTTTATGGGTAAAGTAATCTAATATGTTATATACTCCGGGCATGGGTTCTGCTTTTTCTTCAATCAGTTGATTCATTTTATTTATTATCATGGCTATTATATCCTCTTGCTGTAAATCATTCCATGGAAATTTATTATACCAGTATGCCACAACCTCATCAATTCTTAACCCTGCTGTTTTAAAACACATTTCATCGGTAAGCCGTATATTAACTTTAGCAAATACTTCTTTTTCTGCTTCTCTCCAAAATGGCTCTGAATTTACTAATAAGCCATCCATGTCAAATATCACTGCTTTAAACATTGTAAATTTTTGATGAATAAATTAATTTGTTGTGGTGGTATATTCTTAAAAATAATTTTTGGGTTGCAAAAGTTTTATTTATGGCAAAAGGTATTACATAATTACATGTATTGTTTATTACAACTGTTTTAAATAAAAAAACTTTGCCTTTTTCCGGTGTATGTATTTCAATATTTATAGTATCCGTATTAATAAACTTGTTACTAAATTTTATTTTTAATGCACACCGATACTCGTTTGCTTTGTTTTGGGGTGTAATCTTAAAATATACTTGTTCTATTTGAGGTATGCGATATGTTTTACACCCATTAAAATAAGAACCTACATCATAATAATACATGTTGCCTCCGGGCAAAAAACGGTTATTTTCATCGGTAACAACAAGGGTATCATTATTCAAAAAACATACACCTTCTTTTTGTGTAAATTTATCGAACGTAAATATTGCATATTTGCCTTTAAAAAAATAAGCTTCATCAAAATCATAAAATAGAAATATTTTTTTGGTAGTAATCAAAGCCAACTTTTTGCCGGATGGGCTTAGGGCAGCATCCGTAACCGAATTTGAAAAAAATCCGGATGTACCTAAATTTATACTATCAACAGGAACAATTACGTTGTTGTTATTTAAATTAATTTTATAAAGATAACAAATTCCGTTGTAAGGCCGGCTTCTGTTTTTGCTAAACAAATACAAATTGTTTTTGTAACATAAAATAGCTTCTGAATCATAATGATGACCCCACAGATTTTTATTTTGTATAATATTGTGTTTATAGGTAAATGTAATTTTATCTGCTATCAACTCTATTTCTTTTGTGTTATATGTAAATCTGTATAATTCAAAAACATTTCGATAGTTGTAGTTGTTACCGATATCAGCCACATAAACAGTATTATCGCAAGCTGAAACAGCTTCCCAATCAATATTTTTTACACCTTTTAATTTAATGATGTTTACAAGTTGCGCTGTGTTATCCAGCACATAGATATCCGTAGAATTACCGCTGTCATTAAATGTCAGAAATTTACCGTCAGGCATTTTACATATTCCTGAACTTTCTTTAATAAATTTAGGCAAACGATAGGTTTTTTGCACATATAATATTTGTGCCGAGATAATATTGCATAAAAAAACACTTATAATAAATAAAATTTTCATTCGGTTTATTTTATTAAACCGGCATTCGTAAAAATATTTTTTATGTTTTTTTCAATCCTGTCGTTCAAAATATTTTTTTCGGCCCAGGTTGTTTCTGCTATCCACTCCATAATCCAGTCAACGGGTAATTGAGATTGATTGGCTATAAGTGGCGCATACTTTTTTTTGTTACTATTTATATTACTATTTAGCTTAAAAATAGTATTGATTATGGTTTTAACTTGTGAAGTATTTTTAGAATAAAACTCTTTGTTACACACAATAGAGAAGGCAGGCCAGGGAGTAGGTATATCGCCTATATGTTTTAATTCATAATCCTGAATAAAAGGTTTTGTAGTATATTTTTCCCATAAAAATACATCTGCTTCATGGTTTTTAATGGCATGCAAACATCCGCTTAAAGAATGTTTTTCTACAAATCGCATATTTTGAATATGCTTATTATTTTGTTGAGCAAAAACAATGACCATAAGGTGCGAGCCTGAACCCAGACGACTTACGGCAAATTTTTTATTAAATATTTGTTGCAAATTATCTATGGCTGATTTTTTATGCACAAACACGCCCCACTTTAAAGGGGTATCAGTAAAATTACTAAGTAATACAGAATGGGTATGGGTGGCTAAACTGAAATAAAATCCTTCCGTAAGCAACACAGCCAGTTGTAAATCGCCCCGCACTAAAAGCTTCACCATTTCACCTGTACCCCCGGCAATATCATGCCATTGCAAATCTATACCCTGCTCATAAAATGCATTTGTTTCAATACCGTGTTTCCAGGGAAAATTAAAATGCTCGTTAACTCCGCCAATATTAATTTTTATCATTCATCAAAAGTAAACATTCTATCTCTTCATTATCCAGGCAGAGGGAAAATCGTTTTTTACTTTAGTAAGTAATTCTTTTGCAGCATTCATATCGCTGGCCGAGCCAGCAGCTACATAGTTCATACCTGAAATAACACCCATATCTACGGTAGCATAGCCTTTAACATTAGATTTTGCCATCATTTTTTCTGCATTTTCGCGTGTGCTAAAGCAGCCTATTACAATGTAATAATTTCCGGGAGTAATTGTCTCAACAGGCTTTGCAGGTTCTTTTGTTTTAGGTTCAACTTGTGTTGTTTGTATTGTATCTTGGGGTTGCTCTGTTTGCAATGAGTCATTGGGTTCTTCAATAATAATTTCAGTGGATTGTTTTTCTGGTGCTTCTTTTTTAGGGTTTGATTCAGCGGATTTCTCCTTTTTAGTAAAATATTTATTGTATAATACCATCAGGTTATCTTTATATATATAGGCAGCGCTGCTACCACCTAACAAAATAATTAAAATAACAAGCCATAATATTAATCGTTTATTGGTTTTGGTTTTATCTTTTTTAACTTTATGTGGTTTTTCTTTTTTAACTGTTTCGGGAGTTGTTTTTTCTTTTATTTTAGTTTCTTCAGATTTTATTTCGGGTTCTTTTTTAATCTCAGGTTGATTTTTGTTTTCGAGTGGTTTTGTTTCTGCCGATAACTGCGGATTGGCTGTTGCAGGCATAACAGGTTTATCTGCAGAGGTTAATGCAATAAACTCAATTTTGCCTGTTGTTGATTTTTTTAATTTACCAACGTGGTTAATAATTATTTCCTGTCCCGAATCTAATGCCGAAACTATACCTGCAATAAATGTTTCTATTTTTTTTCCTGCCTCATCTGTGCTGATATTTTCTTTTGAAGATACGTAAGCGGCTAAAACACCATCATTAAACTTTAAAAACGAATTAAATGTATAGGCATTTACGTTTGCCGGATTATAACTTATTGCTCCTAAGCCGGGCAGAATAATCATTTTTTTATCTTTCAATAATTCGGCTATATATTCTGATTTCATAGGTAAAATAAATTAGCTTGCATAAATGTACAAAATTGTATAAAACTAAAAAACCCTGTTGTTAACAACAGGGTTTAATTATTTAAAAAAGTTAGTTATCAGATTTCTTCTACTACCACCATTTTAAACGGCACCGAAATAATAGCCTGATAATCTTCTCCGGCCTCTAACATATCTTCATCATCTTCTTCGTAATGCCAATGAATGGTAACTTTTGTTTTTCCGCTGTTATTAAGTACTTCAAGTTTTTTGAAAAAATCAAGAATACATTTAGACGAACTGGTATTAAAGTACTCTAACACTACATTTACCGTTGTTTCGGGTTTAGCAACCTGCATATACTTTTCCAGCCAATCATAAATGGGTTTATAAAATTCGATGGAGTTTTCGGGTATTGACCTACCTTTAATTTCAAGCACTCCGGTATTAGCGTTAAAATTTATGCGAGGAGTTTTAGGAGAGCCTTCTAAAATAAAATTTTCCATATATAAAAAGTTTTAGCGCGTTAAAGATAATAAAAAAACAAAAATCTTAGTTATTTTTTAGTTTAAATAATAAAATAAGGTCAATGATGGTATGAGCCGTAATTGCTGTATAAATGCCATACTCACGGGTAAAGTACCCTATTAATACGATAACTAACGTCATATACAAACCATATATACTGATGCGCCAATCCATAGGGTTTAGATAGCCATGTATGGCAACAAAAAAAACTGCCGTAGGTATTATACCCCAAAGCGCTTGTATAGCTCCTCTGAAAAGGATTTCTTCGCCTATGCCTGCACATAATGAAATAATTATCACGTCAAACCACGTTAAATTAAGACCTGCAAAAATTTCTGAATATTTGTAATACACAGGTCTCATAAAATCCAACATTATGATTTGCCGGGCAATCAGGGCAGCAAATATCCCTGTAACCAACCCTAATATCAGTTGCATCCACAAGGGTATATGATTTATAAATATATCTTTAAAATTATCGTTAACCAGACGGGTATAGATAAGATACCCTATGGCCGGAAAAACAACAATAGTAATAGCACAAAAAATATATAAATGTGTTTTTTTCAAGTTAATGGATTTTCTTTAAATTGTTGTAACCATTTCAGAGCTTCATTTTTATTGGTAAATACTTTAAAGGGTTTATGGGGTTTATAAAATCGGGCATAGAAATTAGCTAATATTTTAAATGATAAACTGTGTACATAAACTGCACACGCAGTAAAAGGTTGTTTACTTTCTATTTTTTTTGAAAACGCCCGGGCATCTCTGTTTACGCTTACGCCCTCCTCTATTTCGAGCAAGAGAGGCATGTGCTTATCTCCTACTAATTGTTTATAAATGCGGTGGTGTTCTTTTTTAAGTTCTACGGTAATTTCAGTATTCTTCAAATAAACTGCATAGATAATGCCATTATCTACCCAAACTTTCAGTGTAGGATGTGTTTGTTGCATTATTTTTTCGTTCCCTTCATATCCTATGCTTTCCAATTTATTCGCTTTTAGATTCTTCAAAAATAGCAATTCATTGGATTCAAATCACTCATAAACTATCATTCGGTAATTATTTAATTTATTAAACACAATTTTTTTGAAAATACGGCTAATTTATCTACAATTAAAATATCCCTTTAAAAACCTGTTCTATTTTACTAACCATGATTAATTCAATCCGGTGATTTTTTTGTGAAAGACCTTTATTGTATTTGGATACGATTATTTTTTCGTAGCCTAATTTTTCGGCTTCGCTGATTCTTTGCTCAACGCGATTAACCGGTCTTATTTCTCCGGTTAGTCCTACCTCAGCCGAAAAACAAAAGTTTTTTTTAACGGGCATATCTACATTCGAAGACAATACCGAGCATACCACCGCGAGGTCAATGGCCGGGTCGTCCACTCTAATGCCTCCTGCAATATTTAAAAATACATCTTTAGCGGCCAATTTAAAACCGCAGCGTTTTTCTAATACCGCCAGCAGCATATTCAGTCTGCGTAAATCAAAACCGGTAGCTGTTCGCTGTGGGGTTCCGTATGCAGCGGTACTTACCAATGCCTGCACTTCTATCAATAAGGGCCTTACCCCTTCTAAAGTAGCGCCAATGGCTACTCCGCTTAAATCTTCATCGTGCTGACTAACCAGTAAAGCCGATGGATTATCAACCTCGTTTAATCCCGTTCCGCTCATTTCGTATATACCTAATTCGTTGGTTGAGCCAAAACGATTTTTTACCGAGCGTAATAAGCGGTAAATATGATTTCTGTCACCTTCAAATTGCAACACGGTATCTACCATGTGTTCTAATACTTTTGGTCCGGCAATACTTCCGTCTTTAGTAATATGACCCACTAAAAATACCGGGGTACCGGTTTCTTTAGCGAAACGCATAAGCTCAGCCGTACACTCACGAATTTGCGAAACACTTCCGGGAGAAGAATCTACCAATGCCGTATATAAAGTCTGAATAGAATCTATAATTAACAGTTCAGGTTGAAGCTGCTCTGCTTGTTTAAAAATATTTTGCAACGAAGTATCTGCCAATACAAAACAACGGGTGTTTTTTAATCCTACTCTTTCTCCGCGCATACGTATTTGTTTCTCGCTTTCTTCGCCCGAAACATAAAGCGTTTTAATATTTTTGTTATTCAGCGCTATTTGCAGCATTAAGGTTGATTTACCAATACCCGGCTCACCACCAATCAGTATTAATGAACCGGGAACCAACCCCCCGCCCAAAACCCGATTAAGTTCTTTGTCGTTTAATACAAGTCTTTTTTCTTGTATATTATCAACTTCTGATATTAGGCGCGGGGCAGGTGATTTTTTACTTATTAAGCTGCTGCCGGCCAGTAAACTATCTTTTTCTTTTTGAATAACCTCTTCCACAAAAGTATTCCACTCATTGCATGATGGGCATTTGCCCAACCATTTAGGTGATTGATAGCCACAGTGTTGGCAAAAATATGCCGATTTAATTTTTGACATAAGTCAACAAAACTAAGCGCTTTTATGTCCTGTTTATAAACATTTTATACCCAAAATGCATAGTTTTTTGATTTTCAAAGAAATATTTTAGTATATTTTAATTAACAATGTTAATTTTGCACAAACTTTAGGTTGGATAATTTGCTATGAGTAATGCCCGGGAACTACTCAATAGAGTAAAAGAAAACATACAAACCCTGTTGGGGCAGTTCAGGCAATTGAAGCAGGAAAAGCAAATGCTCGAAGACAAGTTGCAAAACAGCTATATTGAAAAAGATAAGCTAAACGAGCAACTCAACACTTTGCGGCAAGAATTAGAAAAGCAACAACTGCAAATCAGCGAATTAAACCATCGCCTGGAAGTTTTAAAAAAAGCCGAATCGTTGACAGCCGAAGCAGATATGCGTTCTGCACAGGTTAAAACAAAAATTAACGAATTGGTAAAAGAAATTGAAAAATGTATTGCTTTATTAAGCCACAATAAATGAGCGATGTATCAATAAAAATATCTGTTGGCGGTCGTACCTATCCGCTTACCGTGCATAGTGCTGATGAGGCACGCGTACACAAAGCTGCCGAAACAGTTAATAAAATTATTGATACACTACGACAAAACTATGCCGTAAAAGACATGCAGGACCTTCTTGCCATGACGGCATTGCAATTGGCTTCGCAACACAGCGAAATAAACCTTTCGCCTGAAGAAAACAAGCAACTCGAGGAAATAAACAATCTCCTCATTCAGGCCTTAGGCCGGTAATTTTTTCAATTTTTTTATCACGTTAGTTTTTAATTCTCAACGATTCATTTATTGTTGTACAATTTAATTATTAAAGAAACATGGATGTAATTAGTTTAATAGCAGGAGCAGCAGGAGGTTTAATAACCGGTGCCGTGTTGGTATGGCTGATAATGAACAGCGCACTTAAAAACAGAAGAAATACCATCATCAACGAAGCTCAAAAAGAAGCCGAAGCCATAAAAAAAGACAAAATACTGCAGGCAAAAGAAAAATTTCTTCAGCTTAAAGAAGAACACGAAAAAGCTATCATGGAAAGAGAGCGCAAAGTACAGGCATCTGAAGACAGAGCACGCAACAAAGAAAAAGAACTTACCAAAAAGCTGGAAGAAGTAGCCCGTGCGGAAAGAGAAAACAACCAACTTAAAGAACGCCTTACTGCACAATTGGAAAAAAGCAACGCAAAACTCGAAGAACTCGAAAAAACGCACCGCAAGCAAGTTGAAGAACTCGAAAAAATATCAGGCTACAGTCGTGATGAAGCTAAAAACCAACTGGTAGAAGCTTTAAAAGCAGAAGCTAAAACAGCAGCCATGGCATACATCAAAGACACCATGGAAGAAGCAAAAATTAATGCCAATAAAGAAGCTAAAAAAATTGTTATACAAAGTATTCAACGCGTAGCTACCGAAACTGCCATAGAAAATGCCGTATCGGTATTTAATATAGAAAATGACGAACTGAAAGGACGTATCATCGGCCGTGAAGGAAGAAACATCCGCGCACTTGAAGCAGCTACAGGGGTTGAAATTATTGTAGACGACACCCCCGAAGCCATTATTTTATCATGTTTTGATTCGGTAAGACGAGAAATTGCGCGTTTAGCGCTCCATCAATTAGTTTCAGACGGGCGAATACATCCGGCCAGAATCGAAGAAGTAGTTGCTAAAACAAAGCAACGCCTGGAAGAAGAAATTATTGAAACCGGCAAGCGCACCTGTATAGATTTAGGCATACATGGTTTACACCCCGAACTGATGCGGATGGTAGGACGCATGAAATATCGCTCATCATACGGACAAAATTTATTGCAACACTCACGCGAAGTGGCAAACCTTTGCGCCATCATGGCCGGAGAACTGGGCTTAAATGTAAAAATGGCCAAACGCGCAGGCCTGCTGCACGACATCGGAAAAGTACCCGATGAAGAACCTGAATTGCCACACGCTATATTAGGCATGAAGCTGGCAGAAAAATACGGAGAAAAACCCGAAGTATGCAATGCTATTGGCGCTCACCACGATGAAATAGAAATGAACACTATGATCTCTCCCATTGTTCAGGTATGCGATGCCATATCAGGCGCCAGACCCGGTGCACGCAGAGAAATCATGGAAGCCTATGTAAAACGCATCAAAGACCTTGAAAATCTCGCGCTCTCATACCCGGGCGTTTCTAATGCCTATGCTATACAGGCAGGCAGAGAATTGCGCGTAATTTGCGAAAGTGAAAAAGTAAGCGATGCTGAGGTTGACAAACTATCATTTGATATATCGCAACGCATACAAACTGAAATGACTTATCCCGGACAGGTAAAAATAACCGTAATACGCGAAAAACGAGCTGTAAACTACGCTAAATAATTATTATTTGCTGACAGGCAAAAACATATTAATTACCGGAGGCGCGGGCTTTATTGGCTCGCATTTATGCGAGTATTTTTTAAACAAAGGCAATACTATTACTTGTTTGGATAATTTTATTACCGGTAATATAGAAAACATACAACATCTGCTTTCACACAAAAATTTTAAACTGATTGAAGGTGATATATGCGATATTAACATCTGCAGAAATGCTATCAAATACAATGAAATTGTATTACATCAGGCTGCATTAGGTTCTGTTCCTCGCTCGGTAAAAGACCCCTTAACTACAAATCAAATTAATATAAACGGTTTTTTAAATGTGCTGCAAGCAGCTAAGGACGCGGGTGTTAAAAGGTTTGTATATGCCGCAAGTTCTTCTGCCTATGGCGATAACCATGACTTGCCCAAACAAGAAGAACGCATTGGTAAGCCACTTTCTCCTTATGCAGTTACCAAATATGTTAATGAACTTTATGCCAAAGTATATTCCGATTTATACAACATGGAAACCATAGGCTTAAGATATTTTAATGTATTCGGCAAACGACAAAACCCCAACGGACCTTATGCAGCCGCCATACCCAAATTTATTGAGCAACTAAAAAATTTGCAGTCGCCCGAAGTTTTTGGTGATGGTACACAAACCAGAGATTTTACCTATATAAAAAATGTAATCCAGGCCAACGAATTGGCTGCTGCCACTACAAATAAATCAGCTTTAAACACGGTGTTTAATATCGCTTATGGTAACAACACCTCCATCAACGAACTAATAAACACAATAAAAAATATTTTAGGCAAAAAAAATCCTGCCATAAAATCTATCCCCATAAAATACCTCTCACCCAGAAAAGGAGAAGTCAAACATTCTTTGGCTTCTATCGAAAAAGCAAAAAAATTACTGGGCTACTCACCTACTCACAGCATGCAGGAAGGACTAAAAGAGATGCTTTCAAAATAATTTATCTCCATGAGGAGTATTTAAAGGAGGCGTATTACCTTCTGAGTTCCACAAACCCACTCAATCCTTCAGCATCGGGATTGAGTTTGAGCACAAAGAAATACGTGCCTTCTACTAACTTATTCTTGCCAATAATAAGTCCTCCCTTGGGGGGAGGATTTAGGAGGGGTTCTCCATTCCAACTATTATCATATTTCTCTTTGTAATACACCAACTCACCCCAGCGGTTATAAATATATAACTCATTGTTTGGGTACTCTTCTATGCCTTCTATTACATAAAAATCATTGATGCCATCTCCATTTGGGCTAAAGGCATTAGGGATTTTTAGAGGCATTATACTATCCTCCGGCTCATCGCAATAATATACGGCTACATCGTCTATGAAATAGCCTGCCACATCATATTGTGGACCATGATTCTGAACAATGATATAATTAGTATTATTACTATCTCTAAAATTCCCTATGGTAAAAAATCTTTCGCCACCTTGTGCCATAAATTCTCCTTCTACTTTTACCCAATTAACCGTATCCGTGTAAAATAGGAATTCGGGCGTTTCAAATTGAGGAATAATATTTATTACCTGGTACATATTTCCTTGATTCACCTTTAAAGAATCCTGAGTAAAATAAACTCCTACTCTGTCTATTGCAAGATTACTCATATCTGCTTTAGAAATATAAAACTCTATGCAATATTTTTTATTTTGTTTTAGCGCATGCGATAATGTTCCCTGTAAATATTCTCTTGAGTTTTTATTTGAATTATTTGGAAAATTTACATTTACATAAGTCCCAATAAAAACATAAGCGTTACCCGTTCTTGGGAGTTGATAGCCTAATAAAGAAAAAGTAATAATGGAATTGCAATTTAAATAAATTAAATCTGTACTGCTGCTGTTACAAACATTACCCCAATAAATATTAGGCTGAAACCAATATTGTGTTGCACAAATTGCCCCCAGTTGATTCATAGGGCAATATACAGTATCCTCAAAACTTGGATTCAAAACAAGATTTTGTTGCGCGGTGCATATATGCACCGCGCAAATCAAAATCAGGGTATTTATTTTATTTTGCATTTTGTTAATGCTGTATTATAAATTTATCTATAAACAAAATAGATTCGTTGTTTTTGCTGTTTACCTGGATTAAATATACTCCGTTGTTGTAGTTGTTTACGTTTATATTCAACATAAAGTTATTGCTTAAAACAAGCTTGGTTTTTTCAACTACCTGGCCTAAACCATTAAACACAACAACAACCGCTTCTTGTTCTTCTGTTTCTATTTCAGATAATAGAGTTAGTGTAATTTGTGTATTGGCAGGATTAGGCGATATGCTAAAAAGAATATTGTTTTCAATTATATTTTCCTCCTCATCAAACATATTACTTCTTGGCTCTGCTTCCATATCCAGTTCACATTCATTCAAATAAAATGTGTTGTCAATTTGCGATAGCAAGACCCTTGCTTGATACACAGCAATACCATCTCTTAATGGACAGCGCCAGGCGATGTCTTGCAGTTTTTGCTTTTGTTGAGGCGTAAAAACAATTTGATTGAATAGTTCTTTTTCAAAAACTACTTTCAATACATCCTGCATATTTTCTTCCCTGTTATTGCTTGGAGTAATACCTTGTAAATTATTATATGCTTGTGAGCTAATACCTATCAATGTATCATTAATCAAGCTATCTAATCTACTTAGGCTACCCATGTTTGCATTGTCTGTGCTATCAGCAAAGTTATACAAATCAGGAAACTGCCAATAATAACTATCTCGTTTAATTTCTTTCCAGGCTGCATGGCGGGCTATCCATTTTAGGGTATCGTCTGCTCCAATATTACCTTGCACTATTTGTTGCATTGATTTTGTGTATTCTTTCTTTTGTCATGCTGAGCCTGTCGAAGCATCTGTTGCATTCGTTTTGTTTATTTTTTTATTTCTTATGTTCTTTTTGCTTGAACAAAAAATTTACGTCCGTATTTGTGTCATGCCTGCGCACTTTATATTTCCACAAAAAAGCTCTCCCCCATGAGGGGGAGCTGGAGGGGGACTACCTCCTCAACTCCAAAAACCCATTATAACTCTCATTCTCTTTACCGGTTCTGAAAACATAATAATACGTGCCCTCTACTAATGGCTTTGTGCGCTGCACATCCCTCTTTGAGGAGGGACTGAGGGAGGTGTTAGAATATCCACTAAATGTATTATCATATTTCTCTTTGTAATACACCAACTCCCCCCAACGGTTATAAATAAACAACTCATTGTTTGGGCACTCTTCTATACCTTGTATCACAAAAAAATCATTGATGCCATCTGCGTTGGGGCTAAAGGCATTGGGGATTTTAAATTCTACCGGATTTATTGGCACAGGGTTGTTATTTAAACTATCTTGCCATGCTTGCCATGCTTCATAATCATATAAAAATACATCGTCTATATAGTAATATGAAGGTCCATTTAAATTTAGAGGAAATTCTAGCGAATCAACTTCTGAATTATTATTATTTCTAAAATTACCTATTGTTAGATATTCTTCATTTCCCATTGCAATAAAATCCCCTGATACTTTTATCCATTCAGTTTTATTATTTAATGACTGATTTATTAATATATTTTCTACCTGTGGAATAACACTATTTATTTCATTACAATTACACCAAAGTAAAGAAGCACTAAAATACGCTCCTATATTATGGCAAACCATATTGGATAATTCTGCTAAGCTCACATGCATTTCAAAATAATATTTTTTATTGGCCTGAAGAGGTAGTAATAACTGAGCTCCAAGATACTCTTTTTGATTACTAATGTAAACATAATTATATATTCCTGCATATGCATCGCCCGTTTTTGGTAATTGAAAACCAAAAGCATTTTCAGGTTGACCCATAGAGCCAATATTACTACCATTACAATTGTGAAAATAATCAGGGGAACCAATTGAATTTGGCCTATACCAGTTTAATGTGTAGTTTATTAAGTTATTCTGTATATCAGGCGGACAACCACTGGTTAAATCTTCAAAACTATGATTAGGCACTAAATTTTGTGGTTGTGCTAATACATAAATATAGTTAGTTTGCAGCCACAAAGTGGCTGCAAACAGAGCTATATTTTTTACTTTAATCATTATTCGTTATTTGCTTATAATTAATTTATCAATATAGATAAGCTGATTGTTACTTGTAATGTTTATCAAATATACACCGTTTTGATAGTTTTTTTAAAGTATGGGGGTTATTTATCCTTACATTTCTTTTTGCCTTACGTATTCGCATTTACACATTATCATTGCTCGCTGATTAATATTTTACTACTTCACTATCTTCTAAGTTCAATAAACCCACTATAACTTTCGCCCTCTTTACCCGTTCTGAAAACATAAAAATAGGTTCCTTCTGTTAGTTTTTTACCGAAAGGTGTTTTGGTGTTGCTTTCTCCATTCCAGGTATTATCATAATTTGTTTTATAATAAACCAACTCCCCCCAACGGTTATAAATAAACAACTCATTGTTTGGGCACTCTTCTATACCTTGTATCACAAAAAAATCATTGATGCCATCTGCGTTTGGGCTAAAGGCGTTGGGAATTTTAAATTCTACCGGACTTATTGGCGCAGGGTTGTTATTTAAACTATCTTGCCATGCCTGCCATTCTTCGTAATCATATAAAAAAACATCATCAATAAAATGATATGAATAGTAATTCAAACCCCAAGGTGAAATTGGAGATAACGTATCTTGTTCAACACTTGTGCTATCTCTATAATTGCCAATCGTTATATATTCTTCACCTCCTTGTGATACAAATGTGCCCGTCATTTTTATCCAATTTTCTCTATCATCCAGCGCCAATACTTGTTTTGTGTTTTCTATTTGCGGGACTATATTTGTTATTTTATTACAGTTGCACCATAACATATTTTGACTAAAATACACTCCTATATTATGACATGCAATAGACGAACTTTCTGTTAAGCTGATGAACATCTCGAAATAGTACTCTTTTTGCAATTGTAGAGGTTGAGTTAATTGCACTCCAATATAATTTGAAAAATTATTTTGTCCCCATACAGTGAATATTGCAGCAAGATTTTCGCCTGATTTTGGCATTCTGATTCCAACAGGAGTATTTGGTGCATTCATAAATGAGTTACACATACTATATATTTCAGGACTATCTATTCCTCCTTTGTACCAATTACTAACATTACCATTAAAATTATGAGATATATCCGGTGGGCAACCATTAGTTAAATCTTCAAAGCTATGATTAGGCACTAAATTTTGTGGTTGAGCTAATACATAAATATAGTTAGTATGCAGCCACAAAGTGGCTGCATACAGAGCTATATTTTTTAATTTAATCATTATTCGTTATTTGCTTATAATTAATTTATCAATATAGATAAGCTGATTATTACTTGTAATGTTTATCAAATATACACCGTTTTGATAGTTTTTTTAAAGTATGGGGGTTATTTATCCTTACATTTCTTTTTGCCTTACGTATTCGCATTTACACATTATCATTGCTCGCTGATTAATATTTTACTACTTCACTATCTTCTAAGTTCAATAAACCCACTATAACTTTCGCCCTCTTTACCCGTTCTGAAAACATAAAAATAGGTTCCTTCTGTTAGTTTTTTACCGAAAGGTGTTTTGGTGTTGCTTTCTCCATTCCAGGTATTATCATAATTTGTTTTATAATAAACCAACTCCCCCCAACGGTTATAAATAAACAACTCATTGTTTGGGCACTCTTCTATACCTTGTATCACAAAAAAATCATTGATGCCATCTGCGTTTGGGCTAAAGGCGTTGGGAATTTTAAATTCTACCGGA
>JBBIOU010000019.1:0-66524 GCA_037443205.1 Flavobacteriales bacterium | reverse complement strand
ATGCCTTGTTTGGGTAATGATAGCTCTGAAAGACACTTATCAAACTCCATTTTATCCAACATTTTAATGAGCAAAAAGATGCCTGACCAGGGGTAATTTCTTTGTCGGTAAATGCAATTTGATAATCGGTTTTCACGGTAAGATTATCTTACCTCATTTTAACAAAATACACCTGAAATTGATAGTAAATTTTGTAGTGTTTTCAACATATTCAGCTTAATTTTTTCTAATGACAATTTTGGGATAATTAAACTCAAATATTTATTGTGTTATTTGTTACTACTGTTTTTGATTGCCATGAGCAGGTTGTAAGCACCTTTAACAACAATAGGTTGGTTTATCAAACTATCTGAATTAATAACTTCTACAAGCCCATTTTCGGTATATCCGGTTCGTATTTCCAACATTTGGAATTGATTGTTTTCTTTTGCAATGAATATATACTGTTTATTCTCATAGCGTAAAACTGCTTTTTCAGGTAAAACATAACATGGATGCGAAGTATATTCAATCTCCGCATTCATAAACATTCCGGGTAAGAGTATTTTGTCGTATTGCTCAAAATGGCAATGTACTTCGGCAAAGCCTTGCGATGTCAAATTTCTGCTTATTAAAATGATTTCACATTTATATTTTTTTTCAGGCCGGGTGTTGGTATAAGCAAGAAGTTTCTGTCCGACCGAAAGTTTGTTAATGTCTTTTTCAAAAACTGACAGAGTTAAATGAATATCCCTGGGGTCTACCAGCTCAAACAAGACTTCAGTTGGGGTTATATATTTGCCAATATTTGCATTGACAGCCGTAACAAAACCAGTGATTGGTGAATAAATATTGATACTTTTTGAAATATTGTTAGCGTTTATTTTATCAGGATGGAGTCCAATTAATAAGAGTTTTTGCTCTAACGATTTGATTAAAACCAGGTGTGTTTCGTAATTGGTTTTTGCCTGCTCAAAAATTTTATCGCTTGCAGCTTTGCTTTTATTCAACTCCATTTGGCGATTATATTCGCTTTCAATTAATAAAAGTTGTGCTTTTGCCGTTAAGTATTCTTGTTGCAATTGTATGTATTGTAAATCTTCTATTACAGCCAATACTTCACCTTTATTGATGAACATTCCCGGTAATAAATGGGTAGATTTTAAATATCCACCCAGCGGTACACTTACTGAAACTATATTTTGCGGAGGCACGTCAATTTTTCCGTTTACTTTTAATAAAGATGAAATGTTTTTATTAATCAATGTACCTGTTTCGATGTCTACATTTTTACATTGCTCTTGGGTAAGAGTAACAATATTTGAAGAATTTTTTTCCTCATTTGTTTGTTCTGTTATTGTTTCATTAACACACGAAAAAAGTAATGCACAAAAACTGATATTTATAATGATATTTTTCATTGGTTACGATATTTATTTGTTGATGTAAAAATTTAATTCTGCAATAGCAAGATTTCTGTTTTTCAAGGCGTCAATGTATTCGCTTTGTATGGCTGTCGCCTGATTGACTAACAACACCCATTCCAAATAATTGATGTCGCCATTCAAAAATTGCAGGTTGGCAGTAGATGTAATTATTTCAGCATTTTTTAATGCTGAAGATTCAAAATACTTTACTGCTTCTTCAAACTTCTGATATTGTGCAAAAGCTGTATAATATGACTTTTTAAAGATTTGCAGGTTCATTTCATACTCATTTGCAGCAATTTTTTCGTTTGTTTTGGCTGCGTTTATTCTTGCTTTTTGACTTCCTGCAAAAATGGGAATGCCTAATCCGATTTGTCCGGATTGGAATTGCAGGGTGCTATTGTAAACTAAGTTGTCAGCTCCGGTTCCTTTCATTCCCATAATGTTATATCCGGTAGTAATATCGGGAGCAAGCCGTGAACGTTCTAATTTAGTATTTGCCCTTGCAATTTCCTGTTGTTGATTCCAAAACTTTATCGCAGGATTGGAACTCAAAAGTGTAGAGTCACTTTCCGAAAAATAATTTTGCTTAATTTCGTTTTTATCGGGTACAAAAACTGTTGTTGTGTTAAGTAATAATTGAAACTGTAGTTGCAGCAGCGCTATATCTTGTTCTAATTGCAACAACTGTAATGCTATTTGTCCACGCTGATTTTGGACTGTTGTTTTTTCCAAAATATTACTTTCTCCATTACTGAAACGCAATGTGGCTTGATTCATAAATTCAGAAAAAATACTGTCGTTCTTTTGCAACAATTCCTTTTTTTGTTGCATATAAATAAGCATATAAAAAACTTGCGTTACTTCCTTTTTTATTTGTGCTTCCTGAAAATCTATTTTCAGAAGACTGCTTTTCCATTGTTCAGTTAATAGTACTTTTTGACGTGCATAAACTAAAGGAAATTGGATGGTTTGATATATTCCCAATCGTGTGTCGTTGTAAAAACTGTTAATTTGTCCGTATTCGGCAACGATGTTTGTTGGAGGGATTTCTGTTGCTGTCCGGATTATTTTTTGCTGGTATTCGCTTTTCAGACGTTCGTTTTTTAAGGAAAGATTATTTGCTAAAGCTGTGTCAATCGCTTGTTGTAATGTAATTGGCGTTTGAGCGTTAATTTCCTGAAAAGAAAAAACAGAAAACACAACAAGCAAAGCTGTTACTTTCTTATTGATTATTTTTTTTTGATGAAATATTATATATAAAACAGGTAAAATAAAAAGAGTTAAAAACGTAGCAAGGAGCAAACCGCCAATTACCACTGTTGCTAAAGGCCTTTGTACTTCTGCGCCTTCGCCAGTACTTATTGCCATCGGGAGAAACCCTAAAGAGGCTACAAAAGCAGTCATCAAAACCGGTCGCAAACGAATGATTGTGCCTTTTATTACGATGCGTTTCAAATCGGTGTAGCCCATTTTTTTCAAATGATTAAATTCGGCAATCAGCACTATACCGTTTAGCACAGCAACACCAAATAAGGCAATGAACCCTATTCCTGCGCTGATGCTGAATGAAATGTTGCGAATAGCTAATGCTAAAATACCACCGATTGCCGATAGCGGAATGGCGGAATAGATAAGCAACCCCTGCTTTACTGAGTGGAAAGCAAAATATAACAGTAAAAAAATCAATGCCAACGAAACAGGAACGGCAATTTGTAAACGTGCTTTTGCTTCTTCCAGGTTTTCAAATGCTCCGCCATAAGTAATGCGGTAACCCGGAGGTAATTTAATTTGCTGTTCTGTTTTTTGTTGTAGCTCTTGTACGGTAGTTTGCACATCACGACCGCGCACATTAAAACCAACTATAATTCTGCGTTGAGAATTTTCGCGCTGAATTTGGTTTGGTGCTTCAACAATTTCTATTTTGGCAACCGTATTAAGCGGTATTTGTGTTCCTTGGGGTGTTGGTATAAGAAGATTTTGAACATCTGTTATGTCTCTGCGCTTTTCATTTTTGAGGCGAACAACCAAATCGAAACGCTTTTCGCCTTCGTAAACAGTTCCGCTTATTTCGCCTGCAAAAGCAGTATTTACAACCCGGTTAATGTCGCTGATAGTTAAACCATATTGAGCAATAGCATTACGATTGTATTGAATGGTAATTTGTGGAAGTCCTAGTACTTTTTCTACATAAACACCACTACTGCCATCAATGGTATTGCATATTTTTCCCAATTTATTGGCATAAAATGCAAGCGTATCTAAATTCTCTCCAAAAATTTTACAAACAACGTCTTGCTTTGCTCCTGATATTAATTCGTTAAACCGCATGGCAACAGGAAACTGAAAGCTGAATGTTACACCCGGTATAGCTTGCAAAGTATTTATCATTTTTGCTTCCAGTTCCCGGTAAGTTTTGGCAGATGTCCATTCGCTTCTGCTTTTTAACACAATAATCATATCCGATGCGTCCAATGGCATCGGATCGGTGGGCACTTCACTGCTTCCTGTTTTTGTAACAATTCGTTCCACTTCCGGGAATTTTTCCAACAAAATTTTTGATGCTTTTGAAACGGCCTCAATAGATGTATTGAGATTACTGCCGGGTAATACCCTTGTTTCTACAGCAAAATCTCCTTCGGGCAAAGCGGGAATAAATTCTCCACCTAATTGCGTCAAAACAAAAATGGCAACAACAAACAAGGATATAACGAAAGTCAAAATAGTGTTTTGAAAACGTAAGGCTTTTACTAAATACTTTTGATAAAAGCACTCCAGATGGCTCATCATTTTATCTGAAAATGTTTGCTTATGCGAAATGTTTTTACTCAAAAACAAAGCACTCATCATAGGAATATAAGTTAGTGATAGCACAAATGCGCCTGCTAAAGCAAAAGCTACAGTTTGAGCCATTGGTTTAAACATTTTTCCTTCAATTCCCTGCAACGTAAAAATTGGCAAGTAAACAATCAGAATGATGATTTGACCGAAAACAGCACTGTTCATCATTCTAGAAGCAGAATAATTTACTTCGGTGTCCATTTCGCTTTGCGAAAGTTTTTTGATATTGCTGAAATTTTTGCTGTGCGTAAGTCGGTGCATTACCGCTTCTACGATGATAACCGCACCATCCACAATCAATCCAAAATCTATTGCTCCCAAACTCATTAAGTTTCCGCTTACACCAAACAAATTCATCAGAATAATGGCGAATAACATTGAAAGCGGAATGACGGAAGCGACCAACAAACCTGCCCGCAAATTGCCTAAAAACAATACTAAAACAAAAATGACAATCAATGCACCTTCAGTTAAATTTTTAGCAACGGTGCTGATTGCGTTGTTTACCATTTTGGTTCGGTCTATAAACGGTTCAATGGTTACTCCTTCGGGCAACAATTTTTTAATTTCTTCGATGCGTTTTTTTATATTTCTTATTACCTCGTTACTGTTTGCACCTTTCAACATCAAAACGAGTGCTCCCGAAACCTGCAATTCTCCGTTGTAAGTCAAAGCACCATAGCGTGTAGCGTTTCCTAATTTTACTTCTGCTACATCACGAATTAAAAGCGGAACACCGTTTGGCAAATTTTTTACAACGATGTTTTCAATATCTTTAAAATTACTTACCAAGCCTTCGCTTCGGATAAACAAAGCTGATGGTCCTTTTTCAATATACGAACCACCTGTATTTTGATTATTTTTTTCAAGAGCTGTAAAAACATCGTTGATAGTGATATTGTATGCGAGCAATTTTTCTGGTTCAACGGCTATTTCGTATTGTTTGAGTAAACCACCAAAACTGCTGATTTCTGCTACTCCTTTAACCCCCAGCAATTGCTTACGTACAATCCAGTCTTGAATGGTGCGTAGTTCCATTGCGCTGTATTTGTTTTCATAACCTTTTTCGGGGCGGACAATATATTGATAAATTTCGCCCAAACCTGTGGTAACCGGGGCTAAAAATGGCGAACCAAATCCCTTTGGAAGCTCGTCTTGTACTTGTTGCAGTCTTTCTGCAATTTGTTGTCTTGCCCAATAAACATCCACATCGTCTTCAAAAACAATCGTGATAACAGACAAACCAAAACTTGAGTAACTGCGCAATTCCTTTAAGTATGGAAGATTGCTGTTTGCTTGTTCTAAGGGAAAAGTAATTAGTCGTTCTATATCGGTTGCTCCCAAAGCCGGAGCAACGGTAATTATTTGCACCTGGTTGTTAGTGATGTCAGGTACAGCATCAATCGGCAAACGCATAACCTCATAAATACCGTAACCTATAAGGGCAATCACAAAAAGCCCCGTGATAAGTTTGTTCTTTACAGAGAAACCGATTATTTTATTCAACATAAATTTTTAGTTAATCATAAATACCATGTGTAATGTTGCAAAGCAACCTAACACAACAATTTAAAAAGCACTTATGCTTTTTGTAAAAAATAGAATTGTAAAAAATGATTAACTAATACGTGGCGGTTGCCAAATACTATTGAGATAGGTGTTTGAATAACGTTGTTGATTGCGGTTAGTTTTATTTAATTCTACTGATTCGGGAATAATATGACTGATTGAAAAAGTTGGTTGTAATAGAAATGTAACAACTTGTGAAGTATGACAGTCTGTATTTTTGTAAGGTAATTTTTGGTGGTCGTGATGCTTGTCGTCAGGATGATTAATTGTTGCTGTATAATGTTCGGATAAAAATTCTAATAAAGTCATATTGTCCCATTCAACGTGTTCTAAATAATGATGAACCAGTGTTGGCAATCTGAATAATTGTCCGAAATCAGTATTCGCATTTATGAAGATGAATAAAAATAATATGGCTGATATTTTTTTCACCATACAAAAATAATGAAAATAATATTTTATAATACAATTTAGAAACTGTATTATTTTGAGTAATACTCAGATTCAATTAAAAATGTTTTTAAAACAAATGCATTTCTAAAAGCAGTATATTTTTTTCCCTTGTTTAAGAAGCTTGTTTACAGGTTGGCTAATAGCAATTAAAATTATCTTTTCAGCTTTAGGTATTTTAGAATTATTAGCAAAACATATAGGGTTTAAATAATTATTCCCGGTATTTTACTACTTTTGTGTATGTTGTTTAAAGAAGTAATTGGGCAAGAAGAAATAAAACAACGACTTATACATAGCGTTAAAGAAAACCGTGTAAGTCATGCGCAATTATTTTTAAATGCACCGGGCAGCGGTGGTTTGCCTTTAGCTTTGGCATACGCTACATATATTTTATGCACAAATAGGCAAGATACAGATGCTTGCGGTGTATGTTCGTCTTGTTTAAAGGCAAATAAACTGGAGCATCCCGATATGCATTTTGCCTTTCCGGTAATTAAAGAGCGAAAAATTGAAACCAGCGATGATGTTCTTGCTGAATTTCGAAAAGCAGTATTAGAACATCCGTATATGAATATTGCATATTGGGTTGAACAATTAAGTGCTGAAAGTAAAGCTCCGCAAATATTTGAAAAAGAAGCCGCCAATATTCTTAAAAAATTAAGTTATAAGACTTACGAGGGAGAATATAAAATAATGATTATATGGATGGCCGAAATGATGAATGCAACGGTAGCCAACAAACTGCTAAAAATACTCGAAGAGCCGCCCGATAAAACCCTTTTTATTTTAATAGCCGAGAATTTTGAAAATATTTTGCCAACTATTTTATCGCGTACTCAATTGCATAAAATACAGCCTGTAAGCGATGCAGATATGTATAAATGGCTTTGTGATGAAAAAGGAATAACTGCCGAAGAAGCCGGTAACATTATTTCGATTGCGGAAGGAAGTATTTGGGCAGCGCAGAATATTTTGAGCGGAGCCGCTGAAACCTTAACCAGTATGGAGAGTTTCAGAACCTGGATGCTTCACTGCTTTAATAAAGATGTTAGCGGAATTATGGAATGGATAGATGATTTGGCCGACAAAGGACGTGAGCAACAAAAAAACTTTCTGCGATACTCCCTGCACGTTATCAGGCAATGCATTATCGGTACATATACACAAGGAGAGTTGTTAAACGCCCACGACAAAGAAAAGCAGTTTGTTGCAAAATTTTCAAAATTTGTTCACGGATACAATGTGGTGCCTTTAAACGAAGAACTGAATAAGGCATATTACTATATTGAGCGCAATGCTTATTCAAAGCTGGTATTTTTAAATCTTTCGTTTGCTGTTATGCGATTGATGTTTCCGAAAAAATAAAAACAACTTTGTCAAATTTATAATGCTGAATTGGGGTTTAATGTATTTCAAAATTATCCGCATCCATACCTGCCGGAAATTTATTTCTGAAAACCTCTAAATCCCCTTTACTAATTTCAATTTGTTGTATAAAAAAACCTGATGAAGAGGATAGATTCAATATATCGCCTTTATAATTGATTACCCGGGAATCTCCGGTGTAGTTGATATTGTTACCGTCAATACCTATTCTGTTTACTCCTGCAACATAACACAAATTTTCAATGGCTCTGGCTTGTAATAATAATTTCCACGCATTGTTTCTCGGCTCAGGCCAGTTAGCAACATATATCAGTAAATCATAATCATAATTACCATTGCGGTATTTATTTCGGCTCCATACGGGAAATCTTAAATCGTAACATATCAACGGACAGATATTCCAACCTTTATAAGGTATAATAATTTTTTCAAACCCCATGCTGTAGTATTTGTCTTCACCGGCCATTCTAAAAAGGTGTCTTTTGTTGTACCAGTATGTTTTACCATGTTCATCTACCCATATCAACCGGTTATAAAAAGCATCATTTTCTTTAACGATGATACTGCCCGTAATTGCACATTTTTTTTGGGCAGCTTGTTGTTTCATCCAATTGAAAGTTTTTCCCTGCATATCTTCGAACAGCAAATGCGGCTGCATAGAAAACCCTGTGGTAAACATTTCGGGTAAAATAATTATATCTGTTTTTCCGACAGTACTTAAATGTTTATCAAATAATTCGATATTTGCTTTTTTATCTTCCCATATTAAAGAGGTTTGTACAAGCGTTATGTTGAGTGAATTTTGCACGCTAAATATTATTGATTATCTGTACAGCTTTTTCAAGGGTTTCATTTTTTTTGGCAAAACAAAATCTAAGCACTTTATTATCGGTAGGATTGTTGTAAAACACCGAAACCGGTATAGAGGCAATTCCTTTTTGTTTGGTAAGTCTGATGGCAAAATCAGTATCTTTTTCGTCAGTAATATCCGCATAACTAAGCAACTGAAAGTATGTGCCCGTACAAGGCAGTAATTTAAAACGACTATCTTTTATTGCGCTGCGAAAGAAATCGCGTTTTTGCTGATAAAAATCGGGCAGCATACGGTAATTACTTTCGTTTTGCATATATTCGGCAAAGGCATATTGCAAGGGTGTGTTTACCGAAAAAACAATGTATTGATGTGCTTTTCTAAACTCATTCATTAAATTGGAAGGGGCCACTACATATCCGGTTTTCCATCCGGTTACATGAAACATTTTACCAAAAGAAAATACCGCTAAAGCCCTTTCGGCAAGCAACGGAAATTTACAAACACTTTGATGTTCTTGTTTATCAAAAATAATATGCTCGTAAACTTCGTCACTAAGCACTAAAATATCGGTATTGGCAGTTATTCTTTCCAGCTCTTTTAAGTCGTTTTTTTTCAATACACTTCCGGTGGGATTATGGGGCGTATTGATAATTATCATTTTTGTTTTTCGGTTTAATACCTTTCTTACCTGCTGCCAATCTATGCTATATTCAGGATATTGCATTTGTACATAAACGGGTTTCCCTCCATTGAGTAAAATGGCCGGCTCGTAGCAATCGTAAGCCGGTGTAAATATTACTACTTCATCGCCTTCTTTTATAAACGCAGCAATAGCCGCATATATGGCTTCGGTTCCGCCTGCCGTGATTGTAATTTCGGTATCAGGATTGTATTTTAAAGCATAATTTTTAAAAATTTTATCGCTGATTACTTCTCTTAATATTGGTAATCCGGGCATCGGAGCATATTGATTTTTTCCGTCTTTCAGATGTTTATAAACCAGTTCGGTTAGTTCGGGCGAAACATCAAAATCCGGAAAACCCTGCGATAGATTAATGGCATTGTTTTCCATGGCCAGTTTGCTCATAACCGAAAAAATGCTAAGTCCGGTTTTTGGCAATTTAGGTGTAATATTAAGGTTGCTATGAGGCATTGAAGCGGCTGCAAATATACTTTATATAGGCACATTTTTTTAACCACATAAAATTTGTTTTCAACCAATTATCATTTTTACTGTGGTATATTTTTTATGGCAGGGATTTATTTAACCGCATAACTTATTAGTATATTTAGTGGCCGCCTGCCGAAAGACAACCGCAGTGCTACCCAACTTTGTTAAACCCAGTGTGATTGGTTAATAAATTAGTTTGGCAGGTTAAATCATATTTTTAATCTTTAAAAAATTTTTGATGTGAATAAAACGGATTTAGTTTCAATTTTATGTTTCTGTTTTATGGCTTGCGGAGGCCCGGAGTACGATGCTAAAGAAATATGCAGATGTTATAACGAGGTTCATAAAACTGCAATAGAACAAGCTGACGCGAAAATGGAAGAATGTTTAAAAATGTTTGACGAGTATCATAAAAAATATGAACATACCGACCAATATCAATCGTTTGTTGAAGCTTACAGGCGTTGTCGTTAGTTTGTTTGTTTTTTTATCTTGCCATGATGAAACACCCGAACAACTGGCTGATGAATGGTGCGAGTTAAATTATCTATATATGCAGCCGGATGCCAATAAAGATGAGGTTTACGACAAACTATATAATCTGGAAATAAAAATAAAAGATAAATATAAAAACAACTATGAGGCACTTAAAAAAATTGAGCAGCTTACCTTTAACTGCGATACTATTGATGAATAGCCAGTCTTTTATTTCCTGCACTTCTTCAAGTCCACGGGCTATGGCCTCAGAATATTGTAAATGTGTAACCTGGGCTTTTAAAAACGATTCTCCGGATCAGGAACAAATAAATAAATGCGCAGAATTGGCAGAACAACACAAACAGAAACTGGCCGAAGATGCAGAAGCAAACAAAATATATGCAGAAGATATTGTAAATTGTGCGATGTATGGTAAAACTTCGATTGACAGATGATTATTAAATAATTTTTTTATACATTTAAACCATAAATCAAAACTTATACACATGAAAAAAACAATTTTATCAGTAGCAATTTTTACGGCTGTTTACTTTATTTCTTGCAGCGGGGATAAAGATAGTCCTGAATCGGTTGCGAAAAAATGGTGCGAGCTAAACGAAAAAGTTAAAAACGCAACCGATGACGAAGCTAGGGAAAAAGCTCGCGAAGAAAGAGAAAACTACGAACAAGACATTGAAAAGAAGTATCCTCAGGATGATGAAAAGAACAAGGAGTTTTGGGATAAAGTGATGCAAGAAACAGAAAAGTGTGAATAAAACATATTACTAAGACCAACTTATTTGCAATTGCATATTTGCCGCTTAACCTTGATTAAGTACAGTATAAATGTAAATATAACTTACCCCATCTTCAAACAAATAAATTGTTTTTACTTGCTCTCATCTGTATACTAAGTATTGCGGCTTCAAACTAATTTATAGATAAATTTTATAAGGATATTAAAACCTTTTCAATCTATTCTCATTAAAAAGCAAGGGCAATAAGCATGATACATTTTCAAATTTTAAAATAGTATCACAACCCTCGGCAGCCAGTAACAATGTGATTGGCTGCATTTGTTTTAGTTCGTATTCTGCCATTACTTGTCTGCATGCTCCGCAAGGGCTTACCGGTTCGTACAAATTAAAATTAGCCGCATCAGCATATATGACTGCTGTTTGTATGTTTTTATCGGGGTATTGTGCCGAAGCTGCAAAAAAAGCAACTCTTTCTGCACACAAACCCGAAGGATATGCTGCGTTTTCCTGGTTGTTTCCTACTACTATAACGTTGTCATCTAGCAAAAGTGCACAGCCCACTTTAAATCCCGAGTAGGGTGCATATGCAGCACTGCAAGCATATTTAGCCTCTTCCAAAAGCTGCTGATAACGATTATCATCATTTTTTAAAACTTCGTAATCTACTCGTATTTCAGTGTTTTTACCCATCATTTTTTATTTATACATTGTAATAAAGAAATTGTTAAATTTGTGTTTAGTTTTATTCAAACAAATTCAAAACTAATTAATTATTCTTAATGAACATGAAAAACCTATATATCTTAATTGCAATAATAGCATTAGCATTCTTCAATAGCTCTTGTCGAAAAGAACCCGGTGAAGGAGGAGCCGCCAAAATTACAGGTAAACTATGGGTAAAAGATTATAACAATTCCGGCACATCCTTAAACGGAGAATATTGGGCATCGGAATACGATGTATATATTATTTATGGCGAAGGTACTGCCTATGACGACCGATACCGAACAAGTTATGACGGCTCCTTTGAATTTAAATATTTAAGAAAGGGCTTGTATAAAGTATTTGTTTACTCCCGCGATATTCCTTATAACCCATCTAATCCATCCGGCAGAACAACCATTATTAAAAGTGTTGAAATAACCGATAAAAACCAAATTGTTGATTTAGGTACTATAGAAATTAACGATTAACTTTTTTGACTCACTACCGGGAAATATTAAATGAGTTTGCTCCCATTTCTTTAGAAGAAATGGATAGTGTAAAATTAATGAACCGAACCGATACTAAGTTTTTTTTTAATATTTCCTGTTTACCCGATGTGCTCAAACAATCAAAAAACCATTACCGGGTGTTAAATATTTTAAACAACAACATGCTGGCATATAAATCACTTTATTTTGATACTCCCGATAAATTGCTTTATTTAAAACACCATAATGGATACACTAACCGTTATAAAGTTCGTATCCGAAACTATGTGGAGTCGAATTTGTTTTTTTTAGAGATAAAAAAAAAATATAAGGGCAGAACGGATAAAAAAAGAGTTAAACTCAATAATTTTGAATCGCCTTTAAGCAGTCATTCCCTTGATTTCATTCAAAAAGTAACCGGCCAATCCCCATATTTACAAGAAGCTCTTTGGAATAATTTTAACCGAATTACCCTGGTTAATACGCAAAAAAAAGAACGCATAACGATTGATTTAAATCTTACTTTTATAAAGAACGACCAGAGCATATCTCTTAATAATCTGGTAATTGCCGAAATAAAACAAGAGCAAGCAAGTATGAGTTCGCAATTTGCCCAAGCACTTAAAAATTCAGGTATCAGAGAGGGCTCTATCAGCAAATATTGTATGGGAAATGTACTTTTAAATAAAAAAATTAAATACAATAACTTTAAACCACAATTACTGGCATTGTATAAAATTAATCCTATAATATGAATACATTTACTTTCTTTAATTTTTTGTTTCGCTTGCAGGCAGAAGATTTCAGCGACAATACCGAAAACCTTAGTAACATGGCTTTGCCTGAAGAAGCGTTTTCTTTTTTAGGAATTCCCTTAATGGATGTTGACTTTTGGA
The DNA here is from genome assembly GCA_037443205.1 of Flavobacteriales bacterium. Taxonomy (GTDB): domain Bacteria; phylum Bacteroidota; class Bacteroidia; order Flavobacteriales_D; family UBA2798; genus JBBIOU01. The sequence goes on along the minus strand of JBBIOU010000019.1, from coordinate 53,560 downwards.
AATTACTCTTTAAGTTTTTGCTTAATTTACTGTTTTTAGTAATTATTGTTCGTTATATTTACTATCCAACCACAAGAAGAAAAGATTACCTTTTTACTTATATTTTAATCAGTGTGGTTACGTTTTTTCTTTGCTATATCTTACAAAACAATAAACTCGCAACGGGTATTGCCTTGGGCTTGTTTGCCGTATTTAGCATTATACGTTATCGTACCGATGCCATCCCTATTAAAGAAATGACTTATTTATTTATAACCATTGGCTTATCGGTAATTAATGCCATGGCCAACAAAAAAATAAGCTTAGTAGAACTTGCTTTTGCCAATGTTGCGGTTACATCTTTAGTATATGGATTTGAAAAAATATGGTTTTTGAAACACGAAAGTAACCGCATTGTGATGTACGAAAAAATAGATTTAATAAAACCTGAAAAAAGGCACGAATTACTTGCTGATTTGCAAGAACGAACCGGCTTAAAAATAAACCGCATAAATATTATTAAAATTGATTTTTTGCGGGATGTGGCTCAAATTCAAATTTATTTTTATGACAAAGACCAGCACTTATCCAATCAATATCTTTCATCAACTGACGATGGAGATGATGATTAAAAGCCGGTTCATCCAACTGAGCGAAACGGTTTTTAGCTTTTTTTCCAATTCATAGCCAAAAAGCTATACAACCAAATTCGGCTGTAGAAATTTAATCCCCTAAAAGTTAATATACTTCTTTTCTTAATAATCTCAGATTTCTATGGATTTTTTATCTCAAAATTCTTATTAATCAAGCAAGTCATATATGTATGCAGGCGACACGATTGTATAATTATTTAGTAGTTCTTTTATACCTTCCTAATTCGTTTTGTAATTCTTTAATCGTTTTTTTAAGCTCTATATTTTCTTCTTTTATGTTTTCTATTTGCTCTCTTAGAGCTCTGGCTTTTTTATAGGATTCGTTTTTCAATCTTACTTCTTCTTCAAGTTCTTCTTTTAACCGGGTATATTTTGTTTTAACTTTTTCGTGAGCTTCTTTTTCTTCTTTATACAGCTCTTCAAAACTTTTTAGTTGTAAATTATATGAGTCTTCTTCCGATTTTTTTTTGGGTTTTAAATGTGTGGTAAGTAATCTGTAATTTCTTGCTGATTTTGGACTTTTGTTAAATTTTGCCATATTCATTTTTATTTTTGTATTATCAATTTACAAAGTTAAAAACAAATCTTATTTATACAAGAAAAGTTTATTGATTATTCTTCTTTGGGTTTGTTTTCGTTGTATTTATCTTTAGGGGGATTTTTTTTATTTCCCGAATCCGGCAGCTTTTCTTCTTTTTTGGTTCTTAGATATTCCGGTAATTGCATACCTGCCATATTAAACATTTCTTCTAAAGGCGGAACTGATTTATATAAACCCGAAATAAAATTTGCGGTAGAATTTTTTCCGTCAGGGGTATTGCCACCATCCCAAACAGTAATTTTATCAATTTTAATATTGCGAATTGCTTCAGCTTGCGTTTTAACTAATTCGGGTAATTTATCTGCAATCATAATCATTACGGCATCGCGCGAATTATTACCTGCAGCTTTTACCAGTTGCTGGAATCCTTCGGCTTGTTTGCTTAATATTTCATAAATTCCTTTTGCTTCAGCTTCCATTTTTAAGTAAATAGCATCTGCTTCGCCTTTGGCGCGAATTCTGGTTTTTTCTGCTTCGGCAGCGGCATCAATTTCAATTTTTTGTTTTTGTATCTCTGCCGGTATAATAATATCGGCTTGTTGCGAAGCTTTGTTTTTTTCTGCGCGTGCCTGTTCGGCAGATTTTTCGGCAAGATAGGCTTCTTCGAGTGCCTTTGCCTGTTTTACTTTTTCGGCTGCAATGGCTATTCTTAGGGCTTCGGCTTCGGCTTCGCGTCTTTGGGCTTCTGACTTTGCTATTTCTATTCGCGCAAGGTTTTCTCCTTCTACTGCTTTTGCATTGGCATCGGCTGTTTGTATACGTTCTTTACTTTGTGCTTCGGCTTCGCCTATTTTTGCTTTTGCTTCTGCGCTTGCAATTTCTACCCGTTGAGCTTGTTCGGCTTGTGCTTCGCCTATTTTTGCTTTTGCTACTGCTTCTGCAACACGTATTCTTTGCTCTTGCACGGCATTGGCTTCACCTATTGAACCGTCACGGGTTTTTTCTGCAACGCTTACTCTCGCATCGTTAATTGCTTTGGCTGCTGCTTCTTTTCCTAATGCCTCAATATAACCTGATTCATCCTTGATATCGGTTACATTTACATTTATTAATTTTAATCCGATTTTTTTTAGTTCAGCTTCTACGTTGGCTGATATGTTAGAAAGGAATTTATCGCGGTTGCTGTTAATTTCTTCTATTTCCATAGTTGCTACAACCAAACGCAACTGACCGAAGATAATATTTTGTGCCAGGTCGTAAATATGTTTCTGGTCTAATCCCAATAAACGCTCGGCTGCATTTTCCATAACTCCGGGTTCGGTTGATATACCTACGGTAAACCGTGACGGAACATCTACCCGAATATTTTGCTTACTTAATGCGTTGGTAAGGTTTGCTTCTATAGCTAAGGGTTGTAAATCCAAATAAGCATAATCTTGTATTACGGGCCATACAAATGCTGCCCCGCCATGAATACATTTTGCTGTTCGTCCGCTTTCTTTGTTTTTGCCTACTTTACCATATACTACCAGTATTCTGTCAGAAGGGCATCGTTTGTAGCGTTTCAGTGCCTGAAAAAATATGGCAATAATAAATATTACCCCGGCTGCCAGTGCAATCAGCAAAAACTGTCCGTTATCAAAGTTTTCCATAGTTATTAATTTTTAAATTTTTCTACTAAAAGTATTTGATCGTTTATGATATTTTTAACTTGTATTACGTTCCCAAATTGTAAATCTTCTTCTTCATCGGTAAGGGCGTCTAATTCTCTTAATACTCCTTGTACTTTGATTTGTACTTTTCCTATTTTGCTTCTTTTGGCGCCAATAACCAAATATACCTCTCCAACCAACCCGATAGCGTTTTTAAGGTTCAACGAACCGTCTTCCTGTAGTTTACCAAGCATAAAAAATATCCAGGCCATTAAAAACATCATTATTAAGCCTGATATTACCGAGAGCGTAATGACTAACCAAGTAGATAAATCTGCCCTGATACAGGCAATGCCTACCCAACCGAAAATGGTAAAAAAGCCCACCATGTTTCTAAAGGTAAAAAACTGCATACCTATTCCGCCATCGGCATCTATATCCATATCCGGTGTTCCGGCATCTGTATCAACGCCTATTACAAAAGCAGTTATTAATTGTATGACCAGAATAATTGTAAATAGCAATGCTATTACCCAGTATATTTTTTCAAAATTGCTAAGTGTGTTCCACCATTCTGCCATATTTTTATGTTTTTATATTTCTACTCCAATTACTAATATATCATCAACTTGTTCGTACATACCTTTCCATTTTTCCAATGTTTCTAACAAAAGCTGTTTTTGTGTTTGCATATTTTTGTCTGATATTTTTAACAACACGTCTCTAAATTGCCGGTACATAAATTTTTTGCCTTTTAGTCCTCCAAACTGGTCGGCATAGCCATCTGAAAACACATATAATTTATCTCCCTTTTGTAATTGCCATTTATGGTTTGTATAATTTTTGGTGCCTGGTTCAAATGCTCCAATGGCAAATTTATCCGCTTTTATTTCTATCAACTCATTATTTCTTATCAAATATAACGGATTATTTGCTCCGGCATATTCTAATTCCATAGATTTTTTATCAATACTGCATAGGGCTAAATCCATCCCATCGCGCACAGTGTTATTTTCGTTGTTTTTATTTAAGGTTTCGGAAGAAAGTTTGTTTATGTCTTCTAAAATTTTAGCCGGTTGTACTACCCCGTGTTCTTTTACGGCCTGGTTAAGAGCGTTGGCTCCTACCAGGCTCATAAAGGCTCCCGGCACACCATGTCCGGTACAATCTACCGCAGCAAATAATATTTTGTTTTCTTTTTTATAAAACCAGTAAAAATCGCCACTTACAATATCTTTTGGTTTATATAATACAAACGATTCGGGAAGTAATTGTTTAATAAAATTATCGGGTGGTAAAATAGATTCTTGTAAACGTTTTGCATAACGTATACTATCGGTTACGTCTTTATACAGTTCTTCCAGTTTTTGTCGTTGTTTTTCGATTTCTTCTTTTTGTCTTACAACTTCTTCGGTTCGTTCTATTACTTTTTGTTCTAATATTCTTTCGTTTTCGGCCAGGTCATCGCGCATTTTTAACAGGGCATGTCCAAGTACATCTTCATCGCTAAGCGGTTTATAGCGATAATTAAAATTACCGGCACCTATTTGTTTAGAAAATTCGGTGGTGCTTTGAAATCCGTCTATCAAAGTGTTGAGGGCTACGGCCATATCGCCTATCTCATCATTACGGGGTTTAATTTTTTGCTTGGGTATTATTCCTCTTCCCAGTAAAGTGAGTATTGCTTTTACGTTTCGGATGGGGCGAACGATGGAGCGGGTTGTAAGTGTAGCAATGAATACTGAACTAATAACTGCTGCACCGGCCATAATAACCACCAGCCAAAATAAAAAGTTAAATGATTTTTTGGTTTTTTCTCGGGATATACGAAGTTCTTCGCTTGTTTTTTCGGAGCGTTTTTCTTGTCTTTTTATCAGGTCATCTATTTCAAAAATAACTTTATTGGTTTGCTTGGTAATATCTCCGTCTGCCGCAATTAAGGGGGTTACCATAAAAACATTTAACTGGTCGTTATAACTTTCTATCGAACTGAAGCTGTTTTTTATTTGATCGTGCATATCAAATAGAACGCTGACGTCTTGCTCTAATTCACGGAGCATTTGTTGTTCTTTGTCATTCCAGTGTTCGTTAAATTTTTTTAAACGATGGATGCTGACCGGAATGGAATCTTCAGTTATTTTTATAAGCAGTATTTTGTCTAAGTCATCTTCACGCGAAGGTACGGTTGCCCATTTTATAATCAAGCCCTTGGATTGCAGGATAAGGTTTCGCAGGTTGTTGAGCTCTTCTCTGACGGGTTTTTCTATGTTGTCTTGCAGTTGTTGTATTTGTTCCTTTTTTTCAAATACTTCTATACCGCTGCCAATATTCTGAATGGTAACATAAAATACAACGATGATAAAAAATATGATGAAGCCAAATCCGGCACCGATTTTCCAACCAATTGTAAAACGTCTTTTCATGCGCTAAAGGGCGCACAAGATACAATAGTAAATTTAATTTTCAAAAAGTGTATTGCAAAGATGGATTTACTCTTTGTATTGTTTTTGAATTTTTTCCCAATACTGCATTTCTTCAGTATTTTGACGCTGATAATTGATGCCTTTTAATCCTTCTATTATTTCGCTTACATTTTTACACTCTTTACCCGATTTAAATATTTCCCAGGCTTTTTTAAGGTAAGGTTCCGATAAACTCATGTATTGGGCTAATTTTTCCTGTGCTTCAATTACTTTTTCGAGATCTGCCGTATCTTCGAGCGAAAGGATTATATCTACACCCCGGTTGTAATACAATATGCCTATCTGGTATAGTGCAAAACAATTTTCTTCATCTATAGTTAATACTTTTTTATAATATTCTATTGCCTTGTCAAAATATTTATCTGCCTCGTTATCTAACTTGTTGTATGCTTTTATCATTACGGTTGCCATAGCGTTATAGTATTCTGCATCCGACTTGTTAAAGTCGGTTTTAATATTGTTTTCAATCATTAATTTTTTATACTCGTAGTAAAACTCTTCCGAAGTTTGATAGGTTTCGATGTTTAATGTTTTTACGGCATCGTTGTAATAAGCTATGGCTAAATATTCAATATTTTTAAGATTGTTCTCTTTAAATTGATTTTCACTGTCTAATTCAATTGATTTTTTAAATGCTTCGATAGCTTTTACTCTGGCTTCAGACCGACTGTTTAGTTTATCAATATTTTTATAGTATTCCTTGTACACATATCCTCTTACGTGCCAGGTAAATGCGCTGCTGTTTTCTTTATCATTCAGTACGGCACTGTCTGAATATAAGGCGGCTTTCACATAATCATTTTGCTCAAAATATTTATAAGCGGTTTGGGTATAGCTTTGCTGAGCATTGCTTACCAAGGCCGATAAGGTCAAAATAACTAATATGTATATTTTTTTTATCATTCTACTTTAAAAGCCAGCGTTTCAAGTTTTGAACCAACAATTAATTTGCTTTTATTAGCATTGCCTTTGCTTATTTCGTAAGTTAATTTATTGTTTCTGATGATCAGATTTATCGTTGCTCCGTCTTTTAATTTACCCTCTTTTTCTGTAACTACCAGGGTGCTTTTAGAACGGTATTTCTTAGCAACTTCTACGGTTTTATCGCTAACATCGGCCGGCAAATAAATAATATGACATTGGGTTATTTCGGATGCCGAGTTAAATCGCTTGATACGTATTGGCTGCGAGCCAATCATTTTATTGGAATATTTTGCTACCATTTCCTCAAACAGGTTGTTTTCATTTACAATCCCTATCAGAAAATCGCCTTGCTTATATTCTTTAGGCCAATCTATCAATGTGGCAAAATTATACATATATAATGCCCTTAATTTTATTTGCGCATCTTCTTTTGGTTGTTCTTGCACCACCTCCGTGCTAAAACCCATACATAAAGGTATAGCAAGGAGAATGAATATTGCAAATTTTATACGCATTTTTACTTAAAACGGGCTTTTGATGTTACGAATTTCACAAATATATTGATTTTATATACATCTAAAGATTTTATTACCCACATGGTAAAAATCATGCCAGAATTGAAATACGCATCCTAATCAATCATCCTGAAGGCTGCCAAATGCCTCTGATTACTTGCGTTTTTGGCTTGAAACCGGGTAAACAATATTAGCATAAAACTGTTTAAAAAACGCTAAACCATTTGTGTATGCTTGGGCTGAGCAATTTGACAGATGGGTTTTTAAGAGGTTATAGCATTTTTGATACTTTTGCAACAAACAAATTAACATGGCCAGAACTGATTTATTTCAACATCCTGACTATTACCTGATGGATGAATTGCTTACCGAGGAACAAAAAATGGTGCGGGATGCTACCCGTTCTTGGGTTAAAAAAGAAGTTACCCCTATTATTGAAGAACATTACGAAAAAGGTGTTTTTCCTAAACACCTGATTAAAGGTCTGGCCGAAATTGGCGCCTTTGGGCCTTACATACCTGCAGAATACGGAGGCGCAGGCTTAGATCAGATATCTTATGGGCTAATTATGCAAGAGCTGGAGCGGGCCGATTCGGGGATACGCTCAACGGCTTCGGTGCAAAGCTCGCTGGTTATGTATCCTATTTACAAATACGGTACAGAAGAACAACGCAAAAAATATTTACCCAAACTGGCAAGTGGTGAATGGATAGGCTGCTTTGGATTAACCGAGCCCGATTATGGTTCTAATCCCGGAGGGATGATTACAAATTTTAAAGATATGGGCGACCACTATCTATTAAATGGCGCAAAAATGTGGATATCAAATGCTCCGTTTGCTGATGTTGCCGTTGTGTGGGCTAAAAACGAAGAAGGTAGAATTTGGGGCTTGTTGGTTGAAAGAGGTATGGAAGGCTTTACCACCCCCGAAACACATGGTAAATTAAGTTTACGCGCTTCTGCCACCGGAGAACTTGTTTTTGATAACGTAAAAGTGCCTAAAGAGAATTTATTACCCAACAAATCGGGGCTGGGGGCACCTTTGAGTTGCTTAGATAGTGCCCGCTTTGGAATTGCCTGGGGCGCCATTGGTGCGGCTATGGATTGTTATGATTCGGCTTTGCGATACGCTAAAGAAAGAATTCAATTTAATGTGCCTATTGCAGCTTTTCAGTTAACGCAAAAAAAACTGGCAGAAATGCTAACTGAAATTACCAAAGCGCAATTATTGACCTGGCGTTTAGGGGTATTGCGCAACGAAGGCCGGGCTACCAGTGCACAAATATCTATGGCCAAACGCAACAACGTGCACATGGCCCTCACCATAGCCCGCGAAGCTCGTCAGATACACGGAGGCATGGGCATTACCAACGAGTACCCTATTATGCGACACATGTGTAATTTAGAAAGTGTTATTACTTACGAAGGTACCCATGATATACATTTGCTCATTACCGGTGCCGATATTACAGGAATACCGGCATTTACAGTAGGAGAAAAAAAATAAAGCCCCAAAGTCATTATAATACTTTAGGATAAAGTAGTTTTTAGAGCGCGCAGAAAATTATTTGCAATTTGAATTTTTTTTCAAGACAAAAGAAAGCAAAACAAACTATCTTCCCAACTCTAAAAAACCGCTATAGCTCTTGTTTTCTTTTCCTGTTCTAAAAACATAAAAATACGTGCCTTCTGTTAGGGTTTTACCAAAAAGTGTTTGGGTATTACTCTCGCCTGTAAAGCTGTTATCGTACTTTGATTTATAATATACTAACTCGCCCCAGCGGTTGTATATATACAGCTCGTTATCGGGGTATTGTTCTATGCCTTGTATTACAAAATAATCGTTTAAGCCATCTCCATTGGGGCTAAAGGCATTGGGTACAAAAAGGTCTTCGCTCACGCTCTCATCCTCATCGCAATACCATACACTAACATCATCTAGGTAGTAATAAACAGTTTCTTGACCTATACCAAAATTGGTTGCCTGTAAATTTGTTGCTATACCATCTCTAAAATTGCCTATGGTAATAAATCGTTCTCCTCCTTGGGCTATGTATATTCCGCTTACCTCCATCCAGTTTAAAGTATCATCCAAAAAAATTCCTTCGGGCGATTCTATATGCGGTATAACGTTAATACAAATTAATCCATTGCTAAACAAACTGTCATTTGTAAAATATAACCTATTCTGTCTGTACTGTAGTCTGACATTTCAGCCAAACTCACAAAAAAACTTACGCAATATTTTTTATTTGCTATTAATGGCTCTGATAAGCTGCCTTCTATATATTCTCGGTAGTTTGGATTAGAATCGATATATAAACCAACACCTATATATGCATTTTAAGTTTTTGGCATCTGGTAACCATTTAGATTAACCGGAGTAGAATTGCTACAAGAATTATAAACATCAGTGCTACTTAGCTGACAAACACTTTGAAATTGTGTTTTTGCAGGCTGAAACCAATATTCAACTTTACATATTTCTGTTAATCCAATAGGACAAGAAACAGTATCTTCAAAACTATAATTATTAACTAAATTGGGTTGAGCAATAAGCTCACCCCCTGCCCCTCTCCAAAGGAGAGGGGTTAAGGACAGGATGAGTATTTTTATTTTACTGTTCAATTATTTATTTGTTTTTATCAGTCGTTTGCTGTGTAATACTTCATTGTTAATAGTAGCAATAAGCAAATATACTCCACTTGGCATTTGGCTTAAATCCAATTCCATAAGGCTATTGTTAACCACTCCTTGCAAAACCGTTTTACCTGTTACGTCTATTACTCTATAAGCATCGGGCATATTACCTGCAAACAGTACATTGAAACTTGCTTCGGATGGATTGGGATATACCTGCATAAATTTATCTTCTGCCCGGGTATTTTCCTCTTCAAAATAAGCGCTGTTTTGCTGCATACCAAAATAATCTTCTATATCCCATTTTAATATAGCTCGCGCCATAGTTCTGTTGTTTATTTCTTACTTTTCTTTTGTGTTGAAACAGGCGTTTATGTTTTTATTTCTTATGTTCTTTTTGCTTGAACAAAAAGAACCAAAAATTCAAGACGCAAAAATACTTCTGCCCGCTCTAAAAACTTTTTTACGCAAAAAGCATTGTATCTGCTTTTGCTAAAGTTTTTATTCACTCCTGCACACGCCCGTGTTTGCGTCAATGCCTACGCTACTTATATTTTATCAAATAGTGCTTCTTTTCTTTTTTGCGGAAAAAAAGAAAAGACGCTAAACCAACATTTTCAAAGTACTGTATTATCTTGTTTACTATTCACTATCTAATCAAAGTTACATTTCCTTTTTTAAATACCTCCTTACCATTGCGCATGCGGGCTTTTACATAATATGCATACACAGCGGGTTCGCTTTTTTGGCCTTTATAGTTACCATCCCAGCCTTGTTTTGCATCGTGAGTTTTAAATATAAGCTCGCCCCAGCGGTTGTATATGGCAAATTCTAGCTCGGCTATGCCCTTGCCCAGTACTTTTAAAGTATCATTATTACCATCGCCATTGGGGCTAAAGGCATTGGGCACAAATAAATCTTCACTCACGCTCTCATCCTCATCGCAGTACCATACTGCTACATCGTCTATGTAGTAGTAGGCGCCTCGATAAGCTAAACTAGCAGTATCATTAACAACTGTATAATTTGCTTCCAGGCTATCTCTAAAACATCCAATTATAAAAAATCTTTCACCTCCTTGTGCAATAAAATCTCCACTCACACGCATCCAGTTTACCGTATCTGTCCAAAAAAAACCTTCAGGAGTTTCATAATAGGGGCTTATGGGTAAAAGATGTGTTATACAAGTATGCCAATTACCTTGAAAGGCTTTTATGCTGTCTGCATTAAAATAAATGCTTATTCTGTCAGTTGCGTTTTTTGACTTATTAGCTAATGATATATAAAACTCAAAACAATACTTTTTTCCTTCCCTTAGAGTTTCTGATAATGTCCCTTCTATATATTCTCTAGAGTTTTTATTTAAATTTGGTAAAGTGTCGTAAAAAGTTCCTGAGTATATTCCAGCATAAGCATAACCGTTATTAGCATTTTGATAACCCCAATAATTATTAGGTACATTTAATCCGTTTAAATTACTGAAACAACTGTTAAAATACTCCACACTTGAATAATCGCAAACATTAATGTAAGGATTACTTGGTCTGTAATTAGGCTGGAACCAATGATTGGCTCTACAAATTTGCCCAATATAATCCGGACACAAAGTATAATCTTCAAAACTTGGATTCAGCACCAGGTTTGTTTGCGCAAAAAGCGTACCGGCAGTGTCTGAAAAAATATTACACAACAACGCCAGTACCAATACTATTTGCTTTTTTATGTACACTATTTAATAATACTTATTTTTTTGTTTATACTAATATCTTGGTTTACTACAATTTTTACATAATACATGCCTGCTGGCAAACTGCTTACATCAAGTTGAGTGAAGTTACTAAATACCTGTACTTGCTGCAATAGCTTACCTTGTATGCCCAACAAATATACCTGCATGTTTTCTACATCGGCATTTATGGATATATGTATTATTTCGTTTGCAGGATTAGGATAAACTAAAACTCTTAGCTCATCTTCAGCAATTTCTTCCTCAAAATTATTATCAGATGCATAGCGCTCTCCGGGGAAAACGTCTTCTACCTCCCATTTTAATATAGCTCGTGCCATAGATACTGCTTCTCCGTCTAAAGTACTATTGCCCATTGCAAGCGTTTCAAGCAGGCTGATTCCGGTGCTGTCTATATTGCCTGTTTGATAAAACTGTAAATAAATATTCATTACTTCTTTCAGGTTTTGCTCCATATTACATTGGGGGCTTATGCTGCTTAGTATGCTCCCCGCTAAGTTCATATTTCCCATGCATATAGCATCGCTTGCATTTTCAATTTTACCGATGCATGCATTACTAAAGTTTGCATAAAAATCGGCAAAAAGCGTGTCGTCTGTGCAACCTAAATTCAAATCAGCATTGTTGTTGCGAAAATGTTTGTATGCCATTTGCTTTTCGTTAAAATTAAATGCATTGGCAAAATCGCTAAAATTACGTTGGTTGCGCACTATATCCCCAAATTCGTTTTCTCTTCTGTCTATGGGCGGCAATAATAATACCGCAGGGTAGGGGCAATTGGTAGCTGCATTGGCAGGCATTAAAATACCATTCACAGTAAAAGAGCTTATTGCAACTGGTGGTATATTCTCATTACCAATAGCTCTATAACGCCAGTTAGGTAAAGGGTTAGCGATAATATTACCATCAATGTAGTATTGCCCCAAGTTGTTGGTATATTTATTACCATTGGCTGTGTTTGCAGGTTCCTGGTCGCCAATAACAGCATTATTAAAAAAGAAAGAATTAAATCTGCGTTTTAAATCGTTGCAGCTTAAAATACTGTTGCTGCAAGTGCCGCTGGCATAAATACCCGCACCCATTTTATCAATGGTGTTTTGCACTATGTAGCAGCCGTTGCTGCGCGTAAGGCTAATGCCGCGCAAATAAGGCACGCTGCTGCTGATGGGGTTGGCGCCTGTGCGTTTAATATCGTTGCTGTTTACTTCTATGTTGCTGCATGTTTCTAAGCGCACACCATAGTGGTTTACACTAGTATTGTTGGTTACGTTGCCCAGATTAATAAGGTTTTGATTGATGGCTACCGTGTGGTTAGGATAAACTATATTGCTGTTTACCAAACGCAGAAATACACCCGTTTTAAAACGGTTAATTTGGTTATCGTTAATAATCAGGTTTTGTGGGTAGCCCACCGGGTTATCAAAAAAGATGGCCGTATTGCTAACCACATTGCTTGGCGGGAAGGCCTGCAAACCAAAGTTAAACACATTGTTGCGCACCTCAATGGTGCTTTGGCGGTTGCTAAAACCATAAAGCCCAATATTGGCATCGCTTATGGTATTTTGCTCTACCAGCACGTTGCGCCCCAGTTAAAATCAATTTTTATACCTTCCATATCAATATCCCGTACTTCGTTATTAACGATGTTGGCATCTACATTGTTGCTTACATGCACCCCAATGTTGGCTATGCGCACTCTATTTTGCTGGTTGGCTTGTGTGCCGCCTATGTTCAGGCTGCTATAAGTAAAACCATCGCTGTAGGCGCACACGGCAGTACCAATCTGGCAAGGGCATTTAATAAAGCATATCATGCCATTGGGGTCATTTATATTGGTAAACTCGTTGTTATAAACCGTTAAGTTGCTGCGGTATGAGGTAATGCCTCTTTGTATTCTTCTGATGGTGTTTTTGTTGGCAGCGGCATTGTCTATACCTACTTGTATATTGGCTACGTCTGTAATTTCTATGCCCGTGTGGGTTACCTTATCTAAATACGGACAAATTAAGGTGTTATTGGGGTTTTGCATTTGTATAAAGCTTTGCCAAACCTCGCCCTGGTGGTTGCCATTATAAGGGTTTACCACAATGCCTTTGTAGCAGTTTTCTAATTTCGATTCCAGAATAACTTTATATACCCCGCCATTAAACGATTCTATGGCATGCTCAGCATGGCTGATGGTAGTTTGCGAACAGATAAAGGTGGCGGTATTATCCATTATTTCTACACCCTTCCACATTTTGCGGCAGGTATAACTCATTTCGCACTGGTTGGCAGTAAAAGTTACTCCGGGCATCACCACAATTTTTTTGCCCGGTGCAATTTTTATGAGCTTCAAATCATCCATAAACGTGTTTTGGTCTATGTAAAGGTCGTTATTTATTATGATTTGCTGATTAGGGAAATAACCCGTATTGCTGCTCAGGGTAATAACACCGCCTACCTGCGGAAGGGGATTGCCGTTAATATCGGTAAGCTGACTGATGTAGGATGCCGAACAAAAATCGGTTTCTATCTTTTTGTTGTTAAAAGGCAGAGGCATGCTTTCCAGAATTTCGCAATTGTAGCAGCAGGGTTCTACATAAAAAGTAGCCGATAGCTCACAATTGCCTGCTCCGGTGGCTGTAACGCTAATTGCCCAAGGCTGGGTAGAGGGCTGTTGGTTGGGCCAGTTAACACTTATTTGCGGATTTCCCTGTCCGCTAAACGATAAAAAGTTTGGAACAGTCCATTGAAAATTACTAAAACCACTTGGATTAACCATGCTAAAACTATTATTAAATACACAGCAGGTATTTTCCGGGCCTGTTATTTGAAGCTGTTGCCCATAAGTAACTGTAATGTGTTGAGTAACTACAATAGGCTCGGGCTGGCAATTTTGGGCTGCATTGTAAGCATATAATGTAATCACATAATTGCCTTCGGTAGCATAGGTGTAATTGCCGGGCTCAAATGCAGCAATAATATTGCCATCGCCCATATCCCATTCAAAATAAATAATGCTGCCGGGGCATTGTGTAATATTGGTAATATTTACGCTTAAGCAATTTTGCATCTGGGCATCAAATGCAACACCGTAATTTATAACAAACGGGTATTGCCATGAATACGTGTTATCGCAATAATCAGTAGCTACAATTTGTAAAGAATAGGTTCCTTGGCATAAATCTACAAACGACAAATCATTAATATTAGGTGAGCCTGCCAAAGTTTGATTGTTAGAAACAATGTTATAAAACATATTGTGGTAATAAGCCAAATTATTAAAAGTAGTGTTGGCAACCATATCTGCTGCGCTGCAATATGGTGCATTGTTAAAATTGGGTGTTACAGGCGGAAAAGTTTGAGGGGGTAAAATGACAATGGTTGATGTATATACACCCGGATACATTACTGTGGATGTTGCAGTAAATGTATAGGTACCAACAGCTAGATTAAAACAACCGCCTCCTGCAGAAAAGCCCGAGCCACTGATATTGGTATTGGGTCCGGTAAGAGTAAAGGTCCAGTCGTTTAACCAAACAGGAGGAATAAGAAAAAAATCACAATCGCTAAAACATAATGGGGAGCAGTTGTCGGGTAAGTAAACTATATTGTTTATATATAAACCGGCTACGTAACCGGGATTAACTATAACCAGTGGTATAAAAGTTCCATTAAAAGTAAAGCCTACACAATCTTCTTGTTTTCTTTCTTCCAGATTATAACGAAAAGAGGCCTCTACCTGTTGGCAGAATGCTCTGCCACATACGCCTTGAGCCCGCTCAACAGCAATAACGTAATTGGTATTGGCATTTACGTTTGCCGTTAAAACAAGTCCAGCACCTAACTTCAAAACGCTTAGGTTATTGCAATCATCAAACAATACTATTTTGTGTATGTGAGCAGGATTGGTAATGTTCGTATCGAGTTTAAAAACAATGCTATCCGTTGCAATACCCGTAGTAAATGTAAACCAAATTAAATTGCCAGTGGCAGCAAAGGTTGCTGTATCCCAATCATTGGCAGGCATATTACTTATAGTAATAGCCGTATTGCAAGTATTGTTGATGGGTGCTTGCGCCTTAGTAAAATTAGCAAAGACAAAGAAAATCAATAATAAAGCAAATAATTTGCTTGCTTCACTTATTCGGGCATGTATATCCGGTGGCAATGCGGTTTTTTTGTTTTTGATACTTCCTGGTTTTTAGTTTAACTTCTGTTTATTTAAAACCACGCATTTTTTAAAAAAACACATGGGCTAATTGCAATGAACTTGAAGTAGAGGTTTTTGGAAACCTTGCAAACAAGCTAAAGCAACGCCCACGTTTATCGTGAGCGTTTTTGCTTTCTTGCTACTAAGATAAAAACTTTAGATTGTCTGCAAAACAGTTTTCACAACAAAATATTGCATTTTTATACAAGTCTAAGCTTGCGCAAAAGTCATATTAAAGGCTGTATATTAACTATACAAATACGCTAATTTTATCACGTCTAAGGGGGTTTTTTTATTGAAAAATGATTTAAAAATGGCCTGTGATAGACTCAACATCGCAAAAGTTGAATTCAACTAAAATGTATATGAACAAGCATATTTGTTTACATTTGTTCAATAAAAAGTATATTAAGATGAACGAAATCCGACACAACTGGACTCAAGAAGAGGTAGTTGAAATATATAACCGGCCATTAATTAATTTGATTTATGAAGCAGCAACCATGCATCGTAAATACCACAACCCGCAAGAAGTACAAGTTAGTTCGCTCATATCCATAAAAACCGGTGGTTGCCCTGAAGATTGTGCTTACTGTCCGCAAGCAGCAAGATATAACACCAAAGTAAAAGTGCACAAACTGATGGAGGTAGAAGAAGTAGTAGAATTGGCTTCTAATGCCAAAGCCAACGGAGCATCGCGCGTATGTATGGGTGCAGCCTGGCGCAATGTGCGCGATAATAAAGATTTTGATAAGGTATTAGAGATGGTTAAACAAGTTAATGCTCTAAATATGGAGGTATGTTGTACGCTGGGCATGCTTACTCAAGAACAAGCAAATAAATTAGCCGATGCAGGACTTTATGCCTACAACCATAACTTAGATACTTCAGAGGAGTTTTATGACGATATTATTTCTACCCGTACCTATCAGGAACGTTTAAATACTTTGAAAAACGTGCGTAAAGCAGGTTTAACCGTGTGTTCGGGCGGTATTATCGGTATGGGCGAATCGTTAGAAGATAGAGCCGGTATGTTGGTTACGTTGGCTAACTTACCCGAACATCCGCATTCGGTACCAATTAACGCATTAGTTGCGGTAGAAGGAACACCATTGGAACAACAAAAACCGGTTTCTATTTGGGAAATGGTACGCATGATAGCAACAACCCGTTTGGTAATGCCTAAAACTGTAGTACGTTTGTCGGCAGGAAGAACCCAAATGAGCCAGGAAGGGCAGGCACTCTGTTTCATAGCCGGTGCGGGCAGCATTTTTGCGGGTGATAAACTGCTTACAACTCCTAACCCCGATTTTAACGAAGATAAAATATTGTTTGATATTTTAGGAATTACTCCCCAAGCACCTTTTGCACACGCTCGCCCAAAAGACATAGTAAATGCAGAAAACACAGTTGAAGCAAAATAAAAATGGCTTCCCTTGCCAACAAAAAACTTCAGCAACTTTTAGCAGCCAGAAAAGCAGAAAACAATTACCGGCAACTAAAAACCATTAATTTTTCTGAATACATTGATTTTGCCTCGAACGATTATCTGGGGTTTACACGAAAAGTAATCTCTGATAATAATTTGCCTAAAGGCTCAACCGGTTCACGTCTGATTAGCGGCAATCATATTGCTTACGAAAAGACCGAAAAATATATATGTGAGTTTCTACAAGCAGAGGCGGCTTTGATATTTAATTCGGGTTATACGGCCAATTTGGGTTTATTAAGCTGCATCCCGCAAAAAAATGATTTGATTATTTACGATGAGCTATCGCACGCTTCCATCAAAGACGGAGTACGCCTGTCTTTTGCCAACAGATTTTCGTTTAAACACAATGATGTAAATGACCTGGAAAAAAAATTAAAAAACAAAGGTGATACAAAATATGTAGTAATAGAAAGTGTATATTCCATGGATGGAGACATTGCACCATTGTGTGAAATAGCAAGCCTATGTAATAAATACCAAGCACATTTAATAGTTGACGAAGCGCACGCATTTGGTATTTTAGGTAAACAAGGGCGCGGATTAGTTGATGAATTGGCTTTACAACAAAACGTTTTTGCCCGCTTGATAACCTTTGGCAAGGCGCTTGGCTTACATGGCGCTGCCATACTCAGCAATAAATTAACCTGCGATTTTTTGATTAATTTTTGCCGGCCTTTTATATATACCACTGCTCTTCCTCCCGAACATATTATTCACATTTATGACCATCTCAATACACTTGAAAATAATTCTGAAAATCTGAGATATGATTTAAAACATATAATCATGTATTTTAAAACTAAAGTATCAGAGCTTGGATTAACTCCCTCGTTTTATTTAAATGATACCCCGATACAGGTTTGTATGTTAAATGATGCAACACTTGCTAAAAATATAGCTGACCGGTTATGGCAGCAAAAAATTTATGCTAAAGCCATTTTGCATCCCACCGTTGCCAAGGGTAAAGAACGAATCAGAATTTGCCTGCACAGTTATAACTCGGAAAGCGAAATTGATTTATTACTAAATACAATTAAACAGTATGTCTAAACTTAAGTATTTTGTTAGTGGAATAGGTACAGAAGTGGGCAAAACATATGTTAGCGCAATATTGTGCAAATTACTGAATGCCGATTACTGGAAGCCTATACAGGCAGGAGGCCTGGATTTTAAAGATAGCGATTTTGTAAAAAAAATTTCGGGAGCAAAAATTCACCCCGAAACCTATTTATTAAAAGAACCAATGTCGCCCCACGCTGCTGCTCAATTAGAAAACATCAGCATTGATATCAATAACATCACTTTGCCTCACACTAACAACCACCTGATTGTTGAAGGTGCAGGCGGTTTAATGGTGCCTTTAAATTATAAAGGCGATTTAATGATTGATTTAATAGCTAAATTAAATTTACCGGTTATTTTGGTCAGCAGGTATTATTTGGGTAGCATCAATCATACAATCTTATCTTTGGAAATGTTATTTAAAAGAAATATTCCTTTAGCGTATTTAATTTTTAACGGTAAAAAAACACAATCTACATTTAACATCATTACGCAACTTTACCCAAAAATAAACATACTCGAAATAGAAGAAAACGGAAATAATTTTAAAACGCCTTTTCCAAACATTTAACTGTAAATACAGGCTTTTAGTCATTAATAATCAACCCTTATGCAGTTTTTGCAGTATTAAATTCGTCTTTTTTACAACCAAAGTTATTAACAATCCGTAAAAACTTGTTAATTTCGTGTCAAATTTAAATGTTTTGCTTATGAGGAAATGGATATTTACGCTCACATTGTTAGTTACAACCAACTGGATTTCAGCCCAAAACGACTTAGGTATTGATGTACCCAACGGTGCTATACTTGCACCGGCAACGGGTTGCGGATTAAGCAACAACGAAACCGTAACCGTTCGTGTGTTTAATTTTGGTCCGGGCACAGTATCGGTAAATTTTGATTTGCGTTATACAATTACAGGCCCTATAAATACCGGCCCGATTACCGAAACTGTTGTTGGCCCTAATATATTACCCAACTCTGCTTATATTTATTCGTTTGCAACTACGGCAGATATGTCGGTACCCGGCACCTATACCATTAATGCCGAAGTAATACTGGCAGGCGATCCGATATCTACCAACAACCAGTTAAATGGACATATTGTAGTACACAATGCTCCTTCGGTAGGTGGCTCAGTAAGTGGTGGAACCAATGTTTGTTTTAATTCCAACTCAGGAACACTTACCCTAAGCGGTCATACAGGTAGTGTATTAAACTGGGAAACCTCTACCGATGGCGGAGTTACCTGGACAAATATTGGAAATACAGGAACCACACAAGCCTACTTAAACTTAACCGTACCTACATTATACCGCGCTGTAGTACAAAATGCCAGTTGTCCACCGGCAAGCTCATCGGCTGCCTCTATGACCATTGACCCTACTACCGTTGGCGGAACATTAAATGCCAATACAACCATTTGCACCGGTAGTTCTACTACTTCAACATTAAGTGGTTTTACCGGCACTATTCAACACTGGGAATATTCTATTGATGGCGGGGTTACCTGGAATATTATAGCGCATACAGGCTCATCATACAATTCCGGTCCGTTAACTACAACTACACGTTTTCGGGTAAGGGTACAAAGCGGTTCATGTCCGGGCGCCTACTCCAATCAACGTATTGTAAATGTTAGTCCGGCTACGGTAGGAGGCTCTATAAGTCCGGTCACACAAACCGTTTGTTCGGGCAGCAATAGCGGTACTTTAACACTTAGCGGACACACCGGTAATATTATCCGCTGGGAGTTTTCAACCGATGGCGGAGTTACCTGGAATAACATTGCTAATACCACAACTACACAAAACTTTTTAAATTTAACTCAAACTACTGATTACAGAGTAAGAGTTCAAAGTTCACCCTGCGCAGTGCAATATTCGGCCATAGCTACGGTTGTAGTTACATCTTCTACTGTTGCCGGTAGTGTAAGTGCAGATGTTACCGAATGTGAAGGAAGCAATAGTGGAACACTTACCTTAGTTGGTTATTCAGGCAGTATATTAAACTGGGAATCATCTACCGATGGCGGAGTTACCTGGAATAATATTGCCAATACTACCGATAACGAAAGTTATCTGAACCTGACACAAACAACCATTTATCGTGCTCAGGTGCAAAACGGTATTTGTGCACCTGCTTATTCTGTACCGGCCACTGTAACCATTTCTCCAAGCTCTGATGGAGGTAACTTAAATAGTGATAACACGGTTTGCGCATTAGGTAACAGCGGTTCAATCACTCTATCGGGAAATACCGGCAGCGTATTAAATTGGGAATCATCTACCGATGGCGGACTTACCTGGAATAATATCGCAAACACAACCACTACCGAAAATTACAACAATTTAACAAGTACCACATTATATCGGGTAATCGTACAAAGCGGAGTTTGTCCGCCCGATTTTTCGGATACGGTAACCATCACCGTAGATCAACCCAGTGTTGGAGGAAGCGTAATGTCTAACACCACCGTTTGTGAAGGCATAAACTCAGGAACATTAAATCTTACCGGAGAAACAGGAAGTGTAGTAAACTGGGAACTATCTATTGACGGAGGCTTAACCTGGTCTAATATTTCGAACACCACCACATCGCAAAATTATAATAACATTACACAAACTACCTTTTATCGTGCTAATGTTCAAAACGGTACTTGCCCCGCTGCCTTATCAAACTATGCAGCCGTTACGGTTGATCCTCTGACACAAGGAGGAGTTTTACTAGGTTCAACTACTGTTTGCGAAGGAACAAATTCCGGAACATTGACTTTAGTAGGGCATGTATCAACCATACAACTATGGGAATCATCTACCGATGGTGGAATTACTTGGTCGCCTATAGTGAATAGTACGAATCAGTTAAACTACAGCAATATTAACCAAACAACCGATTTTAGAGTTATTG
Source organism: Flavobacteriales bacterium (assembly GCA_037443205.1). Lineage (GTDB taxonomy): Bacteria > Bacteroidota > Bacteroidia > Flavobacteriales_D > UBA2798 > JBBIOU01. Next base: position 32,767 of record JBBIOU010000019.1, on the reverse strand, counting down.
TAGAAAGTGGTGTTTGCCCTACCGACACATCAACTCTTGCTACAATAACCATATTACCTAAACCCAATGCTGACTTTTTAAGCGACACGGTTTGTTTAGGACAACCCATAAACTTTATCAACCAAACCACAATTCCTCCGGGTTATTTGGTATTGTATTTATGGGATTTTGGTGACGGGCAATCTTCTACCAATGCCAATCCTGCTCATACCTATGCGGTTGAAGGTAATTATAATGTTCAACTAATAGCTATGAGCAACTTTGGTTGCTTAGATACGATACAATATGTTGCCGGAGTTGAACCGGTGCCTGATGCTACTATTGGTTCCAGCGGGCCACTGAGTTTTTGCGATGGTGGTAATGTAGATTTATTTGTTCCGTTTATTACGTTTAATTCTTATTTGTGGTCAACCTCACAAACAACTAATTTGATAAATGTTACAAGCAGCGGTACTTATACGGTAACCGTAACCGATAATAACAACGGCTGTGTAGCCAGCGATTCAGTTATTGTTACAGTATATCCCAATCCATCGGCCGATGCTGGTATAGATACTACCATCAATATGGGTGATGCGGTGGTTCTTCAAGGTTCAGGCGGTGTAGGCTATCAGTGGACTCCCGCTACAAGTTTAGACAATCCTTTTAGTCCTAACCCTACTGCTATGCCTGCACAAACTACTACCTATACCCTGGTGGTTACCAATATAAACGGCTGCACCTCTACCGATTCGGTAACTATTACGCTCAGTGATGTATTATCCTTCAACATTCATGACATTATAACGCCTAATGGTGATGGATTTAATGAGTTTTGGATAATTGAAAACATCATTAATTTTCCGGATAATGAAGTAACCATTTTTAATCGCAACGGGCAAATAGTATATAAAAAATCATCGTATGATAATACCTGGGGAGGCACATTTAACGGACAAGTGTTGCCGGACGGAACGTATTATTATACCTTAAAAGTAAACGGTATTTCTAAACCGCAAAAAGGAGCCATTAACATTATCAGTTCAGATAAATAACCTAAAAACCTGCAATTATGAAAAAATCTCTATATACATTTTTAGCATTGTCGTTTGTTTTAACAAACACACAGGCACAACAATTACCATTGTTTAGCCAGTATTACTACAACCCGTTTATCTATAATCCGGGTTTTACCGGACAGTTAGAAAACACACAAGCATATCTCATACACCGTTCGCAATGGAAAGAGATGCCCGGAGCGCCCGTAACGTATGCTTTAACAGTTGACGGACCCGTAAAAAGCAAAGCTATAGGACTGGGTATATCCTTGTTTAACGACCAAATGGATATCTTTAATCGCACAGGATTATATGCTTCTTATTCTTATAGAATTAACTTAAGCGGTGACCACTACCTTATACCCGGTATTTCTTTTGGTGTAATTGATAATAAAATAGATTTCTCTAAAACCAATCCCAAAGACATAAACGACCCCTTGTTATTTGGTACAAACCGCAGAAAAATAACTATGGATGCAACTTTTGGTATGGCTTATATGTGGAATGATTTAAAAATAGGTATCGCGGTTCCTCAGTTGTTAGGTTCAAAAATTCGCTATTTGCAAGATGATATTAATGTATATATGCGATTACGTCAACATATATTATTTAGTGCTCAATATGATGTAAAAATTAATGATGATTTTACATTAATGCCAAACATTATGACTCGCTGGGCAAAAAGTTCTCCCTTTCAAATAGATATCAATGCCCTGGTTGACTGGAAAAAAATGTTGCGCGGGGGATTATCCTACCGATTGGGTTATGCCATGGGTTTTAATGTGGGAGTAACCGTAAATAAAAATTTAATGGCCGGCTATTGTTATGAATATGTTTTATCGCCCATAGGACGTGCTGCGGGCGGAGGCCATGAAATAATGCTGGGTTATTCGTTTGGCTCAAGAGGAGGTTCGGCTGCTGATGAAGAAAAATTAAGAAAATTAAACGAACAATTAGACCGCGCATCGGCAGAAAACGACAGCCTGATTAATCAGTTAAAGAAAAAAGATTCTGAACACAGCAATGATATACAATATCTAAAAGAAGAGCTCGAAAAATTAAAGCAAAACAATAATAACAACAGCAAAGATGAGGGAAATAATAATAATAATAAAAATGAAAGAAACAAAGATATCCGCAGCGAAAAATTAGCTGATTATATTGATGATAATGGTGCTGCTATACAACCCGGTTATTATGTAATTATAGAATCGTTTAAATCTAAAACCAATGCGCAGAATGCGAAAAAAGCTTATGAAAACAAAGTGATTTATAAGCCGCAGTTACTCTATAACAAACCTCGTGAGTTTTATTACGTTTCTGTATATTATACCGGTGATGAGCAAACAGCGCTTGATGTAGTTACCGTACTTAAAAACGAAAGACCGGATGTTTGGATATTCAGCATGGAATAAAAAAACAGCCTCAAAAAAAGATGCTTATAGCATCTTGTAAAACCTGTTGTTCCTTATTTTTGACATAAATTTCGGTTCTTTTATTTTAAACCGATACCCTAATACAAAATTTACAGAAATAAAGTTGCTGTTAATTTTGGTTTTCTTAGTGTGCATTAAATAAAAATCATTCATCGAATTAAGCGATATATAAAAGTTTTTTGCGTTTACTCCTATAGATGCTCTTAGATCGCCCGACCAGCTTTGGTAAATTAAATTATAGGCTTTCTTATCTTTTTCGAAATATTTTCTGAACTGAGTTTCGGTGTTGAGGGTAAACATTAAGTTAACAAATATTGCCCTCCATAGTACCAAAGTACCTGTTATACCCCCACCGGCTGATATACCTATATTGTGTATGGAATATACGCGGTTAAAATAATCCCAATAAGGCGCAGCATAAGGAGATATAAAATTGGTATCGCTCGACAAGCGGTTAAAATAAATGTTACCGGAAATAATAGGTGAAAAAGCAGACTTTAGCTGACGATACACTCCGCTATAAGCCGATCTATAAGAAAATTTTTTGTTATTGGTAAAATAAAAAAACTTGCCTTTGGCAACTAAATTGCTCATATTAGGTTTTAGATAATAAGGTCTTTCGTTCAACTCCTGCTGAGAAATAGTAGTATCAGCTTGCATTAAATGCAATGATTGCATCTCATAAAAACCTCTGAAATATCTTGTGCTGGTTTCAATCATCCATTTGTTTCCTCCAAAGTTTACTTGAAAATTATTATAATATGTCTTTCCTTTTTTATTGGCGTTATCAGGAGGAACAGTGCGCGTATTAAAACTTATCGAAAACTTATCATAACTGATATCGAAGCCGCTGGCATATCGGGCATCAGCATAATAATCCAAAAACGATGAATCTGCTTTGTAATCTGTGCTTACATAAGCAGGCGGAAAAAAATTTTGTTCGAAAGTAAAACGAAATGATCTTCTTGACTGATAAATTCCGAGTACTAAACGATTACTGTATTTGTAATAATAATTAGTATCAGGCTCAAACTTTGTGCTGTCGTTATTATGTATAGCAACAGAATAAGCACATACTGTTATAAAAACCAAAAACCCTGTAATGTACAGGGCTTTTGGATAAATATATCGCATATTTAAAATCATTAAGCCAATTGAGCACGAATAATATTTAATGCCCCCCCGGCTTTAAACCATTCTATTTGCTGGGCGTTGTAGCTGTGATTAGCTTTTATTTCATCTTTGGTGCCATCTGAGTGATGCAGCAAAATAGTAAGCGGAATTCCCGGTGTGAATGTAGTTAAGCCAATAATATCTATATTGTCGTCTTCTTGTATTTTATCATAGTCGGCCGGATTAGCAAAAGTTAAGGCCAGCATTCCTTGTTTTTTAAGATTGGTTTCGTGTATGCGCGCAAACGATTTTACCAATACGGCACGCACGCCCAGGTGACGAGGTTCCATAGCTGCATGTTCGCGGGATGAACCTTCTCCGTAATTTTCATCACCTACCACTATAGAGCCTATGCCTTTTGCTTTATATTGCCGTTGTACTTTAGGCACCGATTCGTAAGCTCCGGTTAATTGATTTTTAACGCAATCTGTTTTATCATTAAATGCATTAACCGCCCCAATGAGCAGGTTGTTGGAAATATTATCTAAGTGCCCGCGGTATTTTAACCAAGGCCCGGCCATGGAAATATGGTCGGTAGTACATTTGCCTTTAACTTTAATCAATAGCTTCAGTCCTTTCAGGTCAACACCTTCCCAGGCAGGAAAAGGGTCTAATAACTGCAACCTGTCGGATGTTGGAGAAACTATCACTTTAACCCCCGATCCATCTGCTGCAGGTGCCTGGTATCCTGCATCTTCTACGGCAAAACCTTTTTGTGGTAATTCGTCACCGGTAGGAGGATCAAGTTTTACTGCTTCTCCGTTTTCATTTAACAAGGTATCGGTGAGCGGATTAAACTCTAATGTTCCTGCAATGGCAAGTGCAGTAACTAATTCGGGAGATGCTACAAAGGCATGGGTATTGGGGTTGCCATCAGCACGTTTAGAAAAATTGCGGTTAAATGAATGTACGATGGTATTTTTTTCTCCTTTTTCGGCTCCGGGTCTATCCCACATACCAATGCAGGGACCGCAGGCATTGGCAAATACAGTAGCTCCTATTTTATTGAATGTTTCAATAAACCCATCTCTTTGTATGGTATAACGAACCTGTTCCGAACCGGGTGTAATAGTAAATTGAGCTTTTGTTTTAAGTTTTTTGTCGGCAGCTTGTTTAGCCAGCGATGCTGCTCTGGATATATCCTCGTAAGAGGAGTTGGTACAAGAACCTATTAACCCTACTTCTACTTTTAGCGGCCAGCCATTTTTTTGTGCTTCTTCTTTAACTTTTGATATGGGTGTAGCCCGGTCGGGGGTAAAAGGTCCGTTTAAGTGTGGTTCGAGTTCAGAAAGATTTATTTCTATTACTTCATCAAAATATTTTTCGGGATTTGCATACACTTCGGCATCTCCGGTTAAATGTTCTTTGATGGCATTGGCTAACTCGGCCACATCTGCTCTACCGGTTGCTTGCAGATAGCGAGCCATTGATTCATCATACCCAAAGGTAGAAGTGGTTGCTCCAACCTCGGCACCCATGTTACATATTGTTCCTTTGCCTGTACAGGAAAGCGACTCGGCACCCGGACCAAAGTATTCTATAATTTTATCGGTGCCTCCTTTTACAGTGAGTATACCGGCCACTTTTAAAATTACATCTTTTGCTGATGTCCAGCCGTTAAGATTACCGGTAAGTTTAACTCCAATAATTTTAGGCATTTTTAATTCCCAGGGCAGTCCGGCCATCACATCGCAAGCATCGGCACCGCCAACACCTATGGCAATCATACCCAGTCCTCCTGCATTAACGGTGTGCGAGTCGGTACCTATCATCATGCCTCCGGGAAAAGCATAGTTTTCCAGTAATACCTGATGTATAATCCCCGCTCCGGGTTTCCAAAAACCTATACCGTATTTATTGGATACAGAAGATAAAAAGTCGTAAACTTCCTGATTGGTTTTAATAGCTCTGTCTAAATCTTGGGCAGAACTATCTTTAGCAACAATAAGATGATCGCAATGTACGGTGGATGGTACGGCTACTTTGGGTCTGCCGGCTTGCATAAATTGTAATAATGCCATTTGTGCCGTAGCATCTTGCATGGCTACGCGGTCGGGAGCAAAATCAACATACGATTTGCCCCTTTCAAATACTTCAACAGATTGGTCTTTGTGTAAATGTGTATAAAGAATTTTTTCGGTTAATGTTAACGGTTTGCCCAACATTTTGCGTGCCGTTTCAATTTTAGCAGGCATTTGAGCATACACCTTTTTAATCATTTCAATATCAAAAGCCATGGTGCAACGAGTTTTAATTATAAATTATTACTTTATTCTGATGGCGAAATTACACGAATTAGTAGAAATTTCAAAAAAACCTGCGCAATGCATGGTTTAGGTTTGTTGCCAAATTTAATCCCACATTACGCATTAGCATGCGTAATGTTCGCCTGATGGCGCATAACCCAAATCCCACACGACACTCAACACACTCAGTCCGCCACTGGCGGAAAATTTGGATTTATTTCAAATTTCTAATGCTGAATTTGGGATAATTGTGAATTAAACCTACATTTCGTATTAACCCAAATGCCGCCCACATGCAAACGCGCTTGCATCAGCCTACGAATAATTTCTGGCAGATGACAATTTTGGGGTTAAAAAAACCCGCACAAATACTGTGCGGGTTTTTCAGCATAAGGAAAATTTATTTTTAGAAATTATCTATCTGACCGTCACCTTGGTATTTACCGTTTTTATATATTTCTATCTTCATTAGTATACCGTTTTTATCGTATTTATACCACTTACCATTTAGCAGTACTCCGTTTTTAAATTCACCATCCTGAACTAATCTGTTTTGTTCGTCATATAGTTTGTTGTATCCGTCTTTAACTTTTTGTTGAGCCGGGTTGGTTTTCAGGTTGGCATCGGTTTTGGCTTCTTTTTTAACCAAATCAGGTGTTTCATCAATGGTTACCGGAGGATTAACCATTTTCATTTCTTTGCGTGAACCTTCCTGCACCTGACCACCGTTGAACACCATAGTTTCTTTAACGTCACCGTTGGGATAATAGCGGGTCATGGTGCCTTCTTCTACACCGTTTTTAGAGCTAAATTCCAATTCTTTTTTTCCGTTTGGATACCAATAAATAACGGGGCCATCAGTTTTACCGGCTGCGTTAAAGGTTTTATCTTGTGCAATTTGTCCGTTGGAATAGTATCTTTTAAAGGAGCCAATATAAACACCGTTTTTCCAGGTGCCTTCTTCTTCCAGTTTACCGTTTTCGTAATAAGTTTTAAAACTGCCGTTAGGACGATTATTTTTGTATTCTATTTCACTTTTAACGTTGTTATTGGGCCAATAGGATTTCCAAATGCCGATTTTTTTATCGTCTTTGTAATCCCCTTCTTCAACAACTTGTTCGGGTTTAAAACCGGGTGTAGCTTTCATGGCAGCTGTAATAACCCAGTGTCCTTGTTTCCAACCACGCTCATCGGTTTTATTTTGGTCTTGCGGATTGTAATTATTAGTAGCAAATGCTGAATAATTAACAACCAGCATCAGGACTGAGAGGGTTTTACTAATTACAGAGCTTTTGTACAAATTCATCATACGGTAGCTTTTGGTTGTATTTGTTCAGCAATTTAGCAATAATAACGCCAAAGTTTAGAATAATTCGCCTATTTATAAGAATAATTCGACAAATTAATTTTAAACTAAGACATCATAAGGCCTGCTAAATTGCTAAAATTTTACGTAAATACAATAAAAAAGTTTATTTTTTATTCTTTAAGTTTGTTAACATTTCAACAGTCATGTTGATAAGATTGTATTGAGCATGCCAACCCCAATGTTCTTTTGCGTGTGTATCATCAATGCTTTGGGGCCAGGTTTCGGCTATATGTTGCCTAAAATCAGGTTCGTAGCTAATTTTAAAATGGGGGATATGTTTGGATATTTCACGGGCAATTTCTTCCGGTGTAAAACTCATGCCAGCCAGGTTATAACTGGAGCGAATTTTAATTTTTTCGGCCGGTGCTTGCATAATTTCTATGGTGGCTCTTATGGCGTCATCCATATACATCATGGGTAAGCGGGTATTAGCGGCTAAAAAGCAACGGTATTCACCGTGTGCAAGCGCCTGATGGTAAATGTCTACAGCATAATCGGTGGTGCCTCCACCAGGAAGCGATTTCCATCCTATAAGGCCGGGATATCTTAAACTTCGCACATCTACCCCGTATTTGTTAAAATAATATTCACACCAGCGTTCTCCTGCTTGTTTGCTTATACCATAAACCGTTGCAGGCTCCATAATAGTAAATTGGGGGGTATTTTCGCGAGGGGTAGTAGGGCCAAACACTGCAATTGAGCTTGGCCAATAAACTTTATTAATATGTTTTTCTTTCGCTAAATCCAAAACATAAAACAAACTGTTCATATTTAATTCCCAGCCTAATGCCGGATTTTTTTCGGCTGTGGCCGATAATAAGGCCGCTAAAAGATAGATATCTTTAATTTGATGTTTTTTAACTATTTCCAGCAGTCTGTTTTTATCCATCACATTTAATTGTTCATACAATGTATCTTGTGCATCAGCTGCTTTGATGTCAGAAGAAATTACATTTTCTGCACCGTATATTTTTCTAAGTGCTTCTACTAATTCCGTTCCTATTTGTCCCTTAGAGCCAATTACTAATACTTTTCCCATAGTTTGAATGAAATAGTTGGGTGTAAAAATATGTTTTTTACCATTAGTATTGATATTAATCATTATTTAAAGCAGAACTAATAGTTATCTTTGCAAACATTAACCCCATATTCTTGCATAATATGGCATTGCATAATAAATATGATAAAAAGACTCTGCTAAAAAAAATTGAAGCAGAAACATTTAAAAGAAGAACGGTATCTTTTTACCGATATGTTATTCTTGATAATCCTGAGGCGCTTCGGGATGAGTTGTATATTGAGTGGGAAACACTAGGTGTATTAGGCCGCGTATATATTGCCAGAGAAGGCATTAATGCCCAGGTAAGCATTCCCGAGCATCATATTGAAGAATTTATACGTAAATTGTATGCTCGTAAAGCATTTGCAGAGATTCCATTCAAATGGGCAATAGAAGACAATGGCAAATCATTTTTAAAGTTAGTGGTTAAGGTTCGTAAAAAAATAGTAGCCGATGGTTTGGATGATAATGCATTTGATGTTACAAATGTAGGCAGACACCTTACAGCCAAAGAATTTAACGATGCCTTAGAGCATCCTGATACCATTGTAGTAGATATGCGAAATCATTACGAAAGTGAGGTAGGAAGATTTGAAAAAGCCATCTGTCCGGATGCCGATACATTTAAAGAAGAATTACCCATTGTATTAGAAAAACTAAAGGACAAGAAAGATAAAAAAATTTTAATGTACTGTACCGGTGGAATACGCTGCGAAAAGGCAAGCGCATATTTAAAACACCATGGCTTTAAAGATGTAAATCAGTTGCATGGCGGAATAATTGATTATGTAAAACAAATAAAAGAACAAGGCTTGCCTTCTAAGTTTAAAGGTAAAAACTTTGTGTTTGATGCCCGTATTGGCGAGCGTATTACCGATGACATCATCGCTCAATGCCATCAATGCGGAAAACCATGCGATAACCATACAAATTGCAAAAACGATGATTGCCATCTGCTCTTTATTCAGTGCGATGAATGTAAAGAAAAATATGAAGGTTGTTGCACTCCCAAATGTCAGGAAATTATTCATTTACCCATTGAAGAACAGAAAAAACTAAGAAGAGGTGCGCGTAAATTACACTCGCATGCAGTTTATAAAAGCCGCTTAAGACCAAATTTAAAAGAAATCATACAAAAAGAAGTTAAGTTGTAAAACTGCGCATAATGAGTTGTTTGTTACCTTTAAAGTTTGTAAATTTGAGTATGCAAAAAAAATATACAAGTTCGCCCTTTATGGTAATTAACTATAAAAGAATTACCAAACGCAACCCGGAGTGAAGGCAGATTGAGTTATTCGGATTTATAATTTCAAACAAATTTTAAAATATTTTTTATGCCAATCTATCATAAACTCGGAAAATTTCCGCAAAAACGACATACCATCTTCGAAAATCCCAAAGGTGGAATTTATTACGAGCAGCTTTTTGGTACCGAAGGATTTAGCGGGCATTCCTCATTGCTGTACCAAATACATCGGCCTACTCAAATAAAGGAGATTTTAAAATCTTACAGTGTTGCACCCAAAATTGCCGTTGAAAAAAATATTCGCCCAATGCTTTTAGAAGGGTTTCAGGTACAAGCAAAAGATGATTTTTTGGAAAGCCGAACACCGGTGCTTGTAAACGCTGATTGCATCATAGGTTTAGCTGCGCCCAAAAAATCATTACGCGAATATTTTTATAAAAATGCCGATGCCGATGAAATGCTTTTTATCCATAAAGGCAAAGGAAAACTTAGAACCTTTATGGGTAATATACCCTTTGAATATGGCGATTATTTAATTATTCCTCGCGGGATGATTTATCAGATAGATTTTGAAACCACTGATAATCGTATTTTTTATGTAGAATCATACGCTCCGTTTTACACACCTAAGAGATATAAAAACTCATCAGGACAATTACTGGAGCATGCTCCATTCTGTGAACGCGATTTTAAATTGCCCGCTGAATTAGAAACCATTGATGAAAAAGGTGATTTTATAATTAAAATAAAAAAACAAGGAATGATGCATGAGTTGGTTTACGCAACTCATCCATTTGATGTTGTAGGATGGGACGGTTACAATTATCCCTTTGGTTTTTCAATTCATAATTTTGAACCCATTACCGGGCGCGTACACATGCCACCACCCATTCATCAAACTTTTGAAACATCAACCTTTGTAGTGTGTTCGTTTTGTCCGCGATTATACGATTATCATCCCAAATCTATACCTGCTCCTTACAACCACAGCAATATTGATAGCGATGAGGTATTGTATTATGTTGATGGCGATTTTATGAGCCGCAACAATATCAAGCAAGGCCATATTACCTTACATCCAAAAGGAATTCCTCACGGTCCTGCACCTGGAGCATACGAGCGTAGCATTGGACAAAAAGAAACAAAAGAGTTGGCTGTAATGGTAGATACTTTTCGTCCATTAATGGTTACCGAAGAAGCCTTGAAAATTGATGATGGAAAGTATTATAAGAGTTGGGTGGAGTAAATGAATTTGCCAATTAAAAAATGTGCCGATATAACATTTATCCATGCAGTTTACTCAACAAGAAAAATATAAAGACAACATAATTTTAAAACTCAGTTTTGAGTTTGCAAAAAACATTGTTGCTTTTTCAGAAGAGCTTGAAAGTAAACGTAAATTTACTTTTGCAGGTCAAATATTACGTTCAGGCACAAGTATCGGTGCAAATATAAAAGAAGCGCAAAATGCAGAAAGTAAAGCTGATTTTATTCATAAACTTAAAATTGCTATGAAAGAAGCGGACGAATTGGAATATTGGCTTTTTCTTTGTAATGAATGCGATGGATACCCCCAAGCAGACCATTTATTGGAAAAGCTACATCAGATTATTAAAATTACAACTAAAATTATTTATTCAAGCAAACAAAATGTTTAACCGCCCTTTGTGTTATTGGCACATTGCATAATTAGCACATTGGCATATTAATAAAAAACTATGAGCAAAGAAATAAAAAGCGTAGATTACGGTTTAGAAAAAATTTTTGAAGGAGCACAAGATTTCCTTCCATTATTAGGAACCGATTATGTAGAACTTTATGTGGGCAATGCCAAACAAGCCGCACATTATTACAAAACAGCATTTGGCTTTCAGTCGTATGCTTACAAAGGATTAGAAACCGGAAGCCGTGATGAAGTTTCGTATGTGTTAAAACAAGACAAAATACGTTTGGTATTAACCACTCCTTTAAACAGCAAGTCGCCCATTAATGACCATTTGCGCAAACATGGTGATGGAGTAAAAGTAATAGCCCTTTGGGTAGATGATGCTACCAGTGCCTGGGAAGAAACCACCAAACGCGGTGCTAAATCGTACATGAAACCCACTAAAGAAACCGACAGCTTTGGTGAAGTAGTACGTTCAGGTATTCATACATACGGTGATACCGTACATATTTTTGTAGAAAGAAAAAATTATAACGGTATATTTTTGCCGGGATATGTTGAGTGGAAAAGCGATTACAACCCAAGCCCTGTAGGATTAAAATACATTGACCACATGGTAGGAAATGTAGGTTGGGGCGAAATGAATCAATGGGTTAAATGGTATGAAGATGTGATGGGATTTGTAAATTTCTTATCGTTTGACGATAAACAAATTCATACTGAATATTCTGCTCTAATGAGTAAAGTAATGAGCAATGGAAATGGCAGAATAAAATTCCCGATTAATGAACCGGCAGAAGGGAAGAAAAAATCGCAGATAGAAGAGTATTTAGATTTTTATGAAGGTCCGGGTTGTCAGCATATAGCCGTTGCAACTGATGATATCATAAAAACAGTTTCTGAACTGAAAGCACGAGGAGTAGAATTTTTACCGCCTCCACCCAAAGCTTATTACGAAGATATTCCAAATCGTTTAGGAAAGCACATGGAAATAATGAAGGAAGATATAAACGAATTAGAAAAATTGTCAATACTGGTAGATGCAGATGAAGAAGGTTATTTATTGCAGATATTTACTAAACCTGTTGAAGACCGACCTACTTTGTTTTTTGAAATCATTCAACGCATGGGAGCAAAAGGTTTTGGAGCCGGTAACTTTAAAGCCCTTTTTGAATCTATAGAAAGAGAACAGGCCCGAAGAGGAACATTATAAGCCGAATGTTTATTAGAATTTTATTTTTACGCCCGCTGCGCATTTGCGCAGCGGGCGTAAGGTATTATATCTAATCTTTTATTATTTTAAATGTTTTTGTATTATTTTCATCTCTTAAAGTAATGAAATATATACCCGCAGGATGATTTGAAATATTTATTCTGATAACATCCGTATAATTATTATTGCTTTTTAAAATGTGTTTTCCTGCTATATCAACAATATCTACAATAACATTGCTGAATTTTTCTGATAGTTTGATGTTTATATCACCTGCTGTAGGATTGGGATATACTGAAACGGCCATCGTATTGTTTTCATGCACATTGGTAATGTTGTATGCATTGATTCTGGTTATAAATGGACGACTGGTTCCGTTATAATTCATTTGTTCTCCTCCTATCAGTGCTTTTCCGTCAGACTGAAAAACAACTGTATATCCTAAATCAGACATTCCGCTGCCAATTGAAAAGGTAAAGTCTAAACTGCCGTTAGCCTGAATGCGTGCAATGTAATTTCTTGTATTACCATCATAAGATGTAAACGCTCCGGTAATAATAACTTTTCCATCGGGCTGTATGGCCAATCCGTTTACGGCTGCTCCCGGGCCTTGGTTTGGATTAAAGCTATTGTCTAAACTGCCATCTGCATTTAATAAAGCAATTTTATTTCTGGTAGTACCGTTAAACATATTAAAAGCACCTGCTATTACAATTTTTCCTGTTGATGAGATGTCTAAGGAATTAACAACAGGTGAGGCTCCTCCCGTAACACCGGTTCCGGGATCAAAAGAGGTATCTAAACTGCCATTGGTGTTAATCCTTGCCACACAAGCTCTGGCCGTACCGTTGTATGTTGTAAAAAGACCTCCTATTACTGCTTTGCCGTCAGTTTGTAATTTAACCGTATATATTAATGCATTTGTGCCTGTGCCGGGATTGTATGTTGCATCCAGGCTGCCATCAGCATTTAAACGGGCGATATTATTTCGGCCGGTGCCGTTAAAATTATTAAATGAACCAACAATAATTATTTTATCATCATTTTGAATGGCAATAGAACGAATAATTCCATCCGCGCTTGTGCCTGGATTAAATGTATTATCCAGGGTTCCGTTGGTATTTAGTCGGGCAATACGCACTATCGGAGTGCCATTGTAATTTTGAAAATTACCGGCAATAATTATTTTACCGTTGCTTTGTAAGCCAACAGCGTAAATAGAATTATCGGCACCGGTACCGGTGGTAAATCCTGCATCAATGGTTCCATTGGTATTTAAGCGTGCAATACGGTTAATGTTGGCCGTGCCATTAAAAGAGGTAAAGTTACCTCCTATCAGTATTTTTCCATCCGATTGTATGGCTACAGCCCTTACTCCGGCATTAGGCCCCGAGCCTGTATTAAAAGTATTGTCAATTGTTCCCGGTGTTTGTGTAAAAGTTTTAGTAATAACCATTACAGGCATTACCATAGAGAGTAATATTTTTTTCATGCAAATAAAATTATTGGTTTACAGCCCTAAGTTACACATTTTAATATCACCCGATGTTTATTAAGGGAATAAAATACGTTATTTTTTCTATTCGGGGTTGATTTTTAGGGTTAGTAAAACTCGTATGAATAACGAATAATATAAATCAGATTTGTTTCCATATCTTTCATCACCAGTGCATTCATAATCATGGTGTACTTGTCATAAATCAGCGAACGGATAGAAATATGCTTGCCGTTTTTGTAAATATTTTCTTCTTCCAGGTTGCCTACCTGGTCGTATTTATAGGTAGTAATTATTTCGGTTGGATTAATCATTCCTGCATGTTCTTTCTTTTTAATTGGTCTTCCTAATTCATCGTATTCGTAAGTTATTTTTGTTTCTCTTCCGCTTAGGGTAAGTCTTAAAATATCTTCGGTAAGATACCCTAAATGATTGCTTGAACTTATTTTTTCCTGGTAAATTTTATCATAATTGTTTATGTAGCATTTAACCAATTGTCCTAGTCCGTTTGTGTAATAATTATATTTTTCGGAATTGATAATATACCGTTTTCCTTGTTGGAAATTAGATTTAGACGGGTTGCAATTTTCATCACGGCAATATGTTTCACTGATTATTCTTCCTAATGAATCATATTCGTAGTTGTATGAGTAAAAGCCGTGGGTATCAGTTCTTCTTTTGGTTTTTAACAGTCCTTTTTCGTTGTATTCGTAGTATATGGCTGTTGTATCTATGTTATTGCTCCATATACTAAAAGTTGTAAGATATAAAATAATTCTGCCGAGGGTATCAAATTCGTAGTAATGAAATAAATTTTTTTCAAAAATACGTTCATTTTCGCGTTTGGTTGAAATCTTTCCTTTGATAGATTTGATCTTATTAAGTCTGATAAAATTCGCATTAAAAAAATTATCTTCGGTAAAGGCTGTGCAATTTTTATTGTCTATAATTTGAGCATGATGTTTGCCGGCACAAACAAAAAACAATACTATAACAATGATAGTTTGTGCAGGTAATGACCAATGTTTAAAGTAATTGTTGTAGTGCTTCATCTAAGGATTCGACAGGCAAATTACAAGTATTATTTTGACAAATATACAGCCGTGTTTTTTGGTTTATCAACCTATTATTTAACAAAGGTAGGGTACTGTGGGTGTGTGATGCCGCTATAACTATATCAGGTAAGTATTGGGCTCTTAATTGGTGTGCCAATTCATAGGCTTGTTCACCGCATACAGCAACTTCATAAAATTTACCGGTATGCCAAAGCAGCAGTTCAGCCCAATTCGTATAAGCCGGTAAATATTCCGGTATTTGAGGATAAACCGAACGCAACATATTTAAAGCTTTGATTTGATATTTTGAATGACCGGTTAATTTATCCAATAAAAATAAACTTTTTGCCAGACCGGAATTAGAGGAGGGTATAACATTATCGTGTATTTCGGTTTTACGGGCAATCAAAGGTATATCTAAATCAGATGTAAAAAAATAAAGCTTAGATTCATTATCAAAAAAATGTTTGTCTGTATATGCCGTAAATTTTTCTGCCCAATCTAAATAGTTTTCGTTATAGGTGCATTGATAAAGATTTATCAAAGCTTCAATTACAAAGGCATAATCTTCGAGAAAACCGTTTACTGAGCTTATTCCGCTTTTATAGATATGCCATAATCCGTTATCAGATTTTAATTGGTTAGAAAGTATAAAGTGCATGTTGGATTCGGCCATATTTAAAAAATCTTTATGGCCAAAAGCACTATAAGCATCGCATAATGCCGTAATGGTAAGCGCATTCCACGAAGTGAGTGTTTTATTGTCGAGACCGGGTTTAACCCTTTTATTACGGGCGTTAAGTAATGTGTTTTTTATTTTTTCGATGCGTTTATAAAATTCCTGCATCTTTAAATTATATTGTTTGGCAAATGCTTCATCGCTTGTTCTTCTAAGCAGAATGTATTTGCCTTGTTCCCATAATCCTATTTGATTTAAATTATAATAATTTTTTAGCAATAAAAAATCTTCTTCGTTGAGTAATGATTTAAGTTCGTCTTCGGTCCATGTATAATATTTTCCTTCTTCGCCTTCGCTGTCGGCATCAAGGGCTGAATAGAACTCATTGTTTTTACCGGTTAGTTCTCTTTTAATAAATTCGATGGTTTGTAATACGGTTTCTTTATATAATATTTTTTTTGATTTTTTATATGCCTTGCTATATAGTGAGATAAGTTGTGCATTGTCGTAAAGCATTTTTTCAAAGTGAGGTATTTTCCAAAGCATATCGGTAGCATATCGTGCAAAACCACCACCTATTTGATCGTATATACCTCCCATGGCCATTTTATCAAGAGTTAAATAAACGTGATTTAACAGGTCGGAATCATTAAACACATGTGCATAATGTAAATAAAAATTCCAATTATTAGGCATCGGGAATTTAGGCGCTCTGTTTATACCGCCTTCTAATTTGTCAAAATTTTTTTTAATTTTATTGACGGCATCTGTAAGTACTGTTAAATTAAATTCAAAACTTTTGTCGGATGCAATAATTTTTTCGCTTAACTGTATGCCCCGGGTTAACTTGTTTGCATAGGAAATTACTTTCTCGGGTTCGTCTTTCCAGATAGCAAACAGGTTATACAATACCTCTATCCATTGTTCTTTGGGGTAGTAGGTGCCTCCATAAACAGGTCTGCCATCGGGAATTGCAAAACAATTTAATGGCCAACCTCCTTGTCCACTCATCAATTGTAAGGCATTCATGTATATTTGGTCAATATCGGGCCGTTCTTCGCGATCGACTTTTATATTAACAAAATAACGATTCATCAGTCCGGCTACTTGTTCGTCTTCAAAACATTCTCGTTCCATAACATGGCACCAGTGACAAGCCGAATAGCCAATGCTTATTAATAGGAGTTTATTTTCGTTTTTTGCTTTCTCAAAGGCTTCGTTTGACCAAGGATACCAATCTACAGGATTGTTTGCGTGTTGTAATAAATACGGGCTTAATTCTTTAGCTAATCGGTTAGGCATGAAAGGATATAATTTATCATAGGTTTTTAATATACCCGCTAAGTGTCGCTCTCAGTTGTATAGCTGATTGAATATAGTCAGGGTTTTTTGAATTAATTTTTTTGTAGCGATCATAGTAAAAGACTTTTTTCGCCACTAAAAACCAGCGTAATGCAATATAGCCTAATAAAGGCATAGATAACCAAAGTGCCAAACCAAAAAGCCTGTTTCCGAATACGATGGCAGTAATAACAGCAAAAAAATTATGAAAGAGCAGATAAAATATCATTCCCATCGAAACTTTAATAGAACTGATAAATCCGGGGTCAATTACTCCTCTTCGTGCAATAAATACAGGGATGGAAAAAGGAATAATATTTAATAAGTATCCTGATATAAAAAAAGGTAAACTAATAATCAGCATAACTATAGTAAAGACATTGGGTATTTTATATGCAGGTGAAAATATTTTATCTCTTAAATTAAACTTATCTAATATGTCTTTATACTTATAGGCTAATTGTTTAATTTCTTCGGCTTTGTTGGGGTTGTTTTTAAAATCATGTTCAACTTTTGCAATCAGTGCTTTTGAGTTTTTAAAATCCAGGCTAACGTCTGTTATATTTTTGTTATTATTATCAATTTCTCTTAGTAATTCTATGGTATCGTAGTAGTTGTCTAAAGTAATATCAATGACGAGCGGTTTTATGGCTGCCTCTAAATCCTTTTTAAGTTGATTATGCGCAACAGCCGGGTTGATTTTATAGGTTTCAATGTATTTGGAAACGGGTATAGGGTTACCAATCTGAATCAGTATACGTTTAAAAAAATTGCGGGGGTCTGTATAGTAAATCCCTACGGGGTATATGTTTATACCTAACGTATAATTATTTCTTTCTTCAGCACTAAATGCAATACGTGAAATGCCTTTTTTGAGCGAAAGCAATTGTCTTTTTATATTATGTGTGGCCTCGGGGTAAATAACCAGTCTGCGTTGATTTTCCATCAGGTAAATGCAATTTTCAAAAATTTCGTCATTGCGTTCTTGTATGTTTACCTTGTCTTGCTGTCTGTAAACAGGCAACATATTAAACCCATGTAAAAAACGTGCCGCCAGTTTTGATTTAAAGATTGATGCGCGAACCAAATAAGAAGGTTGTTCGGCAAAAGGGCTAAAGGGCAAAAGTACCAGTGCATCCATAAAAGCATTTTGATGATTGGGGGCCAATAATGCTGGTTTGCGTGAAGCTATTTTATTATAACCAACGCGTCTGAACTGACGATAAAAAAGTATAACAAAAGGAATTACCAACGGAAAACATATCATCCATTGAATAGAAAATCCGCGTACTTTAAATCTATATTTTTTTTTATTGGTCATTAGCGTAATTTGGCGCCTAATTCTTTTTGCAATGCCGTAATCAGCTTTTGCATACATCCATCAATCTCGGTATCACTTAGTGTTTTTTGATTATTATACAAGATATAACTAACTGCATAAGATTTTTTTCCGTCTTCTAAATTTTTGCCTTCGTACACATCAAATAAATTAATTTCTTTTATTAATTTTTTTTCGGCACTCAACGAAACATTTTTAATATCTTCAAAAGTTATTTGTTTATCCAGAAGCAATGATAAATCTCTTCTTACTTCGGGGTATTTAGGTATACCGGAAAATACGGTTTTATGTAAGTGATATAATTGATATATTTGCTCCAGGTTAATTTCGCAAGCAAATACGGCAGATTTTATATCAAAAGCTTTACACATTTGTTCTTCTATTTCATATACGCTCGCAATAATTTGTTTGTTGTATAAATAGTTTAATTGTTTTTCGTTAATTTTTTCGGTTAGGCATTTAGACAATAAACCAAACATTGCAAGTATTTTTTCGGCAATGCCTTTTATGTAATAAAAATCTACCGCTTGTTTATTATTGTTCCAATTTTCGGTAAATTTATTTCCGCAAACTGCAATAAAAAGTATTTCATTTTCCAGATAACTATGGGGCAATTTAGCGTAGGTTTTTCCGGTTTCAAAAAATTTTAAATCGTGTTGCTGACGATTTTTGTTATACGCTATGTTGTTTAATATGCCGTATAACATGGTTTTACGCATTACAGTCAATTCATTACTTAAAGGATTTAAGAGCCTTACCAGTTGATTGTGTTCTTCGGGCTTGTAATATGCCTCGTTTTCGAGCGAATTATTGATTACTTCATAAAATCCGATTGCCGTGAGGGCGTATCTTATTTTATTTTTAATTTTTAATTTATCAGGTATTTTCGAATAAGAAAGTGACGCATTAAGTTTATCGGGAATTTTTACATTATTATAACCGTATAATCTAAGTATTTCTTCGGCAACATCAGCAGCTCTATATACATCAACTCTATACGTTGGTATAGTCAGATGGTAGTTATCATCATTTATTTTGGAAAAATTTATTTCCAAATTCACAAATATTTTTTCCAATGTTTCTGCAGGAATATCTGCGCCTGAAATTTTATAAAAATACTGTTTACTGAATGTAAGCGAGTGTTTGTTTATTTGATGGGGATAAATATCGGTCATATCCGAACTAATCGTTCCTCCGGCAATATCTATTATCATTTGTGCGGCTCGTTTTAAAGCATAGGGTATCATTTCAATATCTGCGCCTCTTTCAAAACGAAAAGATGCATCGGTATTTAAGCCATGATGTTTTGCGGTTTTTCTTACATCGGCAGGGTGAAACCATGCACTCTCTAAAAAAATATTTGTTGTGTTGTGTTGTATTGCCGAATTTAGCCCGCCCAGAATACCGGCCATACACATTTCGTCATTGGCATTGCAAATCATTAACTCTTCACCCGTAAGTTTACGTTCTACTCCATCTAAGGTAATAAAGGTATTTCCGGGCTTGGCTTTTCTAACAACAATTCTATTGTTTGTAATTTTATCTTTGTCAAATGCATGCAGAGGTTGACCGCATTCGTGCAGCACATAATTGGTTATATCAACAATATTGTTAATAGGATTTATGCCGATACATTTTAAACGGTTTTGTAACCATTGCGGAGAATCGGTAACTTTAACTCCTTCTATGCAAATTCCGGCATACCGATAACAGTTTTGAGTGTCTTCAATAATTATTTGCAACGGACAATTTTTTTGCGGTATGCTTAAATTTACTTCGGGCAGTACAGCTTTTATTTGTTTATTATGTCTGATATTTATAGCTGCTGCCAGGTCTCTGGCCACACCATAATGAGAAGCAGCATCAATACGATTGGGCGTAAGGCCAATGGTAAAAATATAATCGTTTTCTACGATGGGGCTGCCGGGTGTATTAGCAAAATATTCAACCAGTGTTGTACCTGCTTTTGCCGATTCGTTTAATACAATAATCCCTGCATGCGAATTGCCTAATCCGATTTCATCTTCAGCACAAATCATCCCATTAGATTCTACTCCTCTGATTTTTGTTTTTTTGATTGTAAACGGTTCGCCTTGTGTAGGGAAAAGTTGTGTACCCGGCAGTGCCACAACTACTTTTTGTCCATCGGCCACATTGCTTGCACCACAAATAATTTGTAAAATATTATTACCGCCAACATCTACTTTGGTTATGCTAAGTCTGTCGGCATCGGGGTGTTTGGTCTTTTCAATTACATGACCAACCACCAGGCCTTTTAATCCTCCTTTGATATTTTCATAAGGTGTAACTGATTCAACCTCAAGCCCGATATCGGTTAGCATTGCTGCTATTTCATTCGGTTCAAGGTCGGTTTGTATGTAGTTTTTTAACCAGTTATAAGATATTTCCATAATTGCGTAAAGGTAAATATTTAGCCTTAATTATAACCCAAAAAAGTCATTAGGCTTTTTTCCCGGCAAGCCGGATGTCTAAGATTTTGTAATGCTCTCCCCCTTTGGGGGAGATGGAGGGGATGTATTAACCCCAATGCTACCCGCATACATACCCGCTTGCATCAGCCTACAAAAAATTCGATGGCTGATGACAATTTTGGGTTTAAATTCTCTATCGCAAAATTGATAAGTTAAAGGGTTATTTTAACAGGTGGTTTTTCAGGATGTCAAATATTAGTTGTATACCATCTTGTTTCAAGAGTAGCATAGATTAACTGACAAGATTTATACAAAGCATTCATTAAAATACTAACAAGTATTTTACGCAGTAAAACATACTTACAAAACCTGCCAGCGAGCCTAAATATATTTCGTTGGGATTATGTGTTTTCAGGCTAAGACGGGCAGTAGAAACCAGTCCCCATAAAATAATAAGGCATAACAACACTGAAGTATTAGGTATGATGGCATTGTTGATGCACAGAGCTATGTACATACCCGCTAAAGCTGCAGTTGCTGCGGCATGTGCACTTATTTTTATAATAAAATTTGCAGCTACCAACAGTAAAATTAAAACCATGCTACCTGAAATGACTGCAAAGAAATAAGGCGAAATTAAGGTTTGTTTGCTGATACGCCATATAAAATAATACATTACTCCGTAATAGAAAACTGTTATTAAAAATGGCAAAGTTCGTTCGTTGCGATGGGGCATAGAAAAATTTGAGACCATTTTGTTTCTAACCAGGAGCCAGGTGCTTAACGAGGGCATAAAAACAGTGAGCAAGAAAGTAATTATCAGTAAAAATTTTTTTAGCTGCGGATATATGGTGTAAGCTAAATACCAGTCGCTGTAAAAAAATATAAGTAATACATACAAAGGCATAAATACCGGATGAAAAAGTAAACTGAATAAATTAGCCCAAAAACGCTCCATAAAAGTTTATAATTCTTTTCTTAATCGGGCTACCGGTATATTTAGTTGTTCGCGATATTTGGCAACTGTTCTGCGGGCAATGTTATAACCTTTTTCTTTAAGTACCAAAGCAAGTTCATCATCGGTTAAAGGTTTGCGCTTGTTTTCGTTGCTGATGCTTTCCTGGAGTATTTTTTTTACTTCGCGTGTAGAAACTTCTTCGCCTGTATCGGTAGATAGTGATTCGGAGAAGAAAGTTTTTAATAAGTATGTTCCAAAGTGAGTTTGTACATATTTGCTGTTTGCCACACGCGATATGGTAGATATATCCATACCAACCATGTCTGCAATATCTTTTAATATCATGGGCTTTAACTTGGTTTCGTCTCCGCTTAAAAAATATTCGCGCTGATATTCCATAATGGCGTTCATCACCATTAGCAGGGTTTGTTGTCTTTGTTTAATTGCATCTATAAACCATTTAGCGGCATCAATTTTTTGTTTTACAAATAAGGCAGCTTCTTTGTTTTTTTTATCGCTTTTATCAGCCGCGTAAGCTTTAAGCATTTCGTTGTAATCAGGCGATATTCTTAGCTGAGGGGCGTTTTTCGAGTTTAAAGAAAGTTCTAGTTTTCCGTTCTCTTCGCTAATTAAAAAATCGGGGATAATATGTTGTATGATTTTGTTGTTTTCTTTGGCTGAGTTTCCGGGTTTAGGATTTAAACGAATAATTTCGTCAATGGCGTTTTTTAAACTTTCATCATCCAAATCTAATTTTTTCTGAATTTTATCGTAGTGTTTTTTGGTAAACTCATCAAAACAATTTTCTAGGATATCTATTGCATTTTCAATTTCAATACGGTCGGTTTCTTTGCGTTTTAATTGTAAAAGCAAACATTCCTGCAAGGTACGAGCGCCTATACCCGGGGGGTCGAGTTCCTGGATAATGCTTAATACTTTTTCTACTTCTTCGCGGGTGGTTTGAATGTTTTGCGAAAAGGCCAGGTCGTCCACTATATTTTCGGTTTCTCTGCGCAAGTAACCTGATTCATCAAGGTTACCAATAATATAAAAAGCAATTTGTTTTTGTTGTTCGTTTAGCAATCTGAGGTTTACCTGCGACATCAATAGTTCTTGAAAACTGTCTCCCTGCGCAAGAGGGATTGATTTTTCTTCCTGATCAGGACCGTAGTTGTTTTGTCGGGTTTTATAATCGGGAATATCATCATCGCTTAGATATTCGTCAATATTAAAATCTTCTCGCGAATCGCTCAGGTCTTCGGTTTCGGTGTGTTCGTTTTCTGTACTCAGGTCATCTGCTGCGGGGTTTAGTTCGCTATCGTCTTTTTCGGAAGCGGAATCATCAAGGGCCGGATTTATTTCAATTTCTTCTTTAATACGTTGTTCAAGTTCTGCCGTAGGTACCTGGAGCAATTTCATTAACTGAATTTGCTGGGGAGATAATTTTTGTTGTAGTTTTTGTTGTAAGGTTTGTTTTAACATTGCGTATAAAGATACAAATTAAAATTCACAGTTATTAGGTGTTCTCGGAAAAGCTATCACATCGCGTATATTGGTCATGCCGGTAACAAAAAGCACTAATCTTTCGAAGCCCAGTCCAAAACCTGCATGTATGCAGGTACCAAATTTTCGTGTATCTAAATACCAATACATTTCTTGTTCGGGTATATGCATTTCTTTCATTTTTTGTTTCAGCACCTGGTATCTTTCTTCTCTTTGCGAGCCTCCTACTATTTCGCCAATACCTGGAAACAATATATCCATGGCTCTTACGGTTTTGTTATCTTCATTCAACCGCATGTAAAATGCTTTAATTTCTTTGGGGTAATCAGTAAGTATAACGGGTTTTTTAAAATGTTTTTCAACCAGATAGCGCTCATGTTCGCTTTGTAAATCCATTCCCCAACCTGTAATGGGATATTGAAATTTTTTCTTTTTATGATGTTCGCTGTTTTCAAGAATTTTGATAGCATCGGTGTATGTAAGGCGCTCAAAATGATTGTCTATACAAAATCGGAGTTTTTCAACCAGGTTCATAGAAGAGCGTTCATTTTGCGGTTTTTGTTTTTCTTCGTCCAGCAGTCGGTTTTTTAAAAATTCAATGTCCTCGGCACAATGTTCTAACGCATAGGCAATAACATATTTGAGCATTTGCTCGGCTAAATCCATGTTATCGTTTAAATCATAAAAAGCTACTTCGGGTTCTATCATCCAAAATTCTGCCAAATGGCGTGGGGTATTAGAATTTTCGGCACGGAAGGTTGGGCCAAATGTGTAAACTTTGCCCAGACCCATAGCTGCCAATTCGGCTTCGAGTTGCCCTGAAACAGTAAGGTTTACGGGTTTTCCAAAAAAATCTTCTTTAAAATTTACTTCGCCATTTTCGTTAAGCGGTGGTTTTTTTGCGTCAAGGGTTGTTACCCGGAACATTTGTCCTGCGCCTTCGGCATCAGAACCGGTAATGATGGGGGTATGTATATAAATAAAACCCTTATCGTTAAAAAATTTATGTATGGCAAACGCCAGCGCATGGCGGATGCGAAACACCGCACTGAATGTATTGGTTCGAAAACGCAGGTGAGCAATTTCCCGCAAAAACTCCAGACTGTGTTTTTTGGGTTGCAAGGGATATTTTTCTGCATCGCTTTCTCCTAAAATTTCAATTTGTTCAACTTGTACTTCTACGCGTTGTCCTTTAGCCGGTGAGGGTATTAATTTTCCGATAACTGAAACACATGCTCCGGTGGTAATTTTTTTTAAGATGGTTGTATCGGTACTTTCGGCATTTATCACAGCTTGTATGTTTTGTAGAGTAGAGCCGTCATTTAACGCAATAAATTGGTTATTTCTGAATGTTCTTACCCAGCCGCTTACTTTTACGGTTTGATGCTTGGGTTCGGCTTGTAAAAGTGTTTTTATTTCGGTATTTTTCACTGATTTATTAAATTTTGCTGCAAATGAACTAAAAAACCAAAGTTTTTACAAGATATTATGGCATAAACATGAATTATTTAAAGACTAAACCATAATTTTTTGCGATAAACAAATTTTTTATATTTTTATACCGATTTTTAAGCCAATTTATGACGCCTTATTATAAGGATTTAGAACAACTTAGCCGAAGCAGAAATTTTCAAAGTGCTAATTTGGATGATATTTTACAGGAAGTAGGAACAAAACTTACTGAATGTTTTCAAATTGACAGGGTAAATATTTGGGTGTTTAATAATCATCTGGAAGAAAAATGCCTTCGCTGTATTGGCAGCTACGATAAGTTGCATAAAACATTCACAAAAGGTGAAATACTTTATGAAAAAGATATTCCTAATTATTTTAAACACCTGAGCTCGGATAAAATTTTGGTTGTAAATGACGTGAACGATAGCGACATAACACAAGAAATAAAAGACGGTTACTGTAAAAAATATGAAATAAGGGCCATGATGGATTCACCTATACGTATAGAAGGTGAACTTAAAGGAGTGTTGTGTTACGAACAACGAAATGACACAAGAATTTGGACTACTGATGAACAAAACTTTGCTCTTGCGGTAAATCAGGTGGTGGCGTTGGCTCTGGAAACCCACGAAAGAAGAATAGCTCAGGTAAAACTCGAAAAAGCTCTCAAAGAAAAAGAATTGTTGTATGCAGAGATGCATCATCGCATCAAAAATAATTTAACCACCCTTATTAGTTTGCTGCGTATTCAAGACCGGCAAAGCAACAATGCCCTGGTACACGAAGTGCTTAATGATTGTCAGCAAAGAATTTTTTCGATGGTAAAACTGCACGAACAACTTTATAAAACCGGTAATTATAAACAGGTAGATTTAAGCCGGTATGTGTATGATTTGCTTAGCGAATTTCGTACAACTAATTTAACTGACGGCAAAAATTTAATCCTCGAAAACGATATTCAGGAAGGAATTCAAATTGAAACTCCCAAAGCTGTTACGATTGGTTTAATTATGAATGAAATATTAAATAATTCACAAAAGCATGCATTTACAACACATACACCAGGAAGATTAACCACAAAATTATTTACTGATAAAGACAAACGAATATTACTTATAACCGATAATGGTAAAGGATTTGAAACTGCTGCCAAAAAATCGGGATTAGGTTTATCTTTGGTAAATGATTTGGCCGAACAAATGAATGCTCAAATCAGCATTGTTTCATCTCCTGAAAAGGGGACTTCTTTTCAATTGATATTTTAGCTTACAATGTGTTTATTAGGTTTTTATAACTTCTTATTTTAAGTAAAAATATTACAAAAATTCTAATATAATCTTACGTGCTCAGCTGGTAGTTAAGAAAGTCTAATAACTTTTGGAATAAATTATTTAGCTTTTAAAACCACAAAAGGGATGATCATTTCTTCGAGCGAAATACCTCCGTGTTGAAATGTGCCCGAATAAAAATTTACAAACTGATTATAATTATTAGGATAGACAAAAAACTTATACTCTTTGGCAAAAACATAAGTAGTACTAACATTTATACGTGGCAAAAAAGCATCCTGCGGATTTTTAACTTCAAAAACATCTTTGGGCTGATAGTTTAAGTTTTTGCCTTGCTTATATCTTAAGTTGGTATTGGTATTTCTGTCACCCACAATTTTTGATGGCTCTTTTACATATACTGTACCATGATCGGTAGTTACGATAACACGCGCTTTTTTTTCGGCAATTTTTTTAAATATTTCAAAAAGCGGAGAATGTTCAAACCATGAACGCGTAATGCTTCGGTATGCTTTTTCGTCTTCGGCCAGTTCGCGTATTACTTCCATGTCAGTACGAGCATGCGAAAGCATATCTACAAAATTATAAACTATAACATTCAGCTGGTTGCTTAATAAATTATTGAATTGTTCGGCCAGTTTTTTACCCGAATTTATATGTGTGATTTTATTATACGAAAACTTGATGTTTTTGCCGTTTTGTTTTAGGTTGGCTTCTAAAAATTCTTTTTCAAAATTATTTTTTCCACCTTCATCATCATCGTTTAGCCACATATTCGGAAATTTTCGTTGTATTTCGCTGGGCATTAATCCCGCAAAAAGCGCATTGCGGGCATATTGTGTGGCAGTGGGTAGTATGCTGTAAAAAGTCTCTTCTTGTTCGCAAACAAAGAAGCTGCTTAAAAACGGGCTTATCACTTTCCATTGATCTAAACGTAAATTATCTATAACAATCAAAAACAAAGGCTGATCGTTGATGAGCGGAAAAACTTTTTTTCGTAATAAGGTGTGCGACATAACGGGTACATCCTCTTTTTTTCCATTAAGCCAATCAATGTAATTTTCGTCTATAAATCGTGCAAATAAATTATTTGCTTCATTTTTTTGCATTTGCAATATTTGGTGCAAACCCTGGTCGTTTATATTTTCCAGTTCTAATTCCCAATACAACAATTTTTTATACATCTCTGCCCATGCTTCATGCGTATTTATATCGGCCAGTTCATTGCCAATTTTTCTGAATTCCTGCTGGTAATTCATGCTGGTTTTTTCGGTTACCAGTCGTTTCGAATCGAGATTTTTCTTTAAAGAAAGTAATATTTGATTGGGATTAACAGGTTTAATGAGGTAATCGGCAATTTTACCACCTATGGCACTATCCATTATGGCTTCCTCTTCGCTTTTGGTAATCATTACAACCGGTATGTTCGGATTAATGGCTTTTATTCTTTCCAATGTTTCCAAACCGCTTATTCCGGGCATGTTTTCATCCAAAAACACAATATCAAAATTTTTTTTCTGTATCTGCTCCACTGCCTGATCGCCACTGTTTACCGCATTTACCTTATAACCCTTGCTTTCTAAAAATATCAGATGAGGTTTTAACAAATCTATTTCATCATCAGCCCAAAGAATTTGTATATTATCCATTCGTTTATTTATTTATTTTTGAAATCAGATTTAAAGTTAACGGGATTTGATTTATTCCTGTTTCACTTTTTAATATTTTAACAGTTTATTGTGACTAAAGCCAACAAACGCAAAATATTTAACGATCCTGTGTACGGATTTATTACAATTCCGTTCGATTTTATTTTAGATGTAATTGATCATCCCTGGTTTCAGCGATTGCGCAGAATTAAACAACTGGGAATGACACACATGGTTTATCCCGGGGCTTTGCATACGCGTTTTCATCATGCTTTAGGAGCTATGCATTTGGTAAACGAAGCCATTGAGGTAATTCGTTCCAAAGGACATCCGATAAGCCCCGAAGAAGCTGAAGGTGTTACCCTTGCCATATTATTGCACGATATCGGGCATGGCCCCTTTTCGCATGCCCTGGAACACAGCATCGTTAGCAATATTAAACACGAACAACTCAGCCTTATGTTTATGCAGGCATTAAATAAACAATTTAATGGAAAATTAACTTTAGCCATAAAAATATTTAGCAATACATATAAAAAGAAATTTTTACATCAATTGGTTTCCGGGCAATTAGATATGGACCGATTAGATTATTTAAAACGAGACAGCTTTTATACCGGAGTTTCAGAAGGTGTAGTTGGCAGCGATAGAATTATTAAAATGCTCCATGTTTATAAAGACCAATTAGTGGTAGAAGAAAAAGGAATATACAGCATCGAAAAATTTATTGTTGCCCGCAGGTTGATGTATTGGCAGGTTTATTTACATAAAACTGTGCTGGCAGCCGAATTAATGCTGGTAAATATTTTAAAAAGAGCCAAATACCTGGCCGAAAAAAATATACAACTGTTTTGTACTGAAGCATTACACCAATTTTTATATCATACCTACACATATACTGATTTTAAAAACAATTATAATTTGCTTAATGACTTTGCACAATTGGATGATTATGATATTATGTGCTCGGTAAAAGCCTGGACCACACACAAAGATTTTGTGTTAAGTAAATTATGCACCGATTTTTTAAACAGAAAATTATTTAAAGTAGAATTAAGTCCTAAGCATTTTGATAAAAATGAGTTGCTAAAGCTAAAAAAACAAGTGGCAGCAAAACATAATCTCTCACTCACCGACAGCAGCTATTTTGTGTTAACAGAAACCATTGAGAATAATGCCTATAACCCGGAAAACGATAAAATAAACCTTGTTTTTAAAAACGGTAGCATAATAGATATTACACAAGCTTCTGATAATTTTAATATATCGGCTATAAGTAAACCGGTAAAAAAATACGTGTTGGCAATGGTAAGAATTTAAAGCAAATTCATTCCGTATTATGTATTAGTATTCGTAACCCTCGTTTGAGAGCTTATAACCTAAATACCATCTATAACCTAACGCTCAGTCTGCCTTTGGTGGAAGAATTTGAATTTTATTAAATTTCAATGTTGAATTTGGACTTATTATCAACCCAACAGCGGTTTATAAAAAACAAAACCGGATTATCCCCAAAGTATTCAAAAATGATATGGAATTACTTGCAGATCGTCCTTATTTTTAGTTTTATATTAAAGTACCAAAGCTCAATAAAAGCATAAATGCTAATATTTTTTTAAAAAAATTATTTTTTTGCGATTAAACCTTTATATCTTTTAAATATCTAATATTAAAATTTAAAAACACACGCTTATGAAAACAAGACTGAGTATTTTACTATTTTCTATAGGCATTATAAAATTGTCTAGTGCCCAAACCACTAATCACGGTATTGATGCCAACTGGTATCAAACCCCTAAAACAGCAGCAACCATAACAGGTTCATTTTCGTCATTAAATTATGTTGGTGGTGCTGTCGCTAATTCAATGGTAGTAAAATCAAATGGTACTGTAATCATATTTTACAAACACAATGGTCAAAATAAATGGATACAATCTTCTGATGGCGGTAATACATGGACAACTCCGGGTACGCTACCAACGCCTGCTACCATGGGACTTTCTACCATAACTGCGGATATTGACCAAAGCGATAATATCTATATTGCATGGAAATCAGGAAATTTTTCACTGGGTTTTTCCAAATTTAATGGTACATCTTGGTCGCCTACATACACAATAAATACAACTACCCAAAATGCCGGAGACACGGTTAGCTTTTCTCAAATAACTGTTGACAGAAAGGGAAGAGTACATTTGATGTGGCAACAGGGCAATCATAAAAATTATTCGGGTAGTTTTTATTCAACCTGTTGGTATGCACGCTCTACTGATGGTGGAAGCACTTTCACTACCACTCAATTATCTCAAAATAGTGTAAACTATCGTCATGCCGCTTTCCCTGTGGCTGATTTTGGCGGAACTTCTCACGACACTCTTATGATTGCATGGCGTGAGAATATCAACGGTGGCAATGGGTATTCAAATTGGAATTGGAATGTAAATGCAAGAATTAGTTATAATGGGGGTGCTACCTGGAATCCTGTTTTTACATTAGAGGGGGCTTCAACACCTACAGATGATGACCAATGGGACCCTAATATCATTGTAGACAAAAATGGGGTCATTCATGCATTTTATCATATATATCATAACAACACATTACCTGACTACAATGCCAAAATTATGTACGAATACTCTTTAGATGGAGGAAGTTCGTGGAGTACGCCAATTCAATTATCAACTAATAATATTCGGAGTCACCTTATTAAAACAGCTTATGATTATACCAATAACTATGTTTGGTGTACCTGGAAAGACGAAATGGATTTTGGCAACCTCCCCAACAATCCACAGGCAGATTTAAAAGCAGTTTACATTCAAAATACTGGAACCCCTTTTATTAGTACACAAGAGTTTATCACAGACCATGACAGTTCTGAAGTTGCTTTACATAATTTCAAAGTTGGAAATGACGGCATTATGCGTGCTACTTATAACATATCAAAACTTGAAGGAAAGGGCGATACTATTTTTTATACACAAAGAACCGCCTTAACAACAAGCATAACAGAAAACCATCTGGGAGTAGAAGTACAGGTATTTCCTAATCCAACTTCAGAATATGTAAATTTAAATTTAGGAAATCTGAAAGATTATGAAATTAGTGTATTTAATACTCAGGGTATGTTAATAGAAAAACGAACAAATAATCTGAACCCGATTTATTTGCCAAGTAATGGTATTTATTTTATTCAAATCATGAATAATAGTAAAAGGGCAATTGTTAAAGTAATTAAACATTGAAAATACTATACGCTAAATTTATAATAAAGGAAAAAAATGAAACTAAAATTGTATGAGACTAGAAAATAAAATTCATGGTTTTACTATTTTAGATAAAGCAAACAGAATAATTGCTTTTGCATCACTTCTACTAGTGGTTTGTAACTATTTTGTTCATACACAACACGGAGTGACAGCTACATGGGAACCCGCAATACTTTTGCCTAATTTAATTCTGGAGCTAAACAAATAGGAATGCTCTATAATAATTAGGAGGCAACCAAGCCCAATTTATAGCGATAGCCCTGCCAAAAAGTGAGCAAAGAGCAGGAAGTTTTTTACATTTTTTATTAGGGCATTATATTAAGCCAATAGCTTCAATGTAAGCCACCCAAAATTTCAGGGTAAAAACACAATCAAAAAAAACAAGTGCGCTTAAAACGCTTCTAATGAAGTCGTATTTGGGTGTTTTTAGTTTTTAAAAGGTGGTTGTGCACCTGTCCGCCTCCGGTGGAACGGTTACGGCTGTTAGCACCAGTTTTTATTTGTCTGCTTCTATTTTCCATATTCCACAAGCGTGTGTCCGATGAGTTATTGATTCAAATGGTGTCAATGCAATACAAGTCGTTTTAATTGTAATTGAGTCAGTCCAAGTAATTAACATATCTTTTATTTTATATCTGTCTTGGAAAGAATTTAGTCCAAATAGCTTCTGTTTTTTTTCGTCTTCCGAGTCGCTTTCTAATATTTCATTTTTCTTGAAAGTATAGTGTTTTGGAGTTTTCGACAATTCAAAGTCAAAATAATCTTTGTAAAGACTCTTGTCTGGATTCCACTCGTTAGCAGTTGTTATTGAAGTCTGACGTTCTGGAATTAAGATATTTTCTTCGGTGTCATTTTTTGGATTGTCTTTTTGTCCGACAAAATAGTTTTTGAAATTTTGATATGTGCCACAAATAAGGAAATACGAATCTTTTCCAGTCGTTTGGTTGAAGTATGCCAATCGTAAAATGTCATCTACTACACGTTGATGCTCTTGTCCGCCTTTTGTTCCAGTTTCTTTTTTTGCGAGCTTCAATTCATAAATCTCGGCAATAGAAGTTAAATAATTTACTTCCGTAATTTCTGTTACCGGTTTATCATAAAGAAATACGTCAACTAGTCTGTCAGTAAAGCAAGGATGTCCCTTTTCTAATTGAATTTTAGATATTTCAATATTAGTTGCAGTTATTGTGTCGGCAATGGGGTATCTGAGACTTGCTTCGTGAATGAGTTTTTCTCGTCCAATCTTAAACTGATAACCTAACCAATAACAAATCGCTTCGTTGATTGCGTTAAACTTATCCATTTTTAAGTGTTTTTAAATTGTGTTTAGCTGGGTCTAAATCTTCTTGAACCATATCATTTATGTCTGTCAAAAGAACTCTTGTCCAAGGATTGTCCAAGTGGGCATCTATTAATTCAAAATAGCCGATACCATCTGTTAATTTTAAAACAGCGTTATCTAAAGCAATTTTTGGGTCTCCGCTTCCTGAATACATTAAAATAGCGATTACTCCTTTACCACCGTTTTTCAGGTCAAATTTTGAATAATTGATTCTTACTTTGTCCATGTTTTTTGTTATTATTTTGTCGTTTTTAAAATTGGTGCTAACGGTTTCGGCTTGGCGAAGGCGCGGTTTTAGGAGTGCAAAACCGTCAAGCTAAGACGAATGTAAATGAGGAAAGGAAGACTTGCAAATAATGACTTCCCCCGCGCTTTTGCCAAACCGCTGTCCCTGTTGCACAACTCACCAAAGTTAGTGAATAAATTTTTGATACGATAGTTAAAATACGCATAGGGTAGCAGTATTTTTACTACATGCAAGGACGCAAAGACATACAACCCAAAATGCTGTATC
>JBBIOU010000018.1:0-70493 GCA_037443205.1 Flavobacteriales bacterium | reverse complement strand
GCCATCCAAAATTTCAGGGTAAAAACACAATCAAAAAAAACAAGTGCGCTTAAAACGCTTCTAATGAAGTCGTATTCGATATAGAAAAACTAATTTTTTTTCAAAAAGGTAGTTGTGCAACGGTTACCGCTGTTAGCGGGTCGTTGTTCTTCTTTTGTCAATGTGTTTTTGCTCACAGTTAAGTTAGTCATTTAGTGAATTAATACCTTGTGCTTTAAGTTTGTCAAGGCGTTCTTTCATTGTCTTTATTTGTTCGGCTGAGTGTCCTTGCCAAACGGTTACTTCTCCAACAACTCTAAAAGGCTTGGTTGAACGGTAAGATTGTGTTGGATTTCCCGGAAATTTCTTGTCGGTTAAGTCAGGGTCGTTTTCAAGTTCTCCTGTTGGCTCTACCAAATAAATTCTTTCACGTCCGTCACCAATTGCAAGCTCTGCTCCCCAAATTGCAGCGTCCAATGTCCCTGTAAGGAAAATATACTTTGCGTTTTTTTGTTGTCCGTAGTTTGAATTGTAGCCAACTTCAATTAAGTCGCCAAGTTTTAGGTCTGCTTTTGTCCCGTGAAAATAAGTCTGTGCAAATGGTGTTGGAGCTAAATTTATTGGGTTGTTTTTTTCTTTGGTATTGTCCATAGTTTAAATTATTGTTTGTTGACCAATGGGTCGCTTTACAATGCCCGCTAACTTATTTATATATACACCTTTTTTAGGTTATAAGTATACCAATACATACTATTTTCGGTGTATTGGTATACCTTTGTTGAAAGTTCAGATTTACTTATCCCAGCAATTAAAATCATCAATTGGTGATTTAATCTTTTGTATCTGTTTGGTACTAACATATGTTTATATCTCTGTTGTTTTACTGCTTTTATGACCTAATATTTCTTGAATATATCTTAAATCTGTTCCTCCTTCTAATAAATGCGTAGCATAACTATGCCTTAGCCAGTAAAGAGTAACAGGTTTATTAATTCCTGCTAAAGTTAATGATTTTTTTAATACTTTTTCTGACTTGTACACTTTAATTTTATTAAATATTTGTTTATCAAATATTTAACGCTAATACCGCCCACATACATACACACTTGCATCAGCCTCGGGCTGATGACAATTTTGGGATAAACAATAATTTAGAGGATAAAAAATCAAAAAATATAAACACAACAATTTGGCAAATAGAAAATATTTGTATCTTTGCAGCCCCTAAAAAGTAGGATTACAAACATTAAATTGTAAAAAAGTGAAAGCTACTACAAGTTATAGAACCAAGCCGGCTGATAAAGAGGCTATAAATAAGTCATGGTTATTGGTTGATGCCAGCGGTCAAACCCTGGGTCGTTTTACCAGTCAGGTTGCTAAGTTGTTACGCGGAAAACACAAAACCTGTTACACACCATTTATTAACTGTGGAGACAATGTTATAGTTATCAACGCAGAAAAAATTAAACTTACCGGTAAAAAACTTACCGATAAGCAATATATCAGATACACCGGTTATCCCGGAGGACAGCGTTTTGCCACACCCGAAGATGTGTTGAACAAACATCCTGAGCGTGTAATAGAAATGGCCATAAAAAAAATGTTGCCCAAAAACAGATTAGGCCGCGAACAGTTCAGAAATTTGCATGTTGTGGCAGGAGATAAACATAAGTTTGAAGCACAAAAACCAAAAACAGTTAAACTAACCGATATATTTTAATTATGGCAGAAACAATTAACGCCACCGGAAGAAGAAAAACCTCAGTTGCTCGCGTATATATGAATAGCGGAAAAGGTAAAATTACTGTAAACGATATAGACTATAAGCAATATTTTCCGGTTGCTACTTTGCAATATAAAATTAAACAAGCATTTGCCGTTTCAGGTACTGAAGGAAAGTTTGATCTTACAGTAAACGTAACCGGAGGCGGTATAAACGGCCAGGCAGAAGCCATACGCTTAGGAATTGCCCGTGCATTAATTAAACACGACCCCTCACTTAAACCCACTCTAAAAGCCGAAGGTTTAGTTACCCGCGACCCGCGCATGGTTGAACGTAAAAAACCCGGTCAGAAAAAAGCCCGCAAACGCTTCCAGTTCAGCAAGCGTTAAAAGCGGCAAACAAAAACAATTGTTTAGCATCCAAACTTGCAGGACTCTTACGCGCCTGGCGCAAGGCTACCCGCAGGTTGCTTAAATAATAAAGTAAAAGGAACGTAAACTAAATTAACATGTCTAAAGTAACATTTCAAGAATTATTAGATGCCGGTGTTCATTTCGGACACATGAAACGCAAGTGGAACCCCAACATGGCTCCCTACATCTTTGACGAAAGAAAAGGCATACACATCATTGACCTGAACAAAACCATTGCTAAACTTGATGAAGCCGCAGCCGCTATCAAACAAGTAGCTAAATCGGGTAAAAAAATCCTATTTGTAGCCACTAAAAAACAAGCCAAAGAACTGGTAGCAGAAAAAGCAAAATCCATCAACATGCCTTACGTAACCGAGCGCTGGCCCGGAGGTATGCTTACCAATTATGCTACCATCCGTAAATCGGTTAAAAAAATGTCTTCTATTGATAAAATGAGTGCGGATGGTACCCTTGGTACCATGTCGAAACGCGAAAGATTACAAATTTCACGTCAAAGAGCCAAACTCGAAAAAAACTTAGGTTCTATTGCCGATATGACACGCCTGCCCGCAGCCTTGTTTGTGGTAGATATTAATAAAGAACATATTGCCGTAGCCGAAGCAAAAAGATTAAATATACCGGTATTTGCTATGGTAGATACCAATTCTGATCCTACCCGCGTAGATTTTCCTATCCCCGCAAATGATGACGCTTCAAAATCTATCAACAAAATATTGGATGTATTGGTAGCTTCTATTCAGGAAGGATTATCAGACCGCAAAGCCGATAAGCATGCCGAAAAAGAAGAGGCGGAAGAAATTACCGAAAATAAACGCATAGCCAATATTGACGAAGAAGCATCAGGCGAAAAAGTGGTTAAAATCACTAAAAAACCAAAAATCAAAAAAATGGATTAATTCCTAACCTAAACAACAACATTTTTATCTAAAAAAAATTATATACAATGAGCACAGTAGCTATAACCGCAAGCGATGTTAATAAATTACGTCAAATGACAGGAGCCGGAATGATGGATTGCAAGAAGGCCCTTACCGAAGCCAATGGCGATTTTGAAGCCGCCATTGATATTTTGCGTAAAAAAGGACAAAAAGTAGCAGCTAACCGCGCAGACAGAGCGGCATCAGAAGGATGTGTATTGGCAAAAACAAATGCCGATAACACCTTTGGAGTAGTATTATCCGTAAATTGCGAAACCGACTTTGTAGCTAAAAACGAAAGTTTTGTTGCACTTACCAATAGTATCATAGACCTGGCCATTGCCAATAAAATTAAATCAAAAGAAAAGTTGTTATTACAGGATTTGGGAGGTATCAGCGTTGCGGATAAATTAACTGAGCAAACCGGTGTAATAGGTGAAAAACTCGAAATAGGTAGCTTTGAATTTATAGAAGCCCCCTTTATCGGAACTTATATACACGCAGGTAATCGTTTGGCGGTATTAACAGCGTTTAATAAAGTTGCTCCCGCAGATGTTGCCAAACAAACTTCTATGCAAGTTGCAGCCATGGCGCCTATTGCAGTTGACGAAAAATCTGTTTCAGAAGAAGTTGTAAAACGCGAAATTGAAATAGGTAAAGAATTAGCCATCCAGGAAGGTAAACCTGCTGAAATGGCTGAAAAAATTGCTTTAGGCAGATTAAATAAATTTTATAAAGAATCTACTTTGTTAAATCAGGAATTTATCAGCGACAATAAACTTACAATTAAACAATATTTAGCCAATGCTGATAAAGAATTAACAGTTACAGCATTTAAACGAGTAGCCCTCGGTTAATAAAAAAGAGAGAATGAATTTCATTCTCTCTTTTTTTTGAGCTTATTTTTGAATCGTCAAAAAAATTAACCATGAAATACAAACGCATACTTCTAAAACTAAGCGGAGAATCATTGATGGGCGATAAACAATTTGGCATTGATAATAACCGTTTAAACCAGTATGCAAAAGAAATTAAACAGGTGCACTGCGAAGGAGTGCAAATAGCCATCGTAATCGGAGGCGGAAATATTTTTAGAGGCGTACAGGCAGAGCAGGGCGGCATGGAACGTACCCAGGGCGATTATATGGGGATGTTAGCAACCATGATAAACAGCATGGCCTTGCAAGCTGCCTTAGAAAAAGAAGGAGTAGATACACGCCTGCAATCGGCAATAAAAATGGAACAAATAGCCGAATCTTTTATACGCAGAAGAGCGATACGCCATCTGGAAAAATCTAGAATTGTAATTTTTGGAGCAGGCACAGGTAATCCCTTTTTTACTACCGATACCGCAGCATCGCTCAGGGCAATCGAAATTGAAGCAGATGTAATTTTAAAAGGAACACGCGTAGATGGTATTTACACTGCCGACCCGGAAAAAGACCCTCTGGCTGTAAAATATGAAAAAATTTCTTTTGATGAGGTGTATCAAAAAGGTTTAAACGTAATGGATATGACCGCTTTTACCTTGTGTAAAGAAAATAATTTACCTATCATTGTGTTTGATATGAATAAACCCGGCAACTTAAAAAAAGTAGTTACCGGAGAAACCTTGGGCACACTGGTTGAATTTTAAATTTATATTCGCAAAAACAAAAACATGAGCACGGTTAAAGAAATAATAGAGGATATAAAAGCAGGTATGCAAATAGCTATAGAACACCTGGAAGCGGAACTTTCTAAATTGCGGGCCGGAAAAGCAAACCCATCTATGCTGGAAGGTTTATTGGTAGAATATTACGGCTCTATGACTCCCATTAATCAAATCAGTAATATTTCGGCTACGGATGCACGTACCTTAAAAATACAACCCTGGGAAAAGAATATGCTTCAACCTATTTCTGAAGCCATCATGAATTCTAATTTAAGTTTAAATCCGCAAAATAATGGCGAAATGCTCATCATTACATTGCCTCCCTTAACCGAAGAAAGAAGAAAAGAATTGGTAAAAAAATCAAAAGCAGAGGGCGAAAACGCCAAGGTTTCTATTCGCAATCACAGACGAGAGGCAAATGAAGCCGTAAAAAAATTACAAAAAGAAGGATTGCCCGAAGATGAAGCTAAAGATGCTGAAGAGCAAATTCAAAATATTACCAATAATTTTATAGCCAAAGTAGATCAAATTGTAGCTGCAAAAGAGGCCGACATTATGAAAGTGTAAGTTTCTTAGTCAAATTTAAAGAAAAAGAATACCACAGCCGCCCATTCTTTTTTAATTCCCCGTGCATACCCAATGGTACTGTAATTATTGTTTTGTACTGTTCCGTCATCTTTAACATAACCTATGGTAGTGTAATTGCTGTTTTGAACACTACCATCTTTTTTAACATACCCCACCGTTGAATAATTGCTGTTTTGTATGGTACCGTCAGCTTTTATATACCCGATAGTGCTATAGTTGCTGTTTTGTATGGTGCCATCGGATTTTATGTAACCAACTGTTCTGTAGTTGCTGTTTTGTATGGTGCCGTCAGATTTTATATAGCCGGTAGTGGCGTAGTTGTTGTTTTGGATGCTTTGTGCAATTATTGCATGATACAGTAAAAAAAATATGAGTAGTAAAAAAGAATTTTTCATCTGCGTTTTTTTGCATTAGTTCAAAAATTATTCCACTATTTGTCCTGGCATAGCTCTACCAACACCCCGTGACTTGATTTAGGATGTAAAAAGGCAATCCATTTATTATCGGCACCCTCCTTGGCTTGTTTATGAATTAACTCAAAACCCAACGAGCAGAGGCGTTTAATTTCTGAGTCAATGTTATTTACAGCAAAGGCAATGTGATGTATGCCTTCGCCTTTTTTTTCAATGAATTTAGCCACGGGGCTGTTAGGATTAGTTGCAGCCAGTAATTCTATTTTACTTTCTCCGCAGGCAAAAAAAGAGGTCAATACTCCTTCACTCTCTACAATTTCTTGCTTGTAGGGTTCAGTTCCCAGCAGTGCACTAAAGGTTTTGTTGGCTTCTTCGATGTTTTTTACGGCTATGCCAATGTGTTCAATTTTATTCAGGCTCATGTATAGTTTTTTATGAAAAAAAAATCCCTATCAAATTTAAGACAGGGATTATTTTAAATATGGAGTAATGGTTAATTTTTAATGAACTGAGAATCTTTATTATCAAAGTTAATGTAATAAGCCCCGCTTTTTAAGTTGGTACAATCTACTTCTTCGGCATAGCCTTTTTTAACGACATTTCCATAAGAGTCGTAAATTTCGTAGCGGGTTTTAACCGGCTTATTACCTTTAACAGTGGCAAAATTTATTTTAGATTTTACTTTTTTAGGGAAAAAATCAACCTCTTCTACGGTGGGGTCGGTAAATGTTTTGGGTTGCGAATAGCGTGGTTTTCCGGTGTAGTCAACTTGTTTAACACGTACTTTATTTTCGCCAAAATGCGGGGTTAATTGAAACTCATAGGTATGTTCTTCGGGGGTGCCTTTACCATCAACTTCACCAACGGGTATCCATTTGCTCCAAACATTTATTTCAATGATATAAGGCAACTTGCCGTTTTCTCCGGTGGTTTTCCAGGTTAGCTTACCATTTGGAGTAACGGTCATATCTTTAACTTCGAATGTGCTTTTAGGTTTAAGAACTTCAGGATTTAATACTTTGGGTTTGCAGCCTTCTTTATGAACGATTTTAATTTCTACTTCATCGCCTACTTTAAGTTTGTGTAATGTAAGGTCTATCTCGTAGGCGCTGGACGTCCATTCATCGGTAGTAACATTTCCGTTTACCAAAACTTTAATGGTACAAAAACCAACTCCCGAGGCGTTCATAGGGTTTTGTACAAAAAGGTTTTTGCCTTGAAAGTTGCCGTTTAATACCAATGTTTCATCTGCTTTGGCTGATGAAAGCATAAAAAGAGTAAATACAGCAAGTAAAATATTTTTCATTGAAACAACAGTCATTTTTCCAATAAGGCGCAATATTAAAACCATTTTTCTAATAAAACAAACCATTTGTTAATTTTTTTATCTTTTATTGATAATTTTTGGTCGATAAATACCTTTATTATCAGGATAAATGCAATTGTGTAATTTTTTTTGCATTTTTGCCGTTTAAAAGCTAACATTGTATAATTTGAACACAGATTGCATGAAGAAAACGTTGAAAACCATTTACTACACCCTTTCGCTAAGTATTTTATTTTATTCCTGCAAGGGTGATGCAGACCAATCTACCAACCAAACTACCCGCACTGC
This sequence comes from Flavobacteriales bacterium, assembly GCA_037443205.1. GTDB lineage: Bacteria > Bacteroidota > Bacteroidia > Flavobacteriales_D > UBA2798 > JBBIOU01. The sequence continues at coordinate 63,170 of JBBIOU010000018.1, read as the reverse complement.
CAAGGGAGATGCGGTATATGGTGGTACTTTTAATTTTGCTGAAAATGAGAAAATTAACAGCTTATTCCCCTACGATATTGAAGACATCACTACAGCACACCTGGCCTGGCAAATGTACGAGGGATTGGTTAGGATACATCAAAAAGACCTGAGCATACAACCCTCTATAGCCGAAAAATGGGAAGTTAATGAGGACCAAACCGAATATACATTTTATTTGAAAAAAGGTGTTTACTTTCATGATGACCCCTGTTTTGAAGGAGGTAAAGGCAGAGAAGTAAAAGCCTCGGACGTAAAATACTCTTTTGAACTGGCTTGCACACAAGGTGTGAGTGATAATAATTTTAAAAACTTTTTTCAAGACAGGCTTGCCGGATCTAAAGAATATTACGAAAAACAAGCCGATGAGATAAGCGGAATAAAAATCATAGATGATTATACCCTTAAAATTACTACTTTAAATGCCGGAACTTCATTTTTATATTTATTGGGTAACCCCATAGCCTCTGTAATTCCTAAAGAAGCGTATGAAAAATACGGAAAAAACCTGAAAGTTGGTACCGGGGCATTTCGTTTTGTAAGCATGAGTTCGTCAGAGGTTGTTCTTGCCAGAAATGATAATTATCATCGCACTGACAAATGGGGTAACAAATTACCTTATTTAGATACGGTAAAAATGCATATCGTAACTGAAGACAGTGAAGAATTAGATATGTTTCGTGCCGGAGAATTATCTATGATATATGGCTTGCCTGCCGATAAAATTACCGAAGTAGTGCAAGAAAACATCCCTGATTTTACCAATAAACCACCTAAATATATTTTATTACGTGAACCTGAAATGGCTTCGCAATACTATGAGCTGAATATGACGCGCAAGCATTTTCAAAATGTAAAAGTACGTCAGGCTTTGGCCTATGCCATTGACAGAAGTAAAATACTTGAAAATATTTTAAACAATCAGGCAGCCGCAAACGGACCCAGCCAAAATCAAACCGGCAACTACGGTATTACACCTCCATTATACCAGTTTAAGAATTACGATACCTCGATTATTAAAGGATACACCTATAAACCCGAATTGGCTAAAAAATTAATGGCCGAAGCCGGTTATCCCAACGGAAAAGGTTTTCCAAGCATTACTTTGATGATAAATTACGGAGGTTCCAAAAACTCGCGTGTGGCAACCGAAGTGGCCAACAAGTGGAGAGATGTTTTAGGTATAAATGTAGAAATTGAACAGGTTGACCGCCTCGATAAAATAGAAGATTCTAAATACGCACGTTCTGACGTTTATCGTTCGGCCTGGGTGGCAGATTATCCCAGCCCCGAATCTTTCCTTTCTATTGCCTATGGTAAAAATGTGCCTGCTTCTTTGGATGAGCCATCGCACCCGAATGTGATGCGTTATAAAAGTGAAGAATTTGATAAATATTTTGAAATGGGGATGAGAGCCAAAACCGAAGAAGAGCGGTTAAAATATTTTGCTCGGGCTGAAAGTATTTTAATGAAGGACTGCCCGCTAATTGTGCTTTGGTACGAAGAAAATTATCGCTTAATTCATTCTTATGTACAAAATTATCATAATAACCCCATGAGCTATTTCGATTTATCAGACATATATTTTAAACAACCCGTTGCAGAATCAAAAAAATAAATCAAATTATCAAAAAACTATTTTAACAGGGCGCAAATTTGCGCCCTGTTTTGGTTATTATGAATCTCAATAAAACACATTTACCATCACACCTTGCTTTGTTGGCTACCAACCTTATTTATGCATTAAATTATTTTATTGCAAAAGATTTGATGCCACATATTATTAAACCCTCGGGATTTGTTTTGTTAAGAGTAATTGGCGCATTATTGCTTTTTGGCATTTCAGGATTATTCATCAAAGAAAAAGTACAAAAAACCGATCACCAGAAACTCTTTATCTGTGCAATTTTTGGTGTAGTAATAAATCAAATATTTTTTTTTAAGGGCTTATCATTAACCTCGCCCGTAAATGCCTCTATCATCATGATAAGCAATCCTATTATGGTAGTATTATTGAGTGTTTGGATACTTAAAGAAAGTATTAGTTTAAGAATTATATCAGGAGTGTTTATGGGTGCGTTTGGCTCTGCACTATTAATTTCGGGTAAAACAAACACAGATACCCTATCCGACACCTTTGGTGATTTAATGATACTGTTAAATGCATTTTCTTACGCCCTATATTTGGTGATGGTAAAACCCTTAATGAAAAAATATACGGCAGTTACCGTTATGAAATGGGTGTTTTTATATGGTGCTGTGTTTATTACTCCTTTAGGATTTAATCAGGTAATAGAAATTAATTGGCAAAATTTTAATACCGTCATCTGGCAGGCGCTTTTCTTTGTGATAGTTTTTACTACGTTTATAGCATACCTGTTAAATACTTATGCATTAAAAAAAATAAGCCCTTCAGTAGTAAGTTCATATATTTATTTACAACCGCTTATAACAAGCGTAATTTCGCTTTATCTGCAATACGATTATATCACCTCGTTAAAAATAATCAGTGCACTTTTAATTATTGCGGGAGTATATCTTGTAAGCAACAAAAACAATCCGTAAATATTTACTAATTTAGCCGGATATATATGGTTGTATGATAAAATCAATGACAGGATATGGAAAAGCGCTCGCAAATCTGAATGATAAAAACATTTTGGTCGAAATACGTTCGTTAAACAGTAAACAATTTGATTTGAGTTTGCGACTTCCGGCAGTGTATAAAGAAAAAGAAATAGAGTTGCGTAATTTTTTAGCACAAGAACTTATCAGAGGAAAAATAGATGTAATTATAAATATAGAGGGCTTGCAGGAAACAACGGCAGTTGCCTTGGATGAAAATAACGCCCGTCAATACTATGAACAAATTCGTAAGCTCGAAAATAAACTCAATTTAGAAAATACCCGGGATGTGATGTCTTTATTGCTTAAAATGCCCGAAGTATTAAAATCCGAAAAAAAAGAACCGGATGAAAAAGAATGGCAAATTATCATTAATACTCTTTGGCAAGCCATTACACACTTTAATAATTTTAGAGAGAAAGAAGGAAGCTCGCTCGAAAAAGAGTTATGCACGCGCATAGAAAATATTTTAACGCTATTAAACCAAATAAACAACTTTGAAAAAGAAAGGATAGAATGGATTAAAAATCGTTTGCAAAAATCGTTACAAGAATTACAGAACCCTGATGCCATAGATAAAAACCGATTTGAGCAGGAATTAATATATTACCTTGAAAAATTAGATATAAGCGAAGAAAAACAAAGACTTAAAACCCATTGCGAATATTTTTTAAATACCATGAAAAATGAAAACAACCAGGGAAGGAAATTAGGATTTATAACACAAGAGATAGGAAGAGAAGTAAATACGCTGGGGTCAAAGGCTAACCATGCCGAGATGCAAAAAATTGTTGTGCTGATGAAAGACGAACTGGAAAAAATAAAAGAACAAATTTTAAATATCTTATAATGTCTGGCGGTAAATGCATCATTTTTTCAGCTCCCTCAGGTGCCGGTAAAACCACCATCGTACATTACTTGTTGCAAAAATTCAGTGAATTGGAATTTTCGGTATCGGCATGCAGCCGGCCTAAACGCAACAATGAGGAACATGGCAAAGATTATTATTTTTTAACCATAGAAGAATTTAGAAAAAAAATAAACAACAACGAATTTTTAGAATGGGAAGAAGTTTATAAAGATAATTACTATGGCACATTAAAATCAGAAATAGACAGGATATGGAATAAAAATAAATCGGTTATTTTTGATGTAGATGTGGTAGGAGGATTAAACCTAAAAAAAATATTTGGCAGCAAAGCCTTGTCGGTTTTTGTGAAAGCACCCTCGCTCCTGCATCTGCAAAAACGATTAGAAACACGCCAAACAGAAACCCCCGAAAGTATAGCCCGAAGGATTGCCAAAGCACAAAATGAAATGCAATATGAAAATAAATTTGACTATGTTTTAATCAATGACAATTTACAACAAGCATTTACCGAAGCCGAAAAAATTGTCGGAGTATTTTTAAAAAAAGAATGAATATACATGAATATCGGACTATATTTTGGTACGTTTAACCCCATCCATGTAGGTCATTTAATTATTGCTAACTATATGGCTGACTATACGGATCTTGATCAGGTATGGCTGGTAGTTTCTCCCCAAAACCCTCTCAAAGAAAAAAAACATCTCCTGGCCGACTATCACCGGCTTAACCTCGTAAGAGTGGCTATAGAAGGAAATGACAAACTGCGCGCCAGCGATGTGGAATTTAAATTACCCATACCTTCTTATACCATAAATACCTTGACCCATCTGCAGGAAAAATATACCCAACATCAATTTGCATTAATTATGGGTGAAGATAATTTGCGCACCTTTCACAAATGGAAAAACCATGAACAAATTATTCGCAAACATAAAATTTATGTTTACCCCCGTGTTTTAACTGAAACTGAAATATCCGAAGTAAATTTACACGAGCCAAACAACGAATTTTTCAATCATCCACAGGTAATTATTTGCGATGCTCCGGTAATGAAAGTCTCTTCCAGTTTTATCAGAAAAGCCATTAAAGAAAAAAGAGACGTACGATACCTCTTGACAGAACCCGTGTATAAATACATTACAGAAATGCATTTCTACGAAAAGTAAATTAACGCTTACTTATTTTGTTTAAGCTAATATGTTTTTGTAAGGACGATTTGTGCTTGCCAACTTTAAAACCTCTTTTTTGTAAATGCTTGGTAATTTTTTTGTTTACTCTTTTTCTCCACATTTTAAAAGAAGACGGTTTTAAATTATTCCTCATCAGGGTAATCACTTCTGCCTCACCAATGCCAAACTGTATATATATTGCCTCAAAGGGTGTTCTGTCTTCCCAGGCCATTTCAATTATTCTGTCAATATCATAGCTATTCATTAATTTTTTATTTTTATTCAATAAACACATTAATTTATCTATTGTTTAATGAATAACACACGCAGAAACTTTATCAAAAAAGCCGGTGCCGCAGGTTTGCTGCTGGCATTACCAAAAGCCATTAATACCCCATACAAAACAGAAAAATACCCTGCAAGAAAAATAATAAAACCCTTGCGATTAAAACCCGGAAGCCACATAGCATTAACCGCACCCGCAGGAGCCATTTGGGATAAAAACAGCATCCAAAAATTTAAAATCCACCTCTTAGAAGCAGGCTATAAAGTAAGTGAAGGTAAAACACTTTATGAACAACAAGGTTATTTGGCCGGATCAGATGATTTAAGAGCCAACGAATTGAATGAATTTTTTAACGATAAAAACATACATGCTGTTTTTTGTATGCGTGGCGGCTGGGGTTGTGCCCGTTTGTTCGAAAAACTAGATTATACAGTCATTGCCGATAATCCAAAAATATTACTCGGTTTTAGTGATATAACCTCTTTGTTGCTGGCTATTTATAACAAAACAGGCCTGGTAGGCTTTCACGGACCTACCGGAAATACTACCTGGAATGATTTTACCAAAATATATTTTAAACAAACGCTTATCGAAGCAGCTTTGGTTAAATATCTATCGCAAGGGCAAACTAAGGTTATCAATCAGGGAAAAACACAAGGCAAACTAATCGGAGGCAATTTAAGTGTTTTTTGCTCACTTGTAGGAACACCTTATTTACCCGATTGCAGCGGAGCCATACTTTTTTTAGAAGAAGTAGAGGAAGAACCTTTTAGAATTGATCGTATGTTTACACAGCTTAAACAAGCCGGAATTTTAAATCGTATTTCGGGATTTGTTTTTGGTAATTGCAATAAATGTCTGGCCGAAGAACCACACAAAGCATTTACCTTCGAAGAAATTATCCGCCAGCACATAAGCCCGCTTAAAATTCCGGCATTTATTGGTGCTGATTTTGGTCACACCATCAATAAATTTACTTTGCCCATAGGTATATCGGCTACTTTAGATGCAAATCTCCGTTTAATTAAATTAAACGAAACAGCCGTATTATAACCTGATTTCGCAATTAAAAAATTATAAACAATAACAATATCTGCAATAAGGCAAGTATAATTCAATTCTATCAATTAACACATTTAATTTCAAGTCAAATTGGTCTTTATCCCGCGAAAAATTCAGTAATAATATTAATTGCTTTTGTACATAGCAAAGTTTTTTAGCGCATAATTGTTATTAGCCACGCATGGTGTGAACATCTTATACACGCGTCATTTGGATAGTTCTGTTTTAAATTTGGTTAGAACTTATTGACTTTACAAACAGAAAAGATTAACGGAAATTTTTAAACACTAAACCCACTGAGAAAAATTTCAATTCACATTTTTGCGAGTTTTACTTATATTTGTATATATAATCATTGCTTTTTTTGAAAAGAAAAGAATTTATAAAATCAGGAATTATACTAACTGCAGCTACAGCAACAAGTATGAAATTAAGCGTATTAAATACACTATTTGCAGATAACAAAACCACCAAGCTTATGCCGGTTTTATTTGTGGGGCATGGCAATCCGATGAACGCCATCGAAGAAAACGAATTTAGCCTGGCATGGAAAAAACTCGGAAAAGAATTGCCTAAACCCAACGCTGTTTTATGCATATCGGCACATTGGTTAACTAAGGGAACATGGGTAACAGCAATGGAAAAACCTAAAACTATTCATGATTTTGGGGGATTTCCGGATAAATTATTTCAACAGCAATACCCCGCACCGGGAGCACCCCGATTTGCGAAAGAAACAATTACCCTGATACAAACAACCCGTGTGAATGAAGATTATAATTGGGGATTAGATCATGGCACCTGGTCGGTTTTGTTGCCTATGTACCCGCAGGCCGAAATACCGGTTTATCAATTATCGTTAGATTATACCAAAAATCCACAGTATCACTATAATTTAGCCAAAGAATTGTTTGAGCTACGCAAAAAAGGCGTGTTAATAATTGGCAGCGGAAATATTGTTCACAATTTAAGCCGCTTAAAATGGACTAACGATGCCTTTGATTGGGCATTAGAATTTGATGCACAGGTAAAGAAACTTATTGATCAAAACGATTTTCAATCATTGATTAATTATGAAAAATTAGGCGAAGCCGCAAAATTATCTGTTCCTGCAAACGATCATTATTTACCCTTGCTTTATTCTTTGGCACTTAAATGCGCAAATGACAACATAACCTATTTTAACGATAAAGTGCTTATGGGCGCTGTTTCTATGCGCTCATTATTAATACATTAGTATTGTTAAATATTCAAATTATATTATCTTTGCCTTAATCTAAATTAATACTTGCTATGAAAAAATTTCTATTTGCAGCATATGCTTCAGCTATCAGTTTGCTTTCATTTTCGCAGTGTACAGACTTATTTTTTTCTGAATATATAGAAGGTACATCTTTTAATAAGGCAATTGAAATATATAATCCAACCAATACACCAATAGATTTATCAGATTATATGATAAGAACTTATTACAATGGTAATATTACAGCAAGTACTTTAACACTCAGTGGTATTTTAAATCCGGGCGAAGTATATATTGCCGCACACCCCTCGGCAGCAGCAGCAATACTTTCGGTAGCCGATGTTACAAACTCGGGGGTCATAAATTTTAATGGTAACGATGCAGTTGAGTTATTTAAAATAAGCACCAATACTGTAATTGATATAATAGGTATTGTAGGGAATAATCCGGGAACGGAATGGCTTTTAAACGGTGTTTCGGGCACAGCCGACAGAACCCTGGTAAGAATCAATACAATCAAAACCGGCACAAATACCTGGACAGGCGTTGGAGAAATGCAATGGAATATTCATCCGGTAAATACATTTACCTACATAAATACACATGCCATGAAACCCTGTCTGTCGATAACACCAAGCAGCACAATAGTGTGTGCTAATACCTCCATACAGTTTAGCGCTAACATATCTGGCGGACAAGCGCCTTATACAATCAATTGGTCTTTTGGCGATTCGGGAACAGGAACAGGAACACCGGTTAATCATACCTACACAGCAGCAGGTACATATATTGTAATGCTCGTAGTAACGGATGCCCTGGGCGAGTTCGAAACTCATTCGCTTGCTGTAACCGTAAATGAAAATCCAATTGTTAGCATCGCCTCAATTCCCGATCCGGCAAGCGGCTGCGAGCCATTTAATGTGTGTTTTACGGCTAATGTAACTAACGGGCAAGCGCCTTATACAGCATTTTGGGATTTTGATAATTCTTTCAATTCAACAAATCTGATAAATGCCTGTACTAATTATGCGGCCGGCACTTATAATCCTGTTGTAACAGTTTTGGATGCAAATGGTTGTTCGGCTACAGCAAGCACAACAGTAAATGTGTTTCCAAAAGACAGTGCCGTATTTAATTATTCTTCTACGGATTATTGCATAAACGACCCTAACCCTGTTCCTAATATTTCGGGCACGCCCGGAGGCACGTTTACCTGTAATACTTGTGTAGTTAACGCAGTTACCGGTGAAGTAAATTTATTGGCAAGCGGAGCAGGTACACATACCCTTACTTATACCACCTCCGGCACATGTCCCGACAGTTCTCAGCAAACCCTTACAATTTACACAATAGCCAATACTAACATAAACCCGGCCGGTCCGTTTTGCGAAATGGGAGTACCCTATCAGTTAACCGCAGCCACACCCGGAGGCGTTTGGAGCGGCAACGGAATTATTGATTCGAACCTCGGTATATTTGACGCTTCTGCTGCAGGTGCAGGTACGCATACCATTACTTATACAATCAGCGGCTCTTGCAGTAATTCATCCAATATCAATATTGACGTATATGCCAATGCAGCAGTAAATATACATACATCAGATACCAGTGTATGTAATAATGTATTTGGCTTTAATTTAATGGCTGATGCAGGTGGTATATGGAGCGGCACGCAAGTAACCGACATGAATAATGGACAAGGATTTTTTAATACAACTTCCATCCCTGCCGGTACTTATTGGGCAGTATATACCATTCCCGGTTTATGCGGAGATACTGATTCTATACAAGTAAATGTAAGCGAATACCCTATTGCTTCTTTTACCTATTCGCAAACAGGCAACATTATCAATTTTACAAGTACCTCATCTACTTATGGAAATACCCAGGCTTTATCTTATCAATGGTCTTACAGTAATGATGGCGGCAGCACCTGGAATAATTTTTCAACCCTGCAAAATCCTTTGTTTACAGCTACCCATGGTACATACATTTTTTGCCTGGCTGTTACTACAGGTAGTGTATGTGGTATAGAAACCGCTTGTACAACCGTGGTAATAAATAATGTTATCTCATCAGATATTTTAACATTGCAAATTTACCCTAATCCTTCTAACGGAATAATTTATATTGAAAATATAAATACTCATCATTTGCAAGGTGTAATTTACGATTTAAGCGGCAAAGCAATATTTACTTCAAGTACCAACACCAATAAATGGCAAATAGACATTAGTTATTTGCCTGAAGGAGTTTATTATTTAAATTTAACCGGTGATGAGGTTAACATCACACAAAAAATAATTTTACTTAAATAACCCAAATACAAAATTTTAAACTCAGCTTACCGTAAAAAAGTAGAATGACTTTTTAGAGTTATGTTCATAAATTTGTAATCCGACATGAATATCCAAGTCGGATGGTTTTACCAATGTAGAATTTTATTACTTTGCGGTAAATTATTATTGTGCGCCAAAAGCTTTTCATAATATTTATTTTATGGGCTAATGCCGGTATTTTAACGGCTCAACCCAAACGCATACGCTTTGACGTTATAGGTATAAACCAAGGCTTATCACAAAGCTATGTTAACGATATTACGCAAGACAGTTTGGGCTTTATATGGATTGCTACCCAAGATGGATTAAATAAGTTTGACGGCTATCGCTTTAAAGTATTTAAAAAAGACCCTGAAAAAAGCTCAAGCCTAAACAATAATTACATCAATTGTATTTTATCAGGTAAAAATAATACCCTGTGGCTCGGAACTAACGGAGGAGGACTGAGCACATTCAATACCCTTACCGAACAAGCAACGCACATAGCCTTACATGCTTCCTTGCGCTTTATAAACGATTTGGCTTTTACTGATGATGACAACCTATGGATTGCCACCAGTGGCGGAGGATTGGCAAAATATACACTATCATCAAAAAAAATTACGAATTACGGGGTAAGTAAAGGTGTTACCGCCACAACATTTAATTGTCTGTATGTTTCGGCTGAGGGTAAGTTATATGCCGGCAGCGCAGGTAAAGGACTTTTTGAATACGATGCCCGCGAAGATATTTTTAAGAAAATCAATAACCCATTGATTGATGAAGTAGTTTGGTCAATAAGTGAAAGTAAAGAAGGCATTTTATGGCTGGCCACAAACAACGGATTATGCAAAATTAAAAAAGATCAGGAGCGCTACATTGCCGTAAATTATCATACAACATACAATGTTCGCGGGTTAAGTAACAATACAATAAAAAGTGTTTATGTTTCGTCAGATAATCTTTTGTATGTAGGTACCACGGGTGGTGGGTTAAATATATCATCACTCAATCATAAAAACCTAAATTTTTATACCTATCGCCACAATGACTTTGATCCCTTTAGTTTGTCGGATGACATTATACAAAATATTTTTGAAGATAAAAGCGGTTGTATCTGGATAGCCACACAAAGCGGTATATCAAAATTTGACCCCGTAAAACAAGGTTTTGATCACATTAACTTCAATCCTCTTAACAGCAATAGTTTAAATGATAAAAATGTATGGGCTATTGTACAAGATAAAAACGGAATATTGTATGTGGGTACACGCGAAGGTGTTACCCGCGTTGATAGAAAAAACAACCTATATAACCGTTATAACCGCATTGCTCATAACAAGAACAGTCTTAACAACAACAGTGTGCTATCATTATTCATAGACAATGAAAATATTATATGGGTAGGAGCCATGGACGGATTATTTAAACTAAAACCCGCTGAAGATTTTACCACAGCCTACTATGAACCGGTAGTATTTAGAAAAAACAACAATAACTTTAATGACAACCGTGTATATAAAATCATTCAAGACACTCAAGGGTATATTTGGGTAGGAAGTAAAGAAGGATTAAGCAGAATAGATAAACAAAAAAACAAATTTATTTTTTTTCAGCACGATGAAGATAATCCTGAAAGTTTGCCTTCGAATGTTGTACGAACCTTATACGTAGATAAAAGCGGTAATCTTTGGGCGGGTTGCGATGGTGCGGGATTGGTTTTGATAGATTACAGCCAAAAAGATAAAATTGCTTTTAAAAGTTATGCCGAGGTTATTTCGTCAGGCTCGGGCCAAGAAAATATTATTATTACATCCATTTGGGAAGATAATGCAGGTAATTTATGGTTGGGCACTTACGGCAGCGGTTTAATACAATTTAATACTACTACACAAAAAGTAAGAATTTATACCGAAAAAGACGGCTTGCCAAATAATTCGGTTTATGGCGTATTGGGAGATGATAAAAATAATTTGTGGATGAGTACGAACTTAGGCCTATCCAGATTTAACCTATCCTCACAACAGTTTAATAATTATTTAGAACGCGATGGCATACAAAGCAATGAGTTTAATGTAGGAGCCTATTTTAAAAACAATCAGGGAGAGCTATTTTTTGGCGGTATTAACGGACTAAATGCTTTTTATCCCCAGGATATTATCATCAATACAAAACCTCCTCAAGTAGTTATTACCGACATCAAATTGTTTGGCAAACACATTAACTACAGCGATGATAAGGTTACCACCCATGTTTCGGTATCGCCCAAACTTAAACTGGGCTACCGCGAAAACAGCATTACCATTGAATTTGCCGCGTTGCATTATTCCAATGCGGCTAATAATACTTATAAATACATGATGGAAGGATTAGATGAGTCTTACATCATGGCAGCAAACACCCGCGAAGCAAGCTACAACCGCATACCTTATGGCAATTATGTTTTTAAAGTATTTGGGGCTAACAGTGATGGAGTATGGTCGGTTGCTCCTGCACAAATAGAAATCATTATTTCGCCACCTTTCTGGCATACCTGGTGGTTCAGAAGTATAGGCATATTCTTTTTATGTTTGCTGGTATTTGGCATTTATCAAATCCGGTTATACAATATCAAATCGCATCGTTTAAAATTAGCCAAAGAAGTAAGAGAACGCACCCAGGAAGTAATGCTGCAAAAAGAAGAAATAGAAAAACAGAAAAAAATAATCGAAGAAGAAAAAAACAAAGTAGAAAAACTCTTGTTGAACATACTTCCCGAAGAAACCGCAGAAGAATTAAAATTGCGCGGAAAAGCTTCGGCCAGAAGCTACAGGCAGGTAACCATCATGTTTACCGATTTTGTGAGTTTTACTAAAATTGCCGAAAGCATGAGGCCTGCCGATCTGGTAGCGCAACTCGATTCGTATTTTATCAAATTCGATGAAATAATACAAAAACACAACCTGGAAAAAATAAAAACCATCGGAGATGCCTATATGTGTGCCGGTGGTGTGCCTATACGCAGTAAAAGCAATCCTATTGATACAGTTCTGGCAGCACTCGAAATTCAGCATTACATGCGCGAACTGAAACAAAACTACCCAAACGACAAACATTGGGATTTGCGCATAGGTATTAATACCGGAGAAATTATTGCCGGTGTAATTGGTACCAAACGCTTTGCCTACGATATCTGGGGCAATAGCGTTAACGTTGCTCAGCGCATGGAAACTTCGGCCGAGCCGGGCAAAATAAATATCAGCGGTAATACATTTGAATTAGTTGAACCATATTTTGAATTTACCTACAGAGGTAAAATTGCCGCAAAAAATAAAGGCGAAGTAGATATGTATTATGTAGAGCGTATTAAACCCGAACTATCGGTTAACGGAGAAGGTTTGATACCCAATGAAAAATTCTGGAAATATGTTGATTTATATCTATACAGCAGTATAAACTACAAAAAAGCCGAGCGCCATATCATGAAAATCTTACAGGAAAGGCTGCCCGACAATTTATATTATCACGGTATTCATCATACCTACGATGTGATAGAGGCAGCCGAAAGATTGGCGCTGATGGAAGGTATTACTGATGAGCAAATGTTTATATTAAAATCAGCCGCCACTTACCACGATGCCGGTTTTGTAGAACAATACGCTAAAAACGAACCCATTGGTATACGTATGGCTCAGGAAATTATGCCTAAATATGGTTATACCCCTGAGCAAGTAGAACAAGTGGCCGAGTTAATTTATGCCACCATCATACCCCATAATCCTAAAACACATTTACAACAAATTATTTGCGATGCAGACTTAGATTATTTGGGTAGAGATGATTTCCACGCAATTTCCGAAACACTTAGAATGGAACTTACCGAAAGAGGCATAGTATCTTCTAAAAGACAATGGGATGAAATGCAGGTTAAGTTTTTTAATATGCATAAGTACTTTACACAATCAGCCATTAAATTAAGACAAGAAAAAAAGATGAAACATCTTAAAGAAATAGAAGAAAGACTAAAAGGTAAGTATGATGATGAGTAGAAATATTATTTTGCCATTGCCTGTTCAATAAAATTTTGCCATTCTACCAACATATTACTTTTTATAACTCTCGGAAATTTATTTTGACCACCCAGTTTTCCTCTTTTTTCCATAAAAGCATAAAATAATTCAGTCGGTATCGTTTGTACAAATATTTCTTTTAAGGCATGTTTTCTTTCAGTGGCGTAATCATCATTCAGTTCTTTCAGATAATTATCAAGTTTTATTTTTAATGTTTCATTATTAATATCTTTATTGGTGCCAATATACCAGGTGTGTGCAAAACTTCCTGCATAAGGAATACCTGCAACTGTGTATTCATTGGCTTCAAAGCCCATTTCTTTAGACACTTTATGCAATGCCTGATTCATGTTATCTACAGATAGATGTTCGCCACATAAACTTAAAAAATGTTTGGTGCGACCGCTGATAATAATCTCAAAATTTTTAAGGTCGGTAAAACGAACGGTATCACCTATCATATATCGCCATGCTCCCGAACAGGTAGAAATAATAAGTGCGTAATCTACATTTTCTTTTACTTCGGTAAGCAGTAATACTTCAGGGTTTTCTTTAAGTTGCCCTTCGGATGAAAAATTATTTTCATTAAAGGGAATAAACTCAAAAAATATCCAGTTGTCTAATACCAACTGCATACCGTGTTTATTGTCGGCACTTTGAAATGCTAAAAAACCTTCGGAAGCAAGATAGGTGTCGAGATAATAGATGTCCTTACCCAAATATTTTTTAAAAGATTCGCGATAGGGGTCAAAAGATACACCACCATGAACAAATATTTTAAAGTTAGGCCAAATCTCGTGTATGTTTTTTATATTTTGTTCTTTTAAGATTTCATTAAATAATAATTGATACCAGGCAGGAACACCACATGCAATAGCTACATCCCAACGGTGAGCCTCTTTGGCGATAGCATGTATTTTTTGATTCCAGTCTTTAATGGCGGCTAATTTTTTACCGGGTTTATAAAAACGTAATACCCATGCCGGTAAAGTATGTTGGGTTATGCCGCTTAGGTCTCCTTCAAAACCGGCTTTAATTTTGGTAAGTTTGGTAGAGCCCCCCAGCAACAACAAATGTTTGGTATAAAATTCGGGCGGCAGGTTTAAATCCGGTATAGTAAGCATTTGCCTTACACTTACTTTGCGTATCGCTTTTAACATTTCTTTGGTTACCGGTACACGTTTACTTGCCGAATCGGTAGTGCCCGAGGTTAATGCAAAATATTTTGTTTTACCCGGCCAGCAAACATCCTCTTCTCCGGCTAATGTTCGATGCCACCATTGATCAAAAATTTTATTGTAATCATAGATAGGTACTTTTCGCTGAAATACACGCATTACGTCATCCGAACGCAGTATTCCCTTAAAATCATATGCATAACCAAATTTGGTATTGCGCGAAAAAGTAAGCAGCTTTTTTAAGGTTTTTTCTTGTAGCCGTTCATCATATACAATGGTTGACTTACGTATGCGCTTTTTAATTTTTAAAATTTCCTGCAATATACTGCCTACAATTGCCATTAAGTGTTTTTTATGCCGTAAATGTATTAAAAAACCATTACTTTGTAAACACTATTTTCGATTCATTTAATCAATTTTAATTACAAATACGGCATGGAAAACAGTACAATGCTTGTGTTAACGCCCGCAAATAATATTGGCAGTATGCACACCCCAAATGATATTTTTTTAATTATATAAATGGATAAAACTTTACATATTCAACAAAAGGCATTAAACGTTTCTGTGCACAATAAAAAATTTTTGGCACACTTAAAACGCAATGTCCCCAAAAACTTAGACAAAACCATGAGTCAATTGCATGAAGAAGTTTTTGAATATACCTCTTGCCTGAGTTGTGCCAATTGCTGCAAAACCACAAGCCCTATTTTTTATGAGCGGGATATTGAACGAGCCGCAAAATATTTAAAAATGCGACCGGCACACTTTACCGAAAAATTCTTATGCATAGATGAAGACAAGGATTATGTTTTAAAAAACTCTCCTTGCCCCTTTTTGCAACACGATAATACTTGCAGTATTTATGAACATAGACCCAATGCCTGCAGAGAGTATCCGCACACCCAACGAAAAAAGTACATCAGATTTTAGATTTAATCTATAAAAATACTTTTGTTTGTCCTGCGGTATTTGATATGCTCGAAAAACTAAAAAAAATTATACCCACTAAGTAATTTTTTATAATTTTATGCATTTTGTTATCCTTACTTATGCAGTATATCATCGGATTTTTGATACTAACTTTGGGATGGATAAATGTCGCTGCTCAATTGCAGGACAAACAATATTACAAGCATCTTAAAAAAATTGAAATATCGCGCAAAAAAAACAAAGTAATCATCAGTAATGATACTGTCTTTAACCATGGACAAGCGTATGCAGTATTAAAAAAAATAAAAAAATCACCTTTTGTTTTTGATTATGTATTAAGTTCTTTGCAAGGTAAAGAATTAGTTTATTTTAAAAGAGAAAGCGTTAATACACAAGTAACTAACGACAACGGGCATACGGAAAAAAAATATTATTTTTTGGTGGTTTTTATACAAAGCGGAAAAACTTGTGAATTGGAAATTAATACCTCAAGACTTAAAAATTTTATTGTAGAAAACAATCTGATTACAAATAACGAGCTAAACAACGAGTCGGAAAAAAAGTTACTGCAAATACACGGAAACACAATATCTGCCAAATACAGTCAGCCCTGCACTACTGAAGAAAATAATTACACTTCAACTGTTCACATAACAAGAAATCGCCATGCTCCTGTTTATATCAAAGGTGATAATATTTTTCAAGACAATATGCTCATAGCACATTATACAAAACATCATCAGATTAAAAATTCAAACACAACTATTACCTTAACATTTTTTGACGCTAACACCGGAAACATGATTGCACAAGCTACCATTTCTGATAAAAATGCCCGAAATTGGGAAATAATTACCCATGCCGACAGAAAAAAGCATCAGGTAAAATTTTACAACGGTCAAGATGATAAAATCATTGCTGAATATTTAATTGATAATTTTTATTTTTGATATGAAACAAACTTTGACAATAATATTACTAACGTGTTTTTTTATAAAAGCACTTGCCCAGCAAACGCAGGTAGTTAGAGGAACAGTAATTGATAAAGAAACCGCTATGCCCTTGCCGGGAGTTAATGTAAAATTAATTACCGATACTGTACATAAGCAATCAACCGTAACCGATGCATACGGTCGTTTTCGAATGGAAAATATACCGCTGGGTAAGCAAAGTTTGCGGTTTACTTTTATAGGTTATGAAAATAAAATTACCGATATCATAGTAACGTCAGCTAAAGAAGTTATCCTTACCATCGAAATGGAAGAAAGTACGCAACAATTGGAAGAAGCAGTGGTAACAGCTATGCAGCGTGGAGAATTAAACAATGAAATGGCTACGGTTAGTGCTCGTACATTTTCGGTTGAAGAAACCGAGCGCTATGCCGGCAGTCGGGGCGATCCTGCACGCATGGCCTCTAATTTTGCAGGTGTTCAGGGAGCTGACGATTCGCGCAACGATATTGTGGTAAGAGGCAATTCGCCTTTGGCAGTAGTTTATCGCCTGGAAGGAATTGATATACCCAACCCCAATCATTTTGCAGTAGCCGGCTCGGCAGGCGGGCCGGTAAGCATACTTAATAATAAAGTAATGGGAAATTCCGATTTTTTTACCGGAGCCTTCCCGGCTGAATACGGTAACAGCATATCAGCAGTGTTTGATATAAAACTGCGCAATGGCAACAACGAAAAACACGAATTTACCGGACAGTTTGGTTTCTTAGGCACAGAACTCACGGCCGAAGGTCCTATCAATAAGCAAAAACATTCTTCTTACCTGGGCGTTTATCGCTATTCTACACTTTCTATTTTTAAAGCTATCGGTATCAGCCTGGGTACCGATGCAGTACCTCAATATCAGGATTTAACTTTTAAATTAAATTTTCCCGGAAAGAAAAACAGCAATTTTTCAGTATTTGCTATTTCAGGTATGAGTGGCATTGCCATAAAAATATCAGAACAAATAAAACCGGCAACCGATTTTTATGGCGATGACGATCGCGACCAATACTTTAATACACGCATGGCAGTTGTAGGAACAAGCTATACTAAAATTATCAATGAAAAATCTTTATTAAAATTTACGATAGCCACATCGCACGAACAACAAAAATCACTGCACAACTTTGTGGCAAGGCATCTTGCTCCTGATACCACCTGGATTATTGACAGCATTTATCAACTACAAGCCTATCGTTTTATCATGAATAAAATTCCGATGGCATTTAATATAAATACTAAAATTAATAAACACCATGTTATTAAATATGGTTTTAATGCCGAAGGTATTTATTTTAATTTTTTAGACAGTGCTTTAAACTATGCACACACTGCATTTCGTTTACGTTGGGATTATCGGGGGTTTGGCACATTAATACAACCATACATACAATGGAAATATAAGCCAAATGATAAATGGACCTTTAATACCGGCATGCATGCGCAGTATTTTTCTGTCAGCAACAGCGTCTCTTTATTTGAACCACGTGTGGGCGTAAAATATACCATCAATAATAAACAGTCGCTAAATTTTGGCGCAGGTATTCATTCGCAAACACAACCTTACTATACCTATTTTTATCATTTAACCGATAGTGCCAAGCAAAAAATTTATCACAACCGCAATATGGACTTTACTAAAAGTGCTCATTTGGTATTAGGCTACGACCGTGCCTTTAATGCAACTACGCGCATGAAACTCGAAACCTATTACCAACATTTATACAACATACCGGTAACCATCAGACCATCGGCCTTTTCTATGACTAATATGGGCTCGGGTTTTGCACGTTTTTTTCCGGATAGTTTACAAAATACCGGTACGGGAACTAATTATGGTGTTGAGTTAACACTTGAAAAATTCTTTAATAAAAGTTTTTTCTTTTTGTTTACGGCAAGTTTATATGATGCCAAATATAAAGGTAGCGATGGCATAGAACGTAACACTGATTATAATGGAAACTATATTGTGAATTTTTTATCGGGCAAAGAATTTAAAATTAAAGAAAAAAATATCCTGGCTTTTGGTTTAAAAGTTACTACGGCAGGCGGCAGACGATACGGATATGTTGATACAGCGGCATCTAACTTTCAGCGCGAACTCGTTTGGCTGGACGAAGGCTATAACACACGCCAGTTCAGACCATATTTCCGTTTAGATTTTAAAATCAACTATAAGATTAATGCCAAAAAAGTAAGTCACGAAATTGCACTCGATTTGGTAAATGTACTTAACACCAAAAATATATTAACTCTCAGTTATTCACCTAACCCATTTGGTACGGGCGAAAATTTCAGCGAAAATTATCAACTTGGGTTTTTACCTCTGTTTTATTACAGGATAGATTTTTGATTAATAACCTTACAGGATAATTGTTTAATCCCACATTACGCATTAGCATGCGTAATGTTCGCCTGATGACGGATAACCCAAATCCCACACAACACTCAACACACTCAGTACGCCTCTGGCGGAAAATTTGGATTTATTTCAAATTTCTAATGCTGAATTTGGGTTAATAAAATAATTATTGGTTAATCAATTCTTCATTCGAAAATTTTTCGAGTATTTCGCGAAATGTATCAAATAGTTCGTTGCTGTTTAATGAGGTTACCAGTTTATTTCTGTAATCTTTAAAATGAGGTATGTTTTTAAAATAATTGGTATAATGTCTGCGCATTTCTACAATACCCACACGTTCACCTTTCCATTGAATAGACATTTGCAGATGTTTTTCGGCTGCTTTTACTTTTTCTGCTAAGGTTGGCACAGGGAGTATTTCACCGGTGTTTAAATAATGCTTGATTTCCCTGAAAATCCACGGATAGCCTATACTTGCGCGCCCTATCATAATTCCATCTACACCGTAACGATTTTTCATTTCTAATGCTTTTTGCGGGGTATCCACATCTCCGTTTCCAAATACAGGAATTTTCATGCGCGGATTGTTTTTTACTTCGCCTATCAAGGTCCAATCGGCATTGCCTTTATACATTTGCACGCGTGTGCGGGCATGTATACTCAGTGCCTGTACGCCCACATCCTGCAGGCGTTCGGCTACTTCAACAATATGTTTGCTGTTATCGTCCCAGCCTAAGCGTGTTTTTACCGTTACCGGCAATTTTACGGCTTTTACTACCGCTTCGGTAAGTTTTATCATTTTGGGAATGTTCTTCAGTATGCCGGCACCTGCATCTTTGCATACAACTTTTTTTACCGGACAGCCAAAATTAATATCTATTAAATCAGGATTAACGGCTTCGCATATTTTTGCTGCCTGTATCATCGGCTCCATTTCGCCCCCGAAAATTTGTATGCCTATGGGGCGTTCATATTCAAAAATATCAAGCTTTTGCTTGCTCTTTATGGCATCCCGTATCAAACCTTCCGAGGAAATAAATTCGGTAAACATTAAATCTGCTCCGGCTTCTTTGCACAAAGCACGAAAAGGCGGATCGCTGACATCTTCCATGGGGGCCAGCAACAACGGAAATTCTCCGAGTGATATATGAGCAATTTTAACCAACACACAAAGGTAAGGCTTATTTAGCTAAGTATAATTACCTTTGCTGCCATGCGGCATTTACAAGGAATACTCAAAGATAAACCCTTTTCGCAACATTTAATTGTACTGTTTATTTTAATGATTGCCGGCAGTGTTATGGCGGTTTTAACCGGCAGAATGTTGATGTATTTGTTTTACGGTATTGACATTGCCGCAAGCCAGGCCTTAGAGAATATTGACGATGTGCAAACACAATATACCTACAGGTGGTTGCTCCTTATAAATCATTTGGGTATGTTGGTTTTACCGGTTGTTATTTGGTCATGGCTTTGCGGTGATAAGCAACAGCAAACGCTTTGTTTACATAAATCTGTATTTATCAAACCGCTTATATGGTGCAGCCTGGTTTTTATTTTTTCATTACCTATGGCAAATTTACTGCTTGATATAAACCTGCGTTTACCCTTACCGGATGAATTTTTATTCATGGAACAAATTAATACAGAAAATACAAAACTAAGTGCAGCATTAATTTATAACGATTCCTTTTCTGTTTTTGTAATAAATGTATTTGTG
Organism: Flavobacteriales bacterium; assembly: GCA_037443205.1. Taxonomy (GTDB): domain Bacteria; phylum Bacteroidota; class Bacteroidia; order Flavobacteriales_D; family UBA2798; genus JBBIOU01. Next base: position 42,320 of record JBBIOU010000018.1, on the reverse strand, counting down.
TTTGCACTTATGCCGGCTATCAGCGAAGAATTGATGTTCAGGACGTTTTTACAAAATAAATTAACCGAAATATTTAAAAACAAACATACAGCAGTTTTTGTGGCCGCTGTAGTGTTTAGTTTTTTTCATCTGGAAATATATTATTTTTTACCACGCTTATTTTTAGGCTTATTATTGGGTTATTTGTTTCTTTATTCGGGAAACATTAAATACAGTATCTGGGCGCATTTTATCAATAATTTTTTAAGTCTTTCATTGGCTTTTTTGGCTGCATCAGGGCAAATAGATTCAACCATCGAATATTTTGGAGCAAATAATTCAGCGGAAGTAATTATAAGCATAACAGGCTGCCTTTTGGGGGCAGCCTGTATACTGAAGTTTAAAAAATCCTTGTATTAACTTATAATATTATTCTTTATGAGTATAATACTTATTCTTCGGTTTTTTTTCCTGTAGAATAATTTATTTTCAGCGCATCTATTTCTCTGAGTTCAGCTTTGATTTTTGATATGATGCCCATACGTACTTTTTCATCTACTTTTAATGAATTAGTAACCTGCAATACATCTTCCTCATTTCGCAACAGGTTTCTTCTTTTTTTCCAGGGTCCAATATCTGTGGTGCTGTTTACTATCTGATCTTCTAATTGTATGCGCGGGTTATTACCATATTTTTCGGGGCTTAAAGGGAAACCAACATATATATAATCAACCAACGATTTGTTTTCTAATTTAACTATTTCACTGGCTTCGGGTTTTTTAATTTCCAGTTTTAAATCAACTTCGCGCATGGTGGTAGTAACCATGAAAAAGAAAAGCAGCATAAACACAATATCGGGCAAGGAAGCCGTAGAAACTCCGGGGGCGCTTTTTTTACCTTTTTTTCTGAATTTAGACATAGTCAATTTATTTTAATAAGTATCGCCAAGGTTAGAAGGTTCTTTTTCTGCAATTTTTTGAGGATAGATAGCCCTTAACACTCTTAACTTTATTTTGTCTTCTTCATTTTTTTCATCCAGTTCAAAATAGCTTTTATTAAAAAGCTGTTTTGATTTTTCATCTCTTAAGTCATTAATTACACGCTGCAATTCATTTTGCACATCAATATACATTTTATAGGAGGTACCTGTGTTGTTTTGCAGTGATATTACGGCAAACTTAGGCAATGTTCTGAAAGGCTCTTTATTAACCTGTACGGCAAGCAGTTTATCCTGCCAGTCTTTTAGGTCGGCATTTAACAAGGCAGCCATTTTACCATTGTTGTTTATAGAGTCTTTCTTAATTTCTTCCATAAAGAAATTTACTTTTTCCTTTGCCAGCTCTTCGGTTACCAAAATCATTTCCGGTAAATCTTCCTTGTTTTCCGGGTTTGTCATAAACTCCTTACACATAGGGTATATGTCTTTCAAATCAACATATTTTTCCTCCACATATAAATAATCTTCGGCATTTACCAGTACTTCAAACACATCTCTTTTTCTTATATCAATTTCAGGTATCGGGATATCTTTAGGCCATTTTTGAGGTAAAATGCGGGTAATACCCTCATCGGTTTCCATGGTGGTAGTAACCAAAAAGAAAATCAGCAATAGAAAGGCTATATCAGCCATCGAACCTGCATTTATTTCTCCTATCTCTCTTCTTGCCATGGTATAATTATTTGAAGAGTTTAGAAACTTCTGCGTAAATAATGGTTAAAACCAATAAGCCAAAAGTAATATATAGCATATTGAGGCCAAAATCGGAGAATTTACTGTTGGCCGGAGTAAAATCGGGATTACCGCTTTTTACCCAGCTTAGTAATACTTCATCAGTAGCAATAGACCAGGAAATGATTGCAATAATTGCCATAACTGCAATACCAATAAGGCTGTTAATGCTTTTTTTAGGCCGGCTGATTACTTTATATACGGCAAAAATTACCCAAAAAATAAAACAAGCGGAGATTATCCAGGTAACCATGCTTATTGAAGTGCCAATAGCACCCATGGCATGTAGTTCTGTGCCGGTTTCAGGGTCAGTTTTTTCTCCCATAAAAATAATTACACACAATACAATGCCTGTTAGCTGAATGGCTCTTTTTAGTAAAATGGTGCTTAATTTTAAAATCTTTTCGCTCATAATAATATTGTTAGTTAGAAAATTACTTGCTGCCTTCAGCAACTACTTTACTTTTGATAAGTATATCCATAAAATTAATGGATGAATCTTCCATTTCGTTAATGATTCCATCAATTTTTGAAACGATGTAATTGTAAAATATCTGCAGTACAATTGCCACAATAAGACCGGCAACTGTGGTTAATAAGGCAACTTTAATACCACCTGCTACAACATCAGGCGAAATGTTTTTGGCTATCGCAATAGCATCAAATGCGCCAATCATACCAATTACGGTACCTAAGAACCCGAGCATGGGAGCAAGTGCAATAAATAAGGCAATCCAGCTAAGTCCTTTTTCTAATTGTCCGGTTTGCACACTGCCATAAGCTAAGATAGATTTTTCTACCATCTCCAAACCTTCTTCGCTGCGATCTAATCCTTGATAAAAAATAGATGCAACAGGGCCGCGGGTGTTACGGCATATTTCTTTGGCGCTTTCAACACCACCATTTTTCAGGGCATCTTCAATTTTGCTTAAAAGTTTATCGGTATTGGTGGTGGCCATATTCAAATAAATAATTCTTTCTATACAAATAGCTAATCCAAGAATTAAACACAATAATACCGGAGCCATCCAGATTGGTCCGCCCTCAATAAATTTTTGTTTAATTACCTGAGAGGTTGTTGCTTCAACAACTTTTTCCTGGGGTTGCGCATCAGTTTTGGCGGTTACCGTAGTTGTTGCTGTACCTGAGGTATTACTTGGTATAGAATCCTCTGCTTTAACTATTGTTCCTAAAAACAGGAAACCTGAAAGGGCAATGAATGAGAATAACTTTTTCATGTTGTTTGGGTATTGGTTTTAAAAAACTTGCTTTTTATTGTTTAATTGTTTTTGCATCTACAAAGTTAACTAACGGTTTGTTATTGGAGTAAAGTGGTAAAAAATATTTTCGTTCAAATCCGTTATAATTTACTCTTTACTCCTTAGCGGAGAGAGAGGGATTGCGAATGAGACGATTCTTTTCTATAAGGAATTCGCTAACTCACTTCGTTCGTTTCGAACCCTTTTCCATCCCTTCGTTCGAATCCTGTTTGGCTAACTCTTTACTCCTTAGCGGAGAGAGAGGGATTCGAACCCTCGTTACGCTTTTGGCGTAAACACACTTTCCAGGCGTGCGCCTTCAACCACTCGGCCACCTCTCCATGGGTATATATGTAAAGAACTTTTTAAAACAGCGGGCAAATTACTAAAAAATATTACACATTGTCAAAATATGTCGTTTACAAAAATATTAAGGTTTAAAAATGCTTAGTTTTCGGTAAGTTCCCCCCTCAGGTTTTTAGTAAACAGTTTTTTTATTTGTTTAGGGTTGGACGAATGGGCCAGTAACCACATAAGTTTGGTTAATGCGGCTTCGGTGGTCATGTCGGCTGCGCCTATCACTCCCATATTTTTTAGTGCTAAGCTGGTTTGGTATTTGCCTTGCTCTACAAATCCACTGCTGCATTGTGTTACGTTGCAAACGATGATTCCCGACCGGATAACTTTATGGATAGCGTTTAAAAAGCGTTTGTCGGTGGTGGTGTTGCCGGCACCAAAAGTTTCGATAATAAGCCCCTTAAGTCCCGGTGTTTTTGCAATACATTCAACGGTTTCAGCTTGTATGCCCGGAAAAATTTTTAAAATAGCTACCTGATTATTAATAAGTTTGTAAGTTTTAAATGTTAAGTTAGTCGGTTTTCTGATTACCGAAAAATTATAAATAATATCTACCCCGGCTGTGGCTAAAAAAGGATAGTTGCCTGATGCAAAGGCATTAAAGTGAGCAGCGCTGATTTTTGTGGTACGATTGCCGCGTAGCAGTCTGTATTCAAAGTAGATGCATACTTCCGGAACCAAGGCTTGACCTTTGTTGTTTTTTGCGGCAGCAATTTCTATGGCTGTAATCAGATTTTCTTTGCCATCGGTACGTATTTTACCTATGGGTAATTGCGAGCCGGTTAATATTACCGGTTTAGATAAATTTTCGAGTAAAAAACTTAAAGCAGAGGCAGTATATGCCATGGTATCAGACCCGTGTAAAATCACAAAACCATCAAAAAGTATGTAGTTTTTTTCTATAATTCTAACTATTTCCAACCAATATTGGGGATTCATGTCGGATGAATCTATGGGTTTGAGAAAAGATTCGGTTTTGATGTTCACCGGCAATCTTTTCAGCTCGGGTACCTGTTTATACAGGTATTTAAAATTAAAGGGTTTTAGTTGCCCGCTTTGGGCGTCTTCTATCATTCCTATGGTTCCACCGGTATAAATAAGCAGTATGTTCGATTTACTCATGAAGTACAAAAAATATGGTTTGCATTTTGGCTGGTTATGCGGGCAGTTTCTGCTAAGCTAAGGTTGTAAATATCGGCTAATTTTTGTGCAATGTAAAATAAATAAGCGGGTTCGTTTCTTTTTCCCCGAAAAGGTACCGGAGCCAAATAGGGAGCGTCTGTTTCCAAAACAATTTTTTCAATGGGTATGTTTGTAAGTACCTGGGGCAAGTTGCTGCTTTTAAAGGTAAGTACTCCGCCAATACCCAGTAAAAAGCCTCCGTAATTAATAATGTGTCTGGCCTGTTCAAGAGTTCCTGTAAAACAATGAAAAATACCTTTCAGAGTATTATCATTATGTGTGTCAAGTATTTCTAAAACTTCATCAAACGATTCCCGGACATGAATAATTAAGGGTAAGCGGTATTTTTTAGCCCATATAATATGTTGAATAAAGGATTTTTTTTGTTCGTTCAAATAAGTTTTATCCCAGTATAAATCTATGCCTGTTTCGCCAATGCCATAGTATTTATATCCCGAAAGGAGATGATGCTCTATTATTTCGAGTTGTTTTTCATAATCAGTTTTTACCGAGCAGGGATGAAGTCCCATCATGGGATAAAATAATTGCTTATCTGATTCGGCTAATTGATGCATACTTTGAATGCTTTCCGGGTCAATATTAGGCAGAAAGATTTTGCAAATATTATTTTTACGTGCAGCGTTAATTACTGCATCTATATCATTGCTAAACTCGCTGGCATACAAATGGCAATGTGTATCTATGAATTGCATAATGCGAATGTAGAAATATTATTGTTGCGCATGTTTATAGTTATTATTTTTGGATGTGAAAATATTAATTATACGCTTTAGCTCCATTGGTGATATAGTGCTTACCAGTCCTGTTGTAAGATGCGTCAGAAAAAAATATCCCCATGCAGAATTGCACTTTTGCACCAAAAAGCAATATGCCGGGTTAGTAGCTTTAAATCCTTATATCAATAAATTATTGTTGCTTGATGATGATTTGGATGTGCTTATTAAACAAATTAAAAGCGAGCAATACACATATATTATTGATTTGCATAACAACTTAAGAACCCGATTGATTAAACTGCGGGTAAAAAGTAAGTTTTATGCATTCCCTAAGATAAATATAAAAAAATGGCTTGCGGTTAATTTTAAAAATGTCAAAGTTTTGCCACCGGTGCATGTTGTTGACAGATACTTTGAAGCGGTAAAAAATTTAGAAGTTTATAATGACAATGAAGGTCTGAATTTTTTTACCCCGGAGGTAAAATTGGAAGATATTGCCCCGCAATTAAAGCCGCATGATTATATTGCTGTAGCTATAGGAGCGCAATTTGCTACCAAACAAATGCCGGCAGAAAAAATAATAAGCTTGTGCCTTAAAATTAACTATCCGGTGGTTTTATTAGGAGGTAAAAATGATACCGCTATGGGCGAACAAATTTCTTTGGCTTGCGGGCATGTATTAAATTTTTGCGGCAAATTAAATATCTATGAATCTGCAGGACTTATAAAAAATGCAGCGCTTGTTATCAGCCACGACACAGGCATGATGCATATTGCGGCAGCGTACCAAAAAACCATTGTATCGCTTTGGGGCAGCACCATCCCCGAATTTGGCATGTACCCCTATTTTGGAAAAACTTTAAGTAACTCAGAATTGCTGTCGGCAAAAAATAGCGAAAACCGAAATTTATTCATCTCTGAGGTAAATGGTTTAAGCTGCAGACCTTGTTCAAAAATTGGTTTTAAGCAATGTCCTAAAAAACATTTTAATTGCATGAATCGCCAGGATGAGTTTAAAATAATGGGTTTTATTGAAAAAGCGCTTTCAATTCGGTAGCGTCATCGGGTTTCATTTTTCCGGCCAATATTAAACTCAATTGTCTTCTGCGTAAGGCTCCTTCATAGCGTTTTTTTTCTTCTTCGGTTTCGGGTTGTATTTGGGGCACTTCAATGGGTGCGCCATTTTGATCAACAGCAACAAAATTAAAAATGGCTTCATTGCATTTTTTTCTTTTACCCGAAATGCGGTCTTCTACAAATACATCTATCCATACTTCCATAGAGCTGTTAAAAGCCCGCGTAACTTTTGCTTCCAGGGTAACTATTTCCCCAAAATTAATGGGTTGCTTAAATGCTACGTTGTTAATAGAGGCAGTAACTACAACTCTGCGGCAATGTCTGTGTGCACATACGGCAGCCGTTTCGTCCATCCAGGCGAGTAAACTTCCTCCAAAGAGGTTATTTAATTGATTGGTATCGTTAGGCAGTACTACTTTGGTGGTAATGGTTAAACTTTCTGACGGAGTTTTGGTTTTCATGTAAAATATTTTTGCAAAGGTAATTTTTTATATCTGTTGCAAAAACTATTGTATTTAGGTTGTACCTTTGCTTACATGGATTATTCAACCGTAAAAGCCCTGCATATTATTTTTGTAATTACCTGGTTTGCGGGTTTGTTTTATATAGTTCGTTTATTTATTTATCAAACAGAAAGCTATTTAAAACAAGAGCCCGAGAGAAGTATCTTAACTGCTGCATACAAAAAAAATTCTCGCCCGCTTTGGTATGGTATTACCTGGCCATCTATGGTGCTTACGCTAACTTTTGGTTTTTGGATGTTGCTACTTAACCCGGCATTGTTGCAAATGTCTTTTATGCAGGTTAAGTTGGGTTTTGTGCTGGGGTTATTAATCTATCATTTTATTTGCCATTACCTGTTTCGTTTATTACAAAATGATGTAGTAAAATTTTCTTCTATTAAGCTGCGTATCTGGAACGAAGTAGCTACTGTTTTTTTAGTAGCTATTGTATTTATTGTAATATTAAAAAGCGCCATAAGCTGGATGAATGCTTTTGTGGTGTTTATTGGTTTTTCGATATTGCTTTTTGGGGCGGTTTTTGCGGTAAAAAAAATCAGGGAAAAAAACAGTAAATGAAACCAAATTAAGCATTAGAAATTTGAAACAAATCCAGATTTTCCGCCAGAGGCGGACTGAGTGTGTTGAGTGTTGTGTGGCATTTGGTTTATCCGCCATCAGGCGAGCATTACACATGCTAATGCCTAATGTGGGATAAACCATGGCCATATGTTTTATGGCTAATTTACTATGCTGCGCAAGTAGCGTATTAGTACAAAAAATTATTATAAGGATATCGCTGAGCGTGTATTACTTTAATTGTTTCGTATAAGATTTGTTTAAATTCCTGAATATTAACTTTTTTTTCGGCTGAAATAAAAACACATTTGTTTGGTTCTATGCGTGCCATCCAGGTTTTTTTTAATTCTTCTAATGGAATATTATCTTTTGTTAGCGGAGTTAAATCATCTTCAGATTTTTGCTCAAAGCGGTAAGCATCAATTTTATTAAATACCACCAACGTTGTTTTGTTTACGGCTCCTATTTCTTTTAATGTTTGGTTTACTACATGGTAGTGATCTTCAAAATTAGCATGCGAAATATCCAACACATGTACCAGCACATCAGCTTCGCGAACTTCATCCAGAGTAGATTTAAAAGACTCTACCAGTTGTGTAGGTAATTTGCGAATAAACCCAACGGTATCTGACAATAAAAACGGTAAATTGTCTATAACTACTTTTCTTACGGTAGTATCTAAGGTGGCAAACAATTTATTTTCGGCAAAAACCTGCGACTTGCTGATTAAATTCATAAGGGTAGATTTACCTACGTTGGTATAACCTACCAGGGCAACCCTTACCATTGCTCCGCGATTACTTCGCTGGGTAGCCATTTGTTTGTCAATGGTTTTAAGTTCTTCCTTGAGTTTGGCAATTTTATCAAGCACTATTCTGCGGTCGGTTTCTATTTGTAGTTCTCCCGAACCGCTACGCGTACCGGTTCCACCGCGTTGACGTTCCAGGTGTGTCCACATCCGCTTTAAGCGAGGTAGCATATATTGATATTGCGCCAGTTGCACCTGTGTTTTAGCATGGGCTGTGCGTGCTCGTTGTGCAAAAATGTTTAAGATAAGGCTTGTGCGGTCGAGCACTTTGCATTGTAAAATTTTTTCAATGTTTTTTTGTTGAGAAGGACTTAATTCATCGTCAAAAACCACCAATGATACCTGATGACTTTTGATGAAGTTATACACTTCGTTTAGTTTGCCCGAACCTATATAAGTTGCAGGAATAGGCTTATCCAGTTTTTGTGTGAATTTTTTTAATGTAATACCTCCCGCAGTAAGCGTTAAAAATTCTAATTCATCTAAGTATTCATTTACTGTGTCTTCGTTTTGACCGGCAGTAATAACACCAACCAATACTGCATTTTCAGTTATTAATAAATTTTTGGTTGCAGACATTTATTGTTTTAAATTATCCAAATATTCGGCAACGATTTTAATTTCTTTGTCATTTAATAAACTGCCAAAAGGAGTCATGCCGCCCTTGCCGTTCTTAATTATGTTGATGCGCTCTTCTATACCCATTGCCGAAATGCTTAAATCTTTTGCTCCACCCGAACCCTGCTTGCCATCATTGCCATGACAAATAGCACAATGTTTTTGGTACAACTCCTCGCCATTGTAACTAGTTTGGATATTATTCTTTACTGATTCATTACCACACGAAAGCATCAGGCTTATACACAAAACCAAAAGAAAGATTCTTTTCATATATATTGTTTAAAACCAGTTTGCAGCTAACTCACTTCTAAAAGGCCAAGGGATAGCAATTAAAATAAGTAACAAGGCAATACCATACCATATAAAAATTCTGCGGTGTTTTACAGCGCCTTCGGCTTTTTTGGCACGCTTGTAGCCAAGTGTAATTAAAATAATGGCTATTAACATCATTAAAAAATGTTCTACGGTATAAAAACGAAGTTGCGTATTGCTCATGGTTGCGCTGTTAAACTGCACCTTGTTGCTTATAAAATATAAAATCAGCCCTATGCTTAATTGTAAATGAGATAATATAAAAGTAAGCAATGCGCTTAGTTTATCAAATAACGAGTACGTTTTTTGGTTTCGCCATTTAGAATAAGCATTTAAAACAGTTATTACGAGTATTATCAACAATAACCATCGCAAACCCGAATGTGTATGTACTAAAAAATTCATAGATAAATTTATTTATATGGCAAAGGTAAAGGTTTATCTCAAATTATGTACGCACATGTATAATTTCGGCTCGAAAGCTAAATCGTATATGATTGGCAATTAAGCTAGGCTTTCAGTTTGTTGAGCAAAACGCCTGATAGCATTTAGGATATAAGTATCTTTGGTTTGAATCATTTTGAGGTAACATGTCAACACTTAAAAATCTGTTAAATATTATCATAATTTAATTTTATATGAACTAACAATGTAATTTAACAGCCGAAAAAATTGTGCAATGGAAAAAGTGATTGAATTTAAAAGCGGAAGGATAGTGTTGAATGCAAAAGAAGGATGCACTATTTTGTACTTAAATGAAAATTATGTAATAGAACTGGAAGATTGTATAGAACAACAAAAAATTCTTAAAGATAATATGCCTGATGGAGGACATTTATTATTGATAATACCCGGTAAACACAGCACCATTACGTCAGAAGCCAGAGAATACAGTACCAATAACCCAATGAACAACAAAGCTGTGGCGATAGTTTCAAATAGCCTGGCTCAAAAAATCATTGTAAATTTTATGATAAGTGTATATCAAAAAATTAAACCGGGATATAAAATTAAATTGTTTAGCAACAAAGACAAAGCATTGGAATGGTTGCAAAAACAAAAATGATTTTTTTACGGTTCTAATACTTAGTGTTACTTTAACTAAAAACTTATAATGACAGCTATTAGTAAAACCAATAACCCGATAATTGTTATTACACCTAAAGTCCTCCATGATTTTGCTAACAGTAAATAGGAACTTATTAGTTTGTCCTGATTACCGGTATATAAATATTGATTTTGTTTGTTTGCAGATTTAATTAAAAGCACACATACAAAGCAATATGTAGCAATAAATAAGATAATAAAAACCAATAATAAATTTAAATCAATAATAATTTCTAATACAAAAACAGAATATACCGAAATCAAAAACATCATCCATAAAATAAATATACCGATAATTACCAATGAAGAAATTGCAAATATCTTTTTCCATACGCAAGATTTTTGAAGTATATAGTTTGTTTCTTCATTAACAAATTCAATGTCGGATTGCGGGCTGTCTAATATTTCCATTATTTAAAAATTATATTTAATATAATGGTTATAAACAAACTAAGTGTGCTTACAAGCCAATATATATAATCGTTTTTTAGAGATTGATTAAATTCTTTGGCTTGGCCGCTTTTTAAAAAAGCAGAATACGCTTTTGCATTAACTATTAAAATAATATTACAAAGAATTGACAAAAACGACATAATTATGTTGACCATTGATTCATTAATTAAATAATAATGAGTTTGCGCTGCAAATAATTTAGCTATGTTTTGGAGCATAAACAAAAACATTAGTGACAAAATGATTATGGCATATATTAACATCCAATTACGGATAGTTTTAATAGCTTTTTTGATATCTGCAGGAGTGCTGTTGTCCAATGTTTAAAAATAAATTATGGTTTTATTAATATATTTAATTCATCCAATTGCTCTTTGCTGATAGGCGAAGGAGAATCAATCATCAAATCTCTTCCGGAGTTATTTTTAGGGAAAGCAATAAAATCGCGAATACTTTCAGCACCACCAAACAATGAACACAAGCGGTCGAAACCAAAAGCAATGCCACCATGGGGAGGAGCACCATATTCAAATGCATTCATTAAAAATCCGAATTGCGCTTGTGCATCTTCATCAGTAAAACCTAATATGCTGAACATTTTCTTTTGTAAATCTTTATTAAATATTCTAATAGAACCTCCTCCAACTTCAACACCATTTATTACCATGTCATAAGCATTAGCTCTTACTGCTGCCGGATTTGAATCTAACAAATGAATATCTTCGGGCTTTGGCGATGTAAATGGATGATGCATAGCATGCCATCTGTTATTTTCTTCGCTCCATTCCAGCAATGGAAAATCTAATACCCATAACACTTTGTATTCTTCAGGATTTCTTAAACCAAGGCGATTACCCATTTCCAATCGCAGTTCGCTCATGGCTTTGCGTGTTTTGTTTTCTTCACCTGCTAATATAAATATTAAATCGCCTTCTTTTCCTCCTGCTGCCTCGAACCATTTTTTTATATCATCCTGCGTGTAAAATTTATCTACCGATGATTTTATTCCTTCTGCATTCCAGCGTGCCCAAACCAAACCGCTCATGCCTATTTGCGGACGCTTAACCCACTCAGTTAATTCATCAATTTGTTTGCGGGTATATTCTGCACACCCTTTTGCACATATAGCAACAACCAATCCTGCTTCATCAAATATTTTAAAATTTTTACCTGCTACTAAATTATTTTCAGAACGGTTTAATTCAACCAGTTTCATTTCAAAGCGAATATCCGGTTTATCGTTCCCGTAATATTTCATGGCATCAGCATAGGTCATGCGTGGCACTTGCGGAATATCCATATTCTTAACTTTTTTGAAAAGATACTTTACTAATCCTTCAAAAGTTTGTAAAATATCTTCCTGAGTAATAAAACTCATTTCGCAGTCTATTTGTGTAAACTCCGGCTGACGGTCGGCACGCAAATCTTCATCGCGGAAACATTTTACAATTTGATAATAACGGTCGAAGCCGCTTACCATTAATAATTGTTTAAATGTTTGTGGCGATTGTGGCAAGGCGTAAAATTCACCTGGATTCATGCGCGATGGAACCACAAAATCGCGCGCTCCTTCAGGTGTTGATTTAATTAATACGGGCGTTTCTACTTCAATAAAATTTTGTTTGTCGAGATAATTTCTTGTTTCAATGGCCATGCGATGACGTAATTCCAAATTTTTACGCACCACATTTCTTCTCAAATCTAAATAACGGTATTTCATGCGTAGCTCATCTCCCCCATCGGTATCGTCTTCAATTGTAAAAGGAGGTGTTTTAGCAGCATTCAATATTTCCAGGTTTTCTACAATTATTTCAATTTCTCCGGTTGGAATTTTTGAATTTTTACTTTCGCGCTCTGCTACTTTACCTGTAGCTGCAATAACAAATTCTCGACCAAGTTTTCTGGCTTGTTCACATAAAGCTGCATTGGTTTGCATGTTAAATACCAATTGTGTAATTCCGTATCTGTCGCGCAAATCAATAAAAGTCATCCCACCCATATCTCTGCCTCTTTGCACCCATCCGCAAAGGGTAACTGTTTGACCAATATTTGAAATTGTTAATTCTCCGCAAGTGTGAGTTCGTAGCATATATTTAAAAATTATGAATAAGAATAAATTTAAGGTTGCAAAGGTAGTGCTTTATATTGTTTTAAAAAGGTTTTCATAAATTACCCGCTTAATGCAGCAGGGTCGTCATTTCTGTTAGCCCCAATATAGCTTACTTAATATATTGTTTGGAAAAATTTAACTAAATCCAGTCATATAAATTTAACCCTAAAGCTGTTACACTTTTTCCCGGTAAGCCAAATTTTTGTATCCCGAATACAAATTATATCAACAAATTATTACCTTTCGGAAAAATTATTTGTTATGCAAGAATTTGATCCCACATTAATCGCAGCAATTGTTATTGCAATTTTGTTTTTTTTCAGCATGTTTACCACTATTCAGCAAGGCACCATAGGGGTGGTAACTGTATTTGGTAAATACCGCAGAATTATGACTCCGGGATTGAATATAAAGATTCCTTTTATTGAAAAGGTTTATAAACGAATATCTATTCAAAATCAATCGGTAGAATTGGGATTTCAGGCAACAACCAGCGATCAGGCCAATGTAAATTTTACGGCCATGTTATTGTTTTCGGTGCTCGACCAGCAAGAAGAAACCATTAAAAATGTGGCATTTAAATTTGTTGACCACAAAAATTTTATGCAAGCTTTAGTTAGAACGGTTGAAGGTTCCATACGCGCGTTTGTAGCCGGTAAAAAACAATCAGAAATACTTTCATTGCGCAGAGAAATTGTAGATGAAGTAAAACAGCATGTAGATAAAACCCTTGAAGATTGGGGCTATCATTTGATAGATTTACAGATGAACGATATAGCCTTTGATGAGGAGATAATGAAATCTATGGCAAAAGTGGTGGCCAGTAATAATCTTCGTGCTGCCGCAGAAAATGAGGGTCAAGCACTTTTGATTACAAAAACCAAAGCAGCCGAAGCCGAAGGTAATGCCATTAAAATTGCAGCCGAAGCCGAAAGAGATGCAGCCATATTAAGAGGGCAGGCAGTTGCTCGTTTCAGGGAAGAGATGGCTAAAGGGATGTCTATCGCAGCCAAAGAAATGCAGGAAGTAAAATTAGATAACTCCTTTATACTTTTTTCAATGTGGACCGAAGCCATGACCAATATTGCTGAAAAAGGTAAAGGCAATGTAATTTTTCTCGATGGCTCGGTAGAAGGTATGCAAAAAACACTGCGCCAACTCATGGCAAGCAATCAGTTAGAATCGGGTAATAAATAGTTTATATGTATAATGAGATACTTAAATCAGTAAATTTAGGTCATACACAAATTATTTATTTAAAATCCGGTATCATTCATATAAAGTACTCAGATTATAATTACACGATTGAAGATACCAAAAAAATTTTTTATACCACTCGCAAAAACAGTCCCTGGGAAAAAGCGCCTATGTATTTAACCGGCAGCGGTTTTACCAATCAAGACAACGAATCTAAAGCTTTTAATGCGAGCCCCGAAGTAATGAAACATTGCTCAGCTATAGCCTTTTTATCGCCCAATCTGGCACAACAACTCATGGCCAATTTTTTTATAAAAATATACAAGCCTTCAGTGCCCACTAAGTTTTTTACCAAAGAAAACCAGGCATTGGAGTGGCTTCAAAATTTTGTTTCAAAGCCTGAACATTCAACTTACCAAGAAAATAGTATGAAACACTTTGGGATATAGTTTGGTTACTCAGCGAAAGGATTTTTAAAACCCATCATATATTTAGCACAACAAAATATAACTATCTTTGTTATATATCTTTAACCTAAAAACACTATATGTCCGCATTTACACCAGGTCCCTATCTTTCTCAAATTAACTTTCCCAAGGATTTGCGCGAGAAGTTTCGCGAAGAAGATTTACCTAAGGTATGCGATGATGTGAGAAACTTTATAATTGATGTGGTTTCAGAAATAGGCAATTCTCATTTTGGAGCAAGTTTAGGCGTGGTAGAACTAACCGTAGCATTACACTATGTATTTAATACCCCAAACGACCAGCTTGTGTGGGATGTGGGTCATCAGGCATACGGACATAAAATTTTAACCGGCAGAAAAGAACGTTTCCCTACAAACAGAAAATATAAAGGCTTAAGCGGTTTTCCCAAGCGCAGCGAAAGTGAATACGATACTTTCGGGGTAGGACATTCCTCTACCTCTATCTCTGCTGCAGTGGGGATGGCTGTAGCCAACAAATATTTAAAAAACGACCATATACAACACATTGCCGTAATAGGGGATGGAGCTATGACAGCAGGATTAGCTTTTGAAGGATTGAATCATGGAGGAGTTACCGATACCAATTTATTGGTTGTATTAAACGATAATTGCATGAGCATTGACCCTAATGTGGGTGCATTGAAAGAATACCTTACAGATATTACTACATCGCATACCTACAACAAAGTAAAAGACGAAGTTTGGAGTTTGCTGGGTAAAATAAGCAAGTTTGGTCCCAATGCTCAGGCAATTGCCCATAAAATAAGTAACGCTATAAAAACTGCCTTACTCAAGCAAAGTAATTTATTTGAATCGCTTAATTTTCGTTATTTCGGACCGGTTGATGGTCATGATGTAATTAATCTGGTTCGCATTCTGCGCGATTTAAAAGATATTCCGGGACCAAAAATTTTACATTGTGTAACCGTAAAAGGGAAGGGCTATAAATTTTCGGAAGAAGGGAACCAAACTGTATGGCATGCACCCGGAGTATTTAACAAAGAAACCGGTGAAATAATTAAAATCACCCCTAATAAACCGCAACCACCTAAATACCAGGATGTTTTTGGGCACACCATCGTAGAGCTTGCCGAACAAAACCGCAAAATTGTAGGTGTTACTCCGGCCATGCCAACCGGATGTTCTTTAAACATTATGATGAAAGCCATGCCCAACAGAGCATTTGATGTAGGTATTGCCGAACAACACGCAGTAACTTTTTCTGCCGGAATGGCTACCCAGGGACTCGTTCCTTTTTGCAATATCTATTCATCTTTTATGCAAAGAGCCTACGACCAGGTAATACACGATGTGGCACTGCAAAAACTGCATGTTGTCTTTTGCTTAGACAGAGGTGGTTTGGTTGGGGCAGATGGCGCTACCCATCACGGTGCTTATGATTTGGCTTATATGCGTTGTGTGCCCAACATGGTGGTAGCCTCGCCCATGAATGAAGAAGAATTGCGCAACCTGATGTATACAGCACAACTACCCGAAAATGCCATGCCATTTAGCATCAGATATCCCCGCGGAGAAGGCATTATGACTGTCTGGAAAACGCCTTTCAAAAAAATCAGCATCGGAACAGGTAGAAAAATTAAATCAGGAGAGGACATTGCTTTTTTAACTATCGGGCATATAGGTAATTTAGCGCTGAAAGCCCTCGAACAGCTTAAAGAATTGGGAATTTCGGCAGCACTCTACGACATGCGCTTTGTAAAACCGCTTGATGAGGTTTTATTACACGAAGTATTTACTAAATTCAAATATATTATTACCGTTGAAGATGGCTGCATACAAGGAGGTATGGGCAGTGCAGTACTGGAATTTATGGCTGATAACGGATATCACGCCAAAGTGATACGCTTAGGCATACCCGATAGATTTATTGACCATGGCACACAAAAAGAACTTTATGCCGAGTGCTTTTACGATGAAAACGCTATGGTACAGAGCGCATTAAAACTAATGCAGGTGAAACATAAAAAAATTAAGGCCATATAATTATAATTTCACTACACCTTCATCCTTATCTGATTTTAATAAAATAACGAATACCCCGCGACTTGTTAAATTAATTAACCCGGGCGCAACTAATGATTAAATTCTTACGTCATTTGTGCAAATTTAATCATATACGTAAGTATGAAAACCATTTTTACAAGATCGTTTTTTTTAGCGTTTTTTATCATCGCTAAACTGCAGGTTTTTTCGCACAATGAGCATAACACCTTGTCTTTTATTGAAAACAAAGGACAATGGGAAAGTAACCTGCTCTATCAAGCCAAAATAGGCGGTGGTGTTATTTGGCTGGAAAACACTGCCTTTACATACTCTTTTTATAACCAGGAAGACCTAGAGAAATTCCACGATCAACATCACGGTACAAATGGGGGTACAGAACAGATCTTAGTTCGCTCACATGGATACAAACAGACTTTTATTGGTGCTAACCTATATACACATACTAAAGGAATACATAAAAAATCAGCCTATCACAACTATTTTCTTGGCAATGATGCGAACAAATGGGTGAGCAATGTGCCTTTGTTTGAACAGGTTTTATACGAAAATATTTACCGGGGAATTAATCTACGCATACATAGTAATCACGAAGGATATTTAAAATATGATTTCATTGTTTCACCCGGCACAAATGCTGATATAATTAAATGGAAATACATCGGTATAACCCCTGAAGTGGTTAATGGCGAAATTCATTTAAATACCCATGCGGGTTTGGTAACCGAAAAACATCCCATAGCCTGGCAAATCATCAACGGTAACAAACAGTTTGTACCCTGTGCATACAAAATTTCAAATGGCGAAATATCCTTTAATTTTCCCAAAGGATATAATCAGTTATACGAATTAATTATAGACCCAACTTTAATTTTTTCAACCTATTCGGGTTCTACTGCAGACAATTGGGGTTTTACAGCTACTTACGATTATCAGGGATTTTTATATGCAGGAGGCATTGCTTTTAGTAATGGATATCCTACGATGGGTGCCTATCAGGCAAATTTTGCCGGAGGCGCGGTGGATGTTTCCATTAGTAAATTTACAACCACAGGAAATGCGCTGGTTTTTTCAACCTACCTGGGAGGCAATGGAGCAGATGTGCCACATAGTTTAGTATGTGATTTAAACAACAACCTTTATGTGTATGGCACAACCAGCTCAAATAATTTCCCTGTTACTGCCGGATGTTACGACAACACCTTCAACGGAGGAACAGCCACCACCGTAAATGGTATAAATTATGCCTCCGGTTCAGATATTTTTGTTTCAAAATTCAATTTAGCCGGAAACAATTTATTAGGCAGCACTTATGTAGGTGGCTCGGGCAATGATGGTTTAAATTCTGCAGGCACATTAAATTTTAATTATGCCGACCAAAACAGAGGAGAAATTTTTGTTGATGCCAATAATGATGTATATGTAGCAAGTTCTACCCGCTCAAATAATTTTCCTGTTACCCCGGGGTCTTTATCAACCGCATTATCAGGAACACAAGACGGTTGCTCATTTCGTTTAAATTCGGGCTTTAATAATCTGGTTTGGTCAACATACATTGGTGGCAGCAACGATGATGCGGCCTATTCGGTAAAAATTTCAAACAACAATAAAGTATTTATTTGCGGAGGCACCCGAAGCACTAATTTTCATAATATAGGTAACGGATTAATTAATACCGCACCCGGAGGAGTATCGGATGGTTATGTAATAGCCCTTAATCAAAGCAACGGTAGTTTATTACACGCAACATATCTGGGCACCAACCTTTACGATCAGTGTTATATATTAGATTTAGATTTTGACGATGATGTTTATGTGGTTGGTCAAACCCGGGGCGCATATCCGGTAACGATGGGTGTTTACAGCAACCCCAACAGCAGTCAGTTTATCCATAAACTCAACAATAACCTTAATACTACCGGATTTTCTACGGTTTTTGGTAGTGGTAATGCAAGCATAACCAATATTTCTCCCACCGCATTTATGGTTGATTTTTGCAAAAATATTTATGTATCCGGGTGGGGCGGAACCATCAATACATCAGCAGGCGGCAACACCAATAACATGCCGCTTACATCCGATGCTTACGACAATACAACAGACGGCAGCGATTTTTACTTTATGGTTTTAGAACGTAATGCACAATCATTATTATATGGTACTTATTTTGGAGGCAATATAGCCGAGCACGTAGATGGTGGCACCAGTCGCTTTGATAAAAACGGAACTATCTATCAGGCAGTATGTGCCGGCTGCGGTGGCTCACAAAATTTTCCTACTACCCCCGGTGTTTGGTCTAATACCAATAACAGCACTAATTGTAACATAGGCTCCATTAAAATGGAATTTAATTACCAGGGCGTTCAGGCAGGAGCCAATGCATCGCCCAATATTATTGCCTGCGACCCGCCTTTTGTTGTTAATTTTACCGGTACCAACGGTGTGCCCCACCATTATTGGGATTTTGGCGATGGAACCGGAACCTCAACCTTGCAAAACCCTTCTTACACATTTACTGATACCGGTAATTATACCATAATGTACGTAGCCATAGATTCCAGTACTTGCAATATTGCCGATACGGTTTATTTATCAGTAGTTATTTTGCAATCGCAACAATTTTCGGCAGTATTTAATATACCGCCCTTTGATCCCTGTACACAAGATTCTTTAATCGTTAATCTGCAATTTACAGGTTCGGGTGCCGACTCGCTGGTTTGGAACATGGGTGATGGTACATTTTATTACGACATAAATACAGTTACACATGCATTTACAAATCCGGGAACATATACACTATCGCTTACGGCATACAATACACAATGCAATCAGGTAGCAACAACCGATACAACGATTATTTACAATCCTACGATGGTTATGGCTAATGCAAATGCAGCACCCAACGTGCTGGCCTGCGATCCACCGTTTAATGTGAATTTTACCGGTGGAAATACTCCTCAACATTACTGGGATTTTGGCGATGGAACCGGTACTTCAACCTTGCAAAATCCTACTTATACTTTTACCGATACAGGTGTATATAATGTTATGTATATTGCGATTGATTCATCTACCTGCAACATTTCTGACACAGTATTTCTGAATGTAACCATTCTGCAATCACAGGCTTTTTCGGCAAGTTTTTCTCCTATACCGCCTCAACCTTGCAGTGACACGGTTTTTGTTAATATTGCTTTTACCGGTACCGGTGCCGACTCGCTGGTGTGGGATATGGGTAATGGCGATGTATATATTGACGTGCAAAATATAAATTACGCATACACCATTCCCGGTATTTATACACTTACTTTAACAGCGTACGATTTTACCTGTGGTCGCGTGGGAACTATTTCACAAACCATAGTAGTAGAAGAAAGCCTGATGCAAGGAACTGTTGAAATACCTAATGTATTTAGCCCGAATAATGGTGACGATAAAAACCCATATTTTGTTGCATTTTATAAAAATATGCCTGCTTACGATATTATACCTGATATGGAGTATTATCATGCAGAAATATATAACCGCTGGGGGCTTAAATTATGGGAATCTTCTTCAGG
The DNA here is from genome assembly GCA_037443205.1 of Flavobacteriales bacterium. Classification (GTDB taxonomy): domain Bacteria; phylum Bacteroidota; class Bacteroidia; order Flavobacteriales_D; family UBA2798; genus JBBIOU01. The sequence continues at coordinate 22,244 of JBBIOU010000018.1, read as the reverse complement.
AAATGAAAAATGGGATGGAAAAATTGACGGAAAAAATGCCTCCGAAGGTGTGTATTACTATATTGTTAAATACCAGCGTAAATGCTGGGACTCCGAAATTTTTACAAAAACAGGGCATGTAACCATCATTCGTTAAACATTACTCTTTGCCAACAGCATGCAATAACATACCTTCGCCATAATTACCGTTATAGCTTATTTTAAATGGAAGATTGTGGTTGTGAGGTGATCTTTTTATTGCATTCATCAAGTCTTTTTGCAAGCACCAGCTCAAATCCTTAATAGTAGAGGTGTATGTGCCATAAAGAGTAATGTCATATTTTGTGCTATCAAAATAACGATAAGGGACTCCGGTATCATCTTGCAATATTTGCTTACATCCTAATACCAGTTTTCGGATAGTCGAAAAAGGAGTGTTTTGAAGTACGCAGGATGCAGATTTCATATAAGCTACCCGATTCTTAAATTTCAAAACAAATTTCTCAAATTCAGGATGTTTGTTCAGGTTGTTGTCATTAGCATTTAACTGAAAATAATAAACTGTTCTGATTCGTTGCCTATGAGCATCTAAAAAGTCTATAGCTGTCGCACTGATTAAAGTGTCTGATTTTTTAGGAGGGTTTGTATTTTTTATTAAATCACCGTTCTTGTTTATTTGAACATAATAAATGTCTTTAATAAAATGATTGGTTCTTGCCAACATAAATAAAATCATGTGTAACATACCGTTCAGATGCATTTTGGTAAAATCACTGCTCATGTGCATCGTAACAAAATAGCCGCGAGTATTTAGGTATTTAAGCGATTCTTTTATTCCGTTAAAATATTTTTTTAATTCCGTGTCATTTAAACCAGTAAAATTTACCAGGGTCCCCTTAGGTTCTAAGCCAAGCATAATATAGGTTTGTGCATTGGGCCAAAAAGCGTTGCCAAATAAAAAATCAGGACCGCTGAGCGGATAAAAACATAACAAAGAATCGCGGTTATCAGAAATTTGACGTTCAGAAAGCCACCTTTTAATAGGTTGTAACATCAAGCTATCGGAAATTAACCATGATTTTTCAATATCGGCAGCATATTTTTGGTAAAAATCTTTTACCACAATATCATTATAACGATTGCTCATTGGTTTTAAGCCTGCAATTAAATAAGCCAGGTCGGTTAAGGAGGTATCAAAATCAATTAATTCAGATTTTTTCTCCGGCACCTCAATGTTGTTATGGGCAATATGATTAAGGGTATAGTTATTTTTTCTTTTACAGGCTTGTGCGAGTATAACTAAAAGAATGAAATAGGGCAATAAGCGCATTTTTATATGTTTGTTAAAGGTGGTTTTTCAATTTAGCGTTTACGCATATAGCCTCATAATACAACAAAGAATTATTGTGGAATATATTAAAAGGATTAATAATAGATTAAGCGATTTACTTTGCACATGTATTTTGCTAAACGAATAACTTGCTTGGTATATCCAAATTCGTTATCGTACCAGACATACAGTACTACATTTTTTCCGTCACTTGAAACGATAGTAGCAGGGCTGTCAAATACCGAACAACAGGTATTGCCAATGATATCACTCGAAACAAGCTCTGTTTCGTAAGAATAATATATCTGATTTACCAGTTCGCCTTCCAGAGAAGCTTTTCTAAGCAGGCTGTTTATTTCATCAACGCTGGTTTGTTTTTTAAGTGTAAGGCTTAGTATAGCCAATGAGCCGTTGGGTACAGGTACACGAACAGCATTGGCAGTAAGTTTATCTTTAAGTTCAGGGATTACTTTGGTAACAGCTTTACCGGCTCCGGTTTCGGTAATAACCATATTGATAGCTGCCGAGCGCCCTCTGCGGGTTTTTTTGTGCATGTTATCAATCAGGTTTTGGTCGTTGGTATAGGCATGTACAGTTTCAATGTGCCCTCTTTCAATGCCCAGGTTGTCGTTAACCACTTTAAGCACCGGTACAATGGCATTCGTGGTGCACGAGGCAGCCGAAACAACTTTGTCTTCGTCTAGATTTACATCTTTTTGATTGACGCCATAAACAACATTTATCATTTCTTTACCCGGAGCAGTAAGTAAAACTTTGGCAACTCCTTTTGATTGAAGGTGTCTTGATAATTCTTCTTTTTTGGTATATATGCCTGTATTATCAATTACCAGCGCATGGTTAATGCCGTATTTGGTGTAATCAATGTCTTCGGGGTTTGAGGCGTCTATTAATTGTACTATCTGTCCGTTGATAATAAGTGTTTTATTTTGGTAATCAATTTCTACCGAACCTGCAAAGGGGCCATGAACCGAGTCCATGCGCAGTAAAGCAGCGCGTTTATATATTTCTGTATCGCTATTGCCGCGTGTAACAATAGCTCTTAAACGCAATTGCTGACCTTTGCCGGCTTGTTTTACCAATTCGCGTGCACATAAACGACCAATGCGGCCGAAGCCAAACAATACAACGTCAGTAGGAGTTAAAGGCCTGGCCTTATCAATAGTAAAATTTATGAGTTTATCTTTAAGAAAATCGGCTTTAGAGGTGTAATTTTTTTGTTCTTCAACCCATTGCGATGCAAGTAAGCCGATATCAATTTTAGAAGGAGCGAGCTCCATATCGAGCATAAGTGCAGCAAGCTCTGCCGAGTCAAAAACAGAGATGTTCTTTTTTACTACTTCGCGGGCATAGATGTGCAGATTAAGTATTTGTGATACGCTTTGGTCTATAAGGTGATTTCTGAACAGTACCAGTTCAACCGATTTGGTGTATAATAATTTTCCTAAGGCACTAATCAGCTCAACGGCTGCTTTTTCTTTGTCAATGTGTTTTTTCAACTCCGCATCATAACTTACAGCGGTACCGTTGGCAAATTGTGACATATGCAATATGATTGTTTTTTAAGATGATTAACCTAAATATGTTTTTAAAAGTTTGCTTCTGGAAGTATGACGTAGTCTGCGTATCGCTTTTTCTTTAATCTGGCGAACACGTTCGCGAGTTAAATCAAATTTAGCGCCTATTTCTTCAAGAGTTAATCCGTGATTCATCCCTATTCCGAAAAATAATTTTATAACGTCTCTTTCTCTTTCGGTAAGTGTAGATAAGGAACGCTCTATTTCTCTTTGTAAAGACTCGTTCATCAAGCTAAAGTCAGCTCTGGGTGAATCGCTGTTTACCAACACATCAAGCAACGAGTTATCTTCGCCTTCCTGAAAGGGTGCATCAACAGATACATGGCGCCCCGAAACACGCATGGTGTCGGCAATTTTATCTTCGGGTATATCTAATATTTCGGCTAATTCATCTGCACTGGGCGGACGCTCAAATTCTTGTTCTAATTTGGCAAAAGCTTTGTTTATTTTATTAAGCGAGCCTACCTGATTTAGTGGTAAGCGCACAATGCGCGATTGCTCAGCCAGTGCCTGAAGTATAGATTGGCGAATCCACCATACGGCATAAGAAATGAATTTAAATCCTCTGGTTTCGTCAAAGCGCTGGGCGGCTTTAATCAAGCCTAAATTGCCTTCGTTTATCAAATCGGGTAGCGTTAATCCCTGATTTTGATATTGTTTGGCTACCGATACTACAAAGCGAAGGTTGGCGCGGGTTAATTTTTCTAAAGCCCGTTGGTCACCTTTTTTAATTCTTTTGGCTAATTCTACTTCGTCTTCTGCGGTAATAAGTTCTTCTTTTCCAATTTCCTGCAAGTATTTATCAAGCGACTGACTTTCTCTGTTTGTAATAGATTTGGTTATTTTAAGTTGTCTCATAATGGCTGGTAAAAATATATTTGTTTAACAAGATATTTTTTGGGACTGCAAAGGTATATTAATAGAAAGTTAAATACAAGTTGTTTATCGAAATTTACTTTATACGGGGTAGGGTTTTTATAACCCTATGGCATAATGTTCTCGTTTGCCGTTAGGGTAGTAGCCTTCTATTAAAACCCCTTCTCCTTTCTTGATTTTCAGGTAGTTAATTAGCTCATCGGGGTTTTTTACCGGGATATTATCCACTTTGGTAATGATAAATCCCGGCTTAATACCGGCATTTTTAAATTTGCCCGTGCCAATCGAGCTAACTTTAACGCCCGAGTTGAGTTTTAGCCGGGTTAATTCTTCGGTTGACGGATTCTCTAAAATGGCACCAAGTGCATTTTTTATTTCTGCAACATCTTTTTTAATTAATTTGGTGTTGCCTTCGCTGTTTTTGAGTGTAACCGGTATGATAAATTCTTCTTTTCCTCTTTTTATCCTTACGCTTAGTTCATCCCCCGGTCTAAAGCGGGCAACTTGTTCTTGCAAATGCGAGGCGCTGTTTACTTCTGTTTCGTTAATAGCCACAATGATGTCGCCTTCTTTTATACCGGCTTGTTCACCGGCTCCGTTGGGTACTAAACCGGCAACGTAAACCCCTTTTAGGTCGTTAATATTTAGTTCGTTTGCCAAAGCCTGGTCTATGTTGCGGATGTTTACTCCTAAAAATCCGCGTTGTACAGTGCCATATTTCATTAAATCGGCAACAACTTTTTGCATCAGGTTAACGGGTACTGCAAAAGAATAGCCTGCATAGCTTCCGGTATTGCTGGCAATGGCGGTGTTGATGCCAATTAACTGACCGTGTATGTTAACTAACGCTCCACCGCTGTTGCCCGGATTTACGGCTGCATCCGTTTGTATAAATGACTCGATTGGGAAAATATTTTTATCGGGATTACCTTCTAATATATGGATGTTGCGCGATTTGGCACTAACAATACCGGCTGTAACTGTTGAATTTAAATTAAACGGATTGCCAACTGCCAATACCCATTCGCCAACTTTTACTTCATCTGAATTTCCGATGGGTATGGCTTGCAGATCATGTGCATCAATTTTTAAAAGGGCAATGTCGGTTCCCGGGTCGGCACCAATAATTTTAGCCTGATAGCTTTTGTTATTGTTTAAGGTAACTGTTATTTTTTCAGCATGATCAATAACATGATTATTGGTAACGATATATCCATCCGGACTGATAATTACACCCGAACCTGTGGATTGCTGCGGGCGTATATAATTTCTGTAATTTGGTCCGTAAAAATATTGGTAAAACTGGTCGTATATGGCCGGTTGTTTAATAGAGTATTCGCTGCTTATGTGTACAACCGAGTTTACGGTGTTTTCTGCTGCAACGGTAAAGTCTAATTTTGTGTTTACCTGATTGGTAAACGTATAATCGGTGAGCTGTACCGATGGGTTACTTGCCGGTAATGGTTTTTCTACAATGTAAGCTTTGGGTTGGTCTTGTTTAATAAAATGCATCAGTTGGTAAGCAGCAAAGCCTCCCATCAATCCAATCAAAAAATTAAAAAAAATTTTTTTCATACCTCATTAGATTTTGTAAACAACAACATGCTCATTTTTTCAGCAAAATTAAAACGCAACAAGGCTTAATAAGTTATTATTATTGCTGTTAAATAATGTTAAGCTAAAACCCTATATTTGTTATTGAAAATAAGTTGTTTAGATTGAAAAAATACCTGTCATATTTCTTAGTATTTACTATTGGGCTAACTGCCGGAGTTTTTGGGGTAAAATACCTCATGCATAATCAAAATAATGCTACTCAAACAGCATACTCTGATAATAACAATAGCCATCGCACAAAAATAATTACGCCTAAAAATATGGATACAGTAAGAGAAAAACCCACACTTAAAAAAGTAAAAATTAAAACAGCCGATACCGTTAGCGATTATTATCCACATATAGATAACAGCAGTTCATTGGTAGATAGCCTCATAAGTGAATATAATGATTTATATATCAACGAAAATTCAGCACGTATGGATAAAGACCATATAAAACGCGAAGAATTGGTTATGGTAAAACAAATGGAAGTGCACAGAAAAGCAGCCGTAAAAACAGATAAAGATACCTTGCTGAATAAAATGTCGGGAATAAAAAACGAATCGTTACTTACTCGTATCGAATTGGAGGTATGGAAAACCCCGTTAAATACCAAAGGTTATCGCATGGGTAAAAATAAAGTGGCCATATATGGCATTGACCCGATGGATATAAAAAAAATTTTAGAAGCGGATAAGAAATATTACTTACAAACAAAAAATGACTATTACTATTTGGAACCAAGCATTGAGTTTAAAAATTTAAAACCTGTACGCGAAAAAGAATTAATTTCGCAGTTAGATGAGTTCTGAGGTTATTTTTTACAAATATCAGGCAACCGGTAATGATTTTATATTGGTTGACAACCGCAATCATATTTTTCCGAAAGCAGCTGAAAACATACAATTTATATGCAACCGCAAATTTGGTGTCGGATCGGATGGTTTGATATTGATAGAAAAATCGGCTGAAGCAGATTTTGAAATGGTATTTTATAACCCGGATGCCAGCATGAGTTTTTGTGGTAACGGTAGTAGAGCAGCCGTAAAATTTGCCCGCGATTTAGGCATGGTATTAAAGGATAAACTAAGCTTTAAAGCTATAGACGGTAAGCACCTTGCACTAATTAATGGCGAGCAAATTGAAATCAGGATGAATAATATAGAGCATTATGTAAAGGAAGCTAACTATTACTTTATAAATACCGGTTCGCCTCACTATATGGAGTATCATCAACAAATAGACGCTATTGATATTATAAAAAGAGGACGCGAAATAAGATACGATGATAAGTTTATGCCTGCAGGCACCAACGTTAATTTTGTTGAAATAATCGATCAGAACACCATATACGTCAGAACTTACGAAAGAGGTGTAGAAAACGAAACACTTTCATGCGGAACGGGCGTAACAGCCTGTGCACTAAGTTTTGCATTGCAAAGCGGAATTAAAAATAGCTGCACGGTTAAAACCAAAGGAGGAGTATTGCGGGTGAAATTTAATAAAATTAACAGCGGCTTTAGTAATATTTGGCTTTGCGGACCGGCTGATTTTGTGTTTAAAGGAGAAATAAAAATTTAATTATAAACATATTAATGCAGTATGTGATTCAAAATATTAGTTCGCTTAGTGATACCGATATTAATAAAAGTATGTTTTTAATGCTCGATAATATTGCCGATTTACCGGTTCATATAGGCTTTTTATTTAATAAGCGATACTATGCGGTTACAGCAAATAAGGTTTATTCTGATGTAAACGCAGAAGTAGTATTAAATAATATATCAAAAAAAAAAACACCGGTAATTTTTTATAAACTCATTAACAATTCGGCATGGAGTAATTGCCGGATAAAAGATTATTTTAAAAATATTCGTCCTTTAAACGAGACATACTACCGGCAACATACATGTCTCGATCCGATAGCACAATTATTATCCCGCTTATATGAGTGGACAGACAGTAATGCCCCTGGATTTGAAAATGTATTTGAATTACTGAATAAATTGTATAAATACAATATAATACAAGCTGTTTATCATTTACACTGCGAAAAATATATTGTAGATGATTGCATAAAACTGAATACATATACCCGACAAGACACCATCAACAAAATATTACGATTAATAGAAGCAAATTATGTTAAAGGGCGATAAAATATACCTTCGTGCATTGGAGCCTGCAGATATAAATTTTCTATATCATTGCGAAAACGATACTTCGGTGTGGAATGTTACCAATACTTTTATACCTTTTTCAAAAAATAATTTACTTAAATATATAAACTCGCAACAAGACATTTATGCCGATAAACAACTAAGACTGGTAATTATTAATAAGCAAGATAACCAGCCCGTAGGTTTTATTGACATATTTGATTTTGATCCTTATCACATGAGAGCAGGAATAGGAATTTTAGTTGCCGGCAAAGAAAACAGAAATAAAGGTTATGCAAGAGAAGCGCTTCAAATCATTTCGGTATATACGAAAAACATACTTGGTTTAAAAAATTTATTTTGCAATATATTAGCAAATAATATGGCCAGTATTAAAATATTTGAAGCAAATAACTTTAAAAAAATAGCATGTAAACCTGCATGGCACCGACAAAATAATGAATGGATAGACGAATATTTTTATATAAAAACATTAACGCATGATTAAAAAAATTATTATAGGCTTTATTATTATCTGTATAGCTATAGGCGCATGGATAGGATACGATTTTTATCAGAAAATATGGAAAAAAAATGTTTTTTTGAGTAAAGAACAAGATTATATATACATAAAAACCGGTACCACACTTAATCAACTTAGCGACATATTACATGAAAATAATATAATAAAAAATAAAGAAAGCTTTTTATGGCTTTGCGAAAAAAAGAAATTTACCGATGAAAAACTAAAGCCCGGAAAATACCGGTTAAAGAATGGCTGGAGTAATAACGATCTGATTAATTATTTGCGTTTAGGAAACGATGTAAAGGTTAATATCACCTTTAATAATGTAAGAACACTTGAGCAACTTGCCGGTAAAGTTGCAAAAAATATAGAAGCAGATTCTTCGGCCATTGCCGACAAATTATTAAACGAAGAAATTAGTAAGGCTTATGGTTTTACCAACCAAACTTTTATAACCATGTTTATACCCAACACCTATCAGTTTGAATGGGATACGGATGCGGATGAATTTATTAAGCGAATGAGTGAAGAGTATAAGAAATTCTGGACAGAAGAGCGTAAAAGTAAAGCCCGTGCCCTGGGTTTAAGTCAGTCAGAAGTATGCATATTAGCTTCTATTGTTCAAGCCGAACAAGGCAAACATCTTGACGAATGGCCAATCATTGCCGGATTATACATTAATCGTTTAAGGAATGGAATAAAACTACAATCAGACCCAACGGTAAAATTTGCTGTAGGCGATTTTAGCATCCGCAGAGTTTTAAATAAACACCTTGCAGTTGATTCGCCTTACAACACCTACAAATACCATGGCCTACCGCCCGGTCCCATTTTGTTACCCGATGTACGAGCAGTTGATGCAGTATTAAATTACCAAAAAAACGATTATTTGTATATGTGCGCCAAACCCGAATATTCAGGCAGACATAATTTCTCTAAAACATTGGAACAGCATAATCAATATGCAGGGCAATACCGGCAATGGCTTGATAAGGAGGGAATAAGATGATTAAAAATTTATTACGTAAATTATTTATTGCGCTTAATTTACCGCTTACCAAAAATTTAAAATACGACATTCTTACCAAAAAATTTTTTAAAAAATTTCTGCACAAACATTCAAATACAATAGACATTGGTTGTCATAAAGGTGAAATTTTAGACGAAATAATTAAAATTGCCCCACAGGGTAAACACCTTGCTTTTGAACCGATACCTGTATTTTTTAATTTATTAAAAAACAAATACAACCACAATCTTCAGGTTACTATTTATGCTTATGCGGTTTCGGATAGTGATGGTAAAATTACTTTTAATTACGTAAAAAATGCACCTGCTTACAGCGGTATAAAAAAGAGAAAATATAATACCAACCAGCCCAACATTGAAGAAATAACCGTTGACGCAATAAAACTGGATAGTTTAAACATTAATCATAAAATTGATCTGATAAAAATAGATGTTGAAGGGGCAGAGTATAAGGTACTAGCAGGTGCATTTAATACAATTATGATTAATAAATCGATTGTAATATTTGAATTTGGTAAAGGCGCATCCGATTATTATCACACTACTCCCCAAATGATTTTTGATTACTTTGATAAGTTAAATATGAGCATATATAATTTGTCGGAATTTTTTAAAAATAAGAATAAATTAAGCTTGAAGAAATTTATCGAAATTTACGAAAAAAATACAGACTATATTTTTATTGCCATGGATACTAATGTTGTATCATGATTTTTTCTAACTGACAGGAGTTATCACCAAAAATTATTTTCAACAAGTAAATTCCATTAGGCCATGAAGTACAGCTTACTGAATTGTGGCCGGTGTGATTTAATATTATCTGCCCGTTAATATCGGTAATTTCTATACGGCTAATAATTTTATCGTAACATTTGACATAAAACATATCATTAGCCGGAATAGGATAAATGATGGTTTGTTTATTGCGCAAATTATTTACTACCGATGTAATATCTTGTGTATTTTGAGGTGGCGGAGGATTGACAAATGTACTGTCTAACTTTACCAGATATATGCTTCGTATGCCGTTGCCAAAGTCGGTTTCTCCGGCAGCAATTATGCCTTTATCATATGTTGCTTTGCCCGAATAACAAGATTCATTTTGTATGGTACCAAAGGTATTTCCATAAATAAAGCCTAAATATTCTGTAAAGCCGTAAATAATAAAATCATTTGCACCTTGTCCAAAAGAGTTGGTTTCACCCACATAAAAATATTCATCATATGCCGGATGGTAAAACACATCGAATGATTGGTCTTCGTTATTACCTCCTAAAAAATCATCCCAATAAATATTACCGCTGTAATTTATTTTGGTCAGCCCCATATCAGTGCTGTTATTAAGTGCATTAAATTTTTTGCCTGTAATAATAATATAATTGGTTTGTGTTTCGATTAATGATTTTCCTTCTTCTTTTGCTGCAGTACCGTAGGTAGTGTCTTTGATTACTACACCCGTTTGTGTAGCACGAACATACCAGATGTCTTCCTGGCCGAAGCCATGGCTATTGGTAGAGCCTGTAAATGCTATTGATTGGTCGCTAAGTTCAATTACTTTGTAAGCAACATCATTTTGTGTGCCCCCATACATATTCATCCACAGCGAATCGCCATTATCATTTATTTTTAACAGAAAACCATCGTTGTTTCCGTTACCAAAACTATAAGTTTCTCCGCAAATAAGGTATCCTCCGTCAAATGTTTTACTTATTGAATAGGCAAAATCCCAATCTTGACCTCCAAAGTTTTTTTGCCAAATTAAATTACCTGTTTTATCGGTTTTAACAACATATATATCATATCCTCCGTAAGTAAAACTATTGGTATATCCAACAAATACCATTGTACTATCGGCATTTTGTACGCCTTCAAAAAACCATTCGGTTTGCGCACCGCCAAACCAACGCGTCCAAAGGTGATTGCCCGATTGGTTTAATTTCATAATGTATGCGTTTGCGCTATAGTCTCCGTAACCACTGCTTGAACCTATTACCAGATAATTACTGTCTAAAAGTTGCAATACATCTCGGGTATATATTGCATCACCATTGCTTATTATTTTTTGCCAATTGTTTTGTGCGATGCTATTTAAACAAAAAATAACAGCCGGAAAAATTATTAACTTAAAACGCCACATAGATATTACCATTTATTGCTTTGCCGTTTAAATTACCCGATAGGGTGCCGCTCAGGTTAGAGCAACCAACAGAAACCCAAAAATTTTTAAGAGGATTGTAATTTATTTGCATGGCCAAATTAAAATTTCCATACCCGCCTGTTTGAAGATTGACAGAGGTATGAAATTTAGGGTTCACTTTGATAAATACCCCTGCATAAAACAGCGGCTTATAATTGCTTGCATAGCGGTATCTGATTCCATAAAAACTTTCGATACGGTTTGTAGTATAACGCGAAGGTATTTTACCGATGGTTACAGTAAAAGGCAATAGTATATTCTTTGATGCTTTTGTATAATTTAATTTTAAGGTGTCGGTTAAGTTAACAGGTAAAAGGTTATTTATATTTAAAATGTTATTCACCTGAAATCCGGAATAATTTATTGTGGTATCGGCAGCCTGATGTAAAGTGTTTGAATTTAATACTGCAAAGCCAAAATTTTCTATGTTTATTGTAAAAGCATCATCAATTGTTGCGCTTCGGTTTTTGCCGGTATTAAGATTTAAAACAATGTCTGTACCTAAACCCCAGCCGTTGTTAGAAAAAATATTTCTACGATTGGTGTCGGTTATGGTAATTTGTTCGTTTATATTTAAAGTAATGTATTGTCCGTTTGCTTCAGTAAAAAAATTGGCCCGGTTTACGTTGTAATTTTGATATGACGAAAGATTATAAAAATTTATACATACCGAAGAAAATGAATTTTTATTATAAATGCCAAATCCTATTTTTTGACCGGATATTTTTTGATAGTTAAATAGTGCTAAGGAGATGTTGTTTCCGGCAAATTGTTTGTTGCCAAAAAATATGAGTGAAAATAAATTCTCTGAAAATGTTGTGTTGTAATATTCAAAATAACCGGTGTTAATACAGAATGCTCGTTTTGCATTTCCCATGGCAATGCTGTTGTGCAGGTAATACATGGCATTAAAGCTTATTTCTGCCCCCAGATTATTTTTTGTATTTAGTTTGTTACTTACCCGGGTTTTGCTTAATGAATCAATAAAACCACCTTTGTAAAAAGATGATAGAAAATTGTTATGGATGGCATTTGAGTTATAATAATTATCGGTTTTAATTAACAATAAATTTTTGCAAGTGTCTTTAGCATATAACAACGGAAAATTATCGGCCACATTTTGCGAAAGCAAAAAACCGGGAAGTGTAAAGATTAGCAAAATCAAACAAAATATTCGTGTCATCAGTTAAGTCGTATATGTAATTTTACATCCGAAGTAATTTTAATATCCATGTAATAATGACTGTATAAATTAACATGCTGGGTTTGCGAAGTGGTGTTAAAAACAGCTTTAAGAACTAATTTGCGGGTGTTGTATAAATGCTGCATTTGATTTTCGTTAAAGCTGAATTTTACCAATGATTGCCGGGGAGCAGTTACTATATTATTTGAATTTGTGTAAGCCGGATGAATAAAATTATCTGAAATAAGCTGATCCAGTAATTGCCCGTTTGCGTCAATAAGGTAAAGTTGTAGTTCTGCGCTAAAAGGAAATCCGTTATTGGCATATACGTTAAAACTGCCTTTTTTAAGATGGGTGCCGTCTGTCGTGATGTTTACAGCAAGCGTATCGGCCATTTCTAAGTTTGAGGCTATTAAAGAAAGAGGAAGTTTTACAAATAATCGGGCATCAAAAAAACCACTATTATAAGCAAAATCATTATGTATGGATGAATTGCCTTGCGGATTAATTTGCAGTTGTAAAGATGTGTTAAATATATCGGGCAGATTTTCTATAAACACATCCATGTTTGAGTTTTGTTCGTTAAGTTGAATATTATAGGTTGTATGTATGGCTGATTGTCCGTTGTCTGAAGCACGGTTAATATTTACGGAATTACCAATGATACTATGATTTAAGTTTACGCTATTGCTGGTAACTGAATTAATTGATTGCAATTGATTTAACACAGCTTTAATATCTACACCAAAAGCATTAATAAGTTTTAATTTAACATCAATGGTATTAATATCAATATTGCCCGAAATAATTTTTTTAAATATATCAAATTGGTTGCTTTGATTAGCAATGTTTATTTGCTGACTGCCAAAATATCCTTTCACATAAGCCGGTTTTATCTGGTCGAAGTTGCTTTCTATATATACTCGGTCTGCCTGCACAATGGCAGTAGGTTGAGCATCGTTTGCCAATTTAATTTGAATGGAAATATTGTATTTGTTGTATGAGTTTTGATTGCTACCTCTAAGATCAAAGGTATAGCCTGATACATCAAATGTTCCGTAATAGACGGTGGGATTGCTGATGCTTCCGGCCGGAACATCGAACACCGCAGAAAACGGAATACCGTTTAATGTTACCGAAGGCATGGTGTAGGTATAAGTAGTTTTTTGGTCAATAGTGCTGGTTATTTTAAATTTTATATATCCGCTTTCAATAACAACTTTAGTAAGTTCAACTCCTCCGCTAATATTAAATTTACTTTCTTCATTATCGGTAAAAATTGTTTGCCCGGGCACTACATTTATCATACTGATAAAGTTGGGTATTTTAAATGTGTCTATAAAATTAGTATCGGGTAAAGCAACCAGCGTGTCTAAATTAAATTTGTATATAGAATTATCAATAACCAATGACACCGTAGTGTCGGGGTTGGTCTGTATTAATGAGTCGGGGATGATATGGTTCAATGTAAAAGTAGTATGCAGTATGGGTGCCAGGATGTCTGCTTCCCATTCGGCACGGTTGTTTTCTTTTTTACATGCACTGCTAAATATAAGCAGCGATAGAATAAGAATAGTTTTGACTTTCATATTTTATACGAAAATAATCAATATCAAGCAAACGGTCAATAAATATTTATGGAATGGATTACTTGCATAAGATACAATATCTGGCTTTGGTATTATGTTTTAAATCACAGGGGGCATACATTTGCTCAATGATTATTTTCAGCAAGCTTTCTATTTCGGGTAATTGTTCTCTGTGAATTAATTCTTTATTAGTTATTGTTAAACATTTAAACATATCCTGTTGCTGTCTTATGGCATAAACACCGCATTTTAAATAATTGTAAGCGGGATATTTATGAAATACCAAATACGCATAAATGAGCAGTTGCAATGCTTTATCGTAGGCAGGGTTTATGATATTTTCATTGATTGAAATTTTAAAATTTTTATCATCTACCTTGCCTGTTTTATAATCTATAACGCGGTAGATGCCATTTTCTGCATCAATACGATCAATTTTACCGGTAATCTTTATGTCTTTACCGGCAAAATCTAAGTTTAATGTAAGTGTTTCTTCTAAATGTAAAATCTCGACTTTGTTTTTTTCCAGATATTTTTCTTCGTAGTTACAAAATCGCAGTAAATAATTTAAACAAACATCAGTATATAAATGGTATTTTGCCGTATGGATGTATTTATAAGAATCCAGCGTTTGAGCAACTTTATGAACATAGTTGTTCAGGTTATCTTTTAGTTTGCTTATATCAGATGCATTTATGGGTTTATTTAAAAAATCAGCGTAAAAATTTTCTAGTACAGCATGAAAAAGATTACCTATAAAATCGTGTCCGGTGTCGCGGTCGGGGTCTGTGTATTCTTTTATACCTAACAATACTTTGTAATAAAAATCGAGTTGACAATTAATAAAAGTATTTATAGCTGTAGGCGACATTCCTTTACTGAGTCGCTCATTCAGTAATTGATAATAATGTTCGTCTTTGGTAATTATGTTTTCGATTATGGTAGTGTGGTTTTGTTTAAAAAGTATATCATGCTTATAAAATTTAATGTTTTGATTTTGCTGAGCGAGCATATTTTCAATTTCCAGTATATATCTGCTCGGTTCGTTGCTGCCAAATACACCGGGCATGGTATTGTAAAACAAGTGTATATTTTTAGCTCGTTGCAATAATCTGTAAAAATGGTTGGCATAAATACAATCTTTTTCTTTTTGGGTGGGTAAGCCGTAGAGTTTTTTTAGTTCGTTGGGTATAAATGAATTGTCAAAATCAGCTTTAGGCATATTTTCTTCGTTTACCGATAAAAGATATACGTTTTCAAAATCCAGAGAACGTGTTTCCAGCATACCCATAACCTGTGTGCCTTCAAGAGGTTCTCCGATAAAGGAAAGCGAATCAGATTGTATTTGCTGAAATAATAATTGTTTAAATGATTTTACCGACACATTGTTTTGGCGAATAATGTCCAGATTATATATTTTACGAATGTTTTGTTCAAACAAAAATATTATTTCAAAAACAATGTTTTCATCGGGCGAAATAAGCGACTTTATTTTATCGGTAACGAGTATTAACTGATGGTAATATTCTTCAATAGATTGAGTAGGTTTAAATATAAAATCAAGTGGAGCAAAATGCGGTTGTATAGCATGAATATGTTGTTGATTAAGTTCGGTTAATTTGTTTGCGCTGATATATGCAAGTAATGTTTTGTGATTAAAATATTTTATAAAAAACGGATTATTAATCAGTTTGAGCAGAGGTGCTATGTCAGTAGTATTTTCTCTTGTAATTATTTCTGATACAGATTTATAAAAACCAAACAAATGATGATATTTAAGCGAATAACCCATGGTAATATTCAGTTTATCGCGCTGGGGTAACTCTGATAATAACGGGATTATTAAACTCTCATCACAGAGTATTACGGCTTCATTTAAATCGGTTTGCGGGTATGTACTCATGATTGAGCTTAAAGCGCTTATTTGTTCGGTATTACCGTTACAGGCGTAAGTGTATATATTTTTTTCTTCGGTTGAATAATACTTCCCGGTAAAATGGTTTGTTAAATCGGGATATTTATTTTTAAATTTTCGGTAAAAGTAGCCTGCTTCGTGCTGCGGATTGGATACATAATATTCGTCCATATCCCATATAATTTCTGCTTTGGCCGAATAACAGAGTGAAGTAATAATTTTTTCTTCGGCTTTTGATAAGGCATTAAAACCACAGAAGTATATTTTTTCGTAGGGCAGGCTTTCAGCATATTTATTTACATTCAATGCAAATTTTTTGTAAAGCCCTCCGGAGTAGTTTATTTGTGCTTCGTAGCATTTTTTATTAAAAAATTCGTAGGTTTTTCCGGCAATATGCCAAAAGTTTTCGAAGTTAATTTGTCCTTTGCTTAGCTCGTGCAGATTAAAACTCCAATCGTCTATTTCCTGCAAATCACGTAAGTTACCATATAAATTGTGGGCGTTAATCAGTTGTTTATCTATTTCATTAAAATCATTTAGTAAAATATCACCCCATAACAGAAAATTATCAAAATTTTCATGTTCATTAGGATGTGCTTCGTTATATGCGTTAAATAAGTGAATAACCAGGGTGGTTTTATCCGCAACAAATTCACCCGTGCTTTCTTCGCATAGTTCTGATAAGGTTGATATTTTTGGTGACAGGAAAGGTTTTTTAATAATGTCAAATAAATATTTCTTTAAAAACAAACCCCCTCTTTTACCAGGTAACACAATTAAAATATTTTCGAGGTTGTTATGTTGGGATAGAACATACTCAGAAACTTGCAGTAAAAATGGTTTCATTTTTTTAATTTAAATCCATTAAATATAAACCTTATAAATTCTTTTAATGACGATTTGCTTTTAAAAATGGCTTTGATGTATTCTTTTTTATTTTTTTCCGACCGGTTATTTAATGCTTCCGGAGAGCTGTAATTTTGCATGTGAAAATATGAATCAGCTTTTTGAAAATTTATTTTAGCGCTATTCATGTAACCCAATTTTTCTTCAATAAGTCCCAGATTATTATAAGCTATTGCATCATCCGGATCTAATTCAATGGCTTTTTTATAATCTTCCATAGCTCCGTAATTATCGCCTATTTTTTCTTTGATGTATGCTCTGCTTGAATAACGAAAGGGATTTTGAGGCTCCAGATACACCGCTCTGTCTAAATCAATAATGGATAATTCATTTTTTTTCAGATAAAAATATGCTATTGCCCTGTCGGTTAAACAATCGCAATAATCGGGGTTAATTTCGAGTGCTTGATTAAAGCATCGCAAGGCTTCGTTATATTTTCCTTTTTTAAGATATTCTACTCCTTTTAAATGATGCTTTTTTTCTTTCATACAATTCAAATTTAATGCAATTTTGTAATATGTTTCCGATATACAGAAAATATAACAATAACCAATCGTTTTTTAAGATAACCGACTTGAATCACTTTGAGGAAATTATGCTCATAGGTAAGTTTTATACAATTAACCAATACGAAATAAAAGATTTTGCAACACGTAATTTTTTAAACGACTTAATCAATTTAGCGGGTGCAGGTATTGTATCCTCATCCGAAAATGAGTATAACCAACAAATGCAATATTGCGTTAACAATTTAAAATTGCTTTAATTTTTTTTCCTTAATAAATGGCAGTTTGTAAATGTGCATAAGCGTAATATTTGGATGCTTTCGTACAATTTTGTTTTTAATGCTTCGTAAACTATGGTCGCTTACATATAGCGGAACACCATATTTTACTATATAATACTGTTCAATTTCTTTTTTATAGCCATTATCGGCATACAGATAAGTGCTAGAATGATAACCTGAGTATAACTGAAACGAAAGGTTAAAAGGCCATAAACCTATATACCAAAGAGCAGGACAAATCCAAAAAAATATTATAATAATATATCGGAGCAGTTTAAAATCATAATTGCTGATATTTATTTTTACCGGTTTAAGGTATAAAACATAAAGAATTGAAGCTAATCCGATGTTCCAGGGTATAACCACATAGTTCCAGTTATGAAACAAGGGGCTTAGCATGAATACCACAAATATATGTTTAGCAATACAAACAATTACTGCATTTTTTCTGGTTTTTTGAAATAATAAAAGTATGGCTGATGTAATTTCTATTGCAGGTATCAGAAAATAAAACTGCTGCCATTTACCATTAAATAGAGGAGAAAAAAACCAGCTAAATATTTCTGTTTGAAACCAGGGATTAACCTTGTTCATGCCACTCCAAAAAAATAATCCGCTAAAGATTAATACTGCCAAATGGGTTTGTTTAAATACAAAACATCCTAATAAAAATAAATTGACGAGTTGCCAGGGTTGAATTAAATGAATATTTACTGTACACAAGGCAACAAGCAACGCTGCCGATAAAAAATACAATAGCTTTCTATGGGTATAACAAAATGTAATACAAAGAAGAGATAATATAAATAAAATGGTTAATGTGTTGTTTAAAAGGGGGTGATAAAAGTTAAAAAAATATTCATCAGCTAATTGACCGCCTATCCAGGAAGGTAAAGAAAACCATATTTGAAATATCCAGGTAAATACAATAATAAGTATGCTTTTTTGCATAAAAAAAGGGGCTTTTTGCCCCTTGCTGTTAAAGTTTTCTATTTATCGGCCACCTGTATTTACATCTCGCATATTTTCTCTGTCCATAATTTTTTTAAGGTCGGCCAGTTGTGTTTCATTTAAAATAGGGGTAACTTCATTTAAAAAATTATCCTGTAGAGCTTTTTTTCTTTCAGGGCTTACCGAGCCGGTAGAAGAAGCTTGCTTTAAATCATCATGTTGTTGTATATATTTTGCAACTAAGGGGTGCAGAGAATTTACCTGCTCTTGCGAAAGTTGCAATTGCTTGGAATATTGAGCTACTTTAGCTTTGGCGCGCTCTTCTACAGATTGTTGTGCTATAGCGGGAAACAAGATTGTTATCGCTAATAAAGTGAATAATAAAGATTTTAATGTTTTCATAAGTATAGCTTTGTTTGTTTGTATTAATTGACGTAAAATTATAAAATTAGTTGCTTTATGCAAACTAATATTCGTTAAAATTTTCATTTTCAATAATTAAAATCGATTTTTCATTATTAACCTTTATTTCGGGGGTACCCTTATTATCATTAATTATGCCACTTACACAAATAACTTTCCCTTGCAGATAATTCTCAGGCAAATATGTAAAATTTTTACGCGCAGATTTATTTATAGTGATGCTAAAAAGCTGGTTAGGAAATTTTTGGTCTAAATTAATAAACGTATAACCCGATTTTTCGCTGTATTTGGTAGCTACTACCGTTCCGCATACACAAGTGTTCTCGCCAATATGATACTTAGCCTGTATGGTATTGTATTTACCCTTAGGTAACGAACCCGGGTTAATAGGCAAAACATTCCCTTTTTCTTTGATACTTTGCCAGGGGCTAATGCTAAAAACCGATTCTACAGCTTTTTCTTGCACGTTGGTTAACGAACTGAAAAAATTTATATGGGTTATTTTTTCTACACTATCTATACTTACTGCATAGTATAATACCGGGTACCTGCATTTTTGATTCGGCATAATAAAACCAATACCCCTTAAAGTATCGCCATCAATATCTGCAACCACTTTGTAATAATATTCCGGAACCGACACTTTGCTTTCTCCGATGGCTTTTAAGTCAGCCTTTAGCAAAGGTCCTGTAACTACATATACATTGCGCTTGTTGTTTACGGCATAGTCTCTTATCATGTCTTCTAATTCAGCCCATATTTCGCGGTTCAATTCGGGCTTTTGTGGCGACATGTTAGAATAATAAAATGACTCACTTAATGCTTTTTTACTCCATCTAAAATCAGCGCTGGGAGCCATATGGCCCCTGTCGTATCCGCTATGCCAGTAATCCTCTTTTTTTGAACTGCCTTCGAGCACTTTAGGGTCTGCTCTAAAATCATTGGTACGCGATTCTTTTCCATATTCAACATCCGGAGGTATAGCATGGAATACCCAACGCGCTTGCTTATGTAACTTGTCATAACAAAGTGTCATGGCGCTATGCTCAATAATCTGTGAACAATTTGCTGATACCGGCCAGCCAATTTTTTTCATTTGTGTACGTAACTTTTCTAATTTTATTCGCTCTAATTCAATAAGTATGTATTTCTCTTTTTCGGCTAACTGAACTAATTCATTTTCTAAAATTTTTATCGAATCGCTTTGTGAAGCTGCAAAATAGTTTACACATAATAATAAGGTAGCAAGAATGCTTTTTTTCATTTTTGAGCGCATTACAGTTTTAAATTAATTTTCAAAGAAAATATTTTTTTTAAATCATAAGATTAATTTATCCTGAAATTCTTATTAGCTAGGTATGCCGTTGTTGAACCAAATTGCTAATTTTCTAATGCATGATTGGGACTAAAAATTTTTAAAAAAAATTTGCGCAACTAAATAATTGCACTTATATTTGCAACCAGATAGTAGCAAAAAAAGGATATGAAGACCAGACGTGATGTTTTTCAGGCCCTAGCCGACCCGACCAGAAGGGCAATCATCATGCTTTTAACGGTTGGTTCAATGACTCCCAACGCACTGGCCGAACATTTTAACTCCAGCCGGCAGGCTGTATCCAAACACCTGCAAATACTGGCCGAATGTGAAATGGTAAAGGCACAGCAACAGGGCCGTGAAGTGTACTATCACCTCAACGCCAAAAAAATGAACGAAGTGGAAAAATGGCTGGAACAGTTTAAACAACTGCTCGCCAAACGCTTTAACCAGCTGGACGATGTTTTGGAACAACTTAAAAAAAATAAAAAATGAAACGAAACCGCATTATTTTCTGGACCAGCACTGCGCTCTTTGGCGCCTTCATGCTGTCATCGGCCATACCCAACATACTGCAAACGCAGGAGTGGGTGGACATCTTTAAACTGCTGGGCTACCCGCAGTACATGCTGCCCATTATTGGCGTGGCCAAGCTGCTGGGTGTGGCTGCCCTGCTTATTCCCGGCTTTCCGCGGCTGAAAGAATGGGCCTATGCCGGCCTGTTCTTCGACCTGACCGGTGCCGTGTACAGCGGCCTTTCGGTGGGTGGCTTTCATCCGCAGATGCTCACCATGCTGGTGCCCTTTGCGCTGATGGCCATATCGTACACCTATCATCATAAGCTCATCGCTGCAAAAACAAACAGTCACACATAATCATGCAAACAGAAAACATCATTAATTCTAACACCAGTACTTTCTAGACCTCCGTTTCCCTCCATGTTCTCCTTGGTAAAAAAACTCCACAGAGACCTAAGAGATTAATACTTTTTTGACCGTGCCAAACTCAATAAAATGACCATGACAACACCAAAACTAAAAACTTGTGTAAATGGACATCAATTCTACAAAAGTTCTGACTGTCCTTCCTGTCCCATTTGCGAACAACAGAGAAAACCTAAAGACAACTTTTTGGCTCTGATTGGAGCTCCAGCCAGACGTGCTTTAGAACGAGAAGGAATAACAACCTTAAAAAAATTGTCCACCTATACCGAAAAAGAAATTTTGAATTTACACGGGATGGGAAAAAGTACCTTGCCTAAGTTGTTTAATGCGCTAAAAGAAGCCGGATTGAAATTTAGTTCAGAAAACACGGCAACACATACTGAATATAGAACATATAATGACTCTCAAAATTCAGAAGATAAACAAATCTGTAACCTGCTTGCTGAAACAATTAACCAGCAGTTGAAAGAAGCTGAAAACAAACTTTGGCACGGGCATCCGGTGTGGTTTATAAACGGCAACCCCATTGTGGGCTACAGCAAACAGAAAAACGGCATACGCTTAATGTTCTGGAGCGGTGCCGATTTTGAAGAAGAAAAGCTGAACGTACGTGGCGGCAAATTCAAAGATGCTTCCATATTCTTTAACAGCGTTACTGAAATCAACATAAAAGACCTGAAACGCTGGCTGAAAAAGTCAAAGGAAATACAGTGGGACTATAAAAACATCGTAAAACGCAAAGGAAAGCTGGTTAGGATAGAAACCTAATAGTAAAAACAACTGAATACGTAACTTAAAATTCATAAGCATGAACAAATCCATTTTATTCAACTTCACAGTTGATAAACAGAACAACCAAATAAAAGTAGAACGCTCATTCCATGCTCCGTTGGATCTAGTATGGGCTGCCTGGACTACATCAGAAATTCTCGACCAGTGGT
>JBBIOU010000017.1:0-70792 GCA_037443205.1 Flavobacteriales bacterium | reverse complement strand
AGGCTGGGATGGCAGCCATAAAGCGCAGCCTGCCAAAGAAGATGTGTATGTATGGAAACTCAAAGTAAAACGCCTGAGTGATGGTAAAAAATTTGAGTTTACCGGACATGTAACTCTGTTAAGGTAAAATTAATTTTCCCTCCATACTTTACAAGTTATTGAGAATTTACTGCGCTAAAGTTCTTATTTCATTATATACCCGGTCTATTTTCATGGAATGAAAATAGACCTTAAATTCTTTTGTTACTTTTGATTAATCCAACAAAATCAAATAGTTCGTCTTTTACTTTCCCTGCTATTGATTAATATGAGATATTTTTTTTAAGTATAATACTGAATTTGGCTATATCAGTTTACATTTATACCAAATTTATTATATGAAAATAATTTGTATTGGTAAAAATTATGCCGAACATGCACATGAAATGCAAAGTGCAGTACCAACCGAGCCTGTTTTTTTTCTAAAACCCGATACCGCGCTGCTGCCCAAAGGCAACGATTTTTATTATCCCTCTTTTACACAAAACCTGCATCACGAAGTTGAAATAGTTTTAAAAATTGCTAAAAACGGTAAAAACATTGCCCCTAAGTTTGCCCACCAATATGTATCAGAAATAGGCATAGGCATAGATTTTACCGCCCGCGATTTGCAAGATAAAGCCAAACAAAAAGGTTTGCCATGGGAAATAGCCAAGTCGTTTGATAATGCAGCGGTTGTTTCGCCAAATTTTATTCGCGCCAGCGAAATAAATAACATTAACAACATAAATTTTTCACTTCTGATAAACGGTAAAACCGTGCAGCAGGGAAATACTTCGCAAATGGTTTTTCCTTACGAGCAACTTCTTAGCTATGTATCGGGATTTATTACACTAAAAACAGGCGACTTGTTTTTTACGGGTACACCTGCCGGAGTAGGCCCGGTGCGTATAGGCGATAAATTGCAAGCATTTATAGAAAACCGTCTGATGCTGGATTTTGAAGTAAAATAATCTGTTGTTAATCAGTTAAATAAAATGTTTTTTGGCTGATAAAAAAAATACTATTTTTGCACTCCTTTTATAAATAAATAAAGTAATGTCAAAACAAGAAGTAATAAATCCCGCATCTGCAGGATTAGAAAAAGCAGTAAATTATTTTCAGCAAAACAAAAAAAGTTTAACTATTATCGGAGGAGCTATAGTGGTATTGATAGCTGCTTTTTTTGCATACATTAATTTTTACAAAGCACCACGCGAACAAAAAGCAGCAAAAGCTATTTGGAAAGCGCAATATTATTTTGAAATAGATTCGTTTGCAACGGCTTTAAATGGCGATGGAGAATATTTAGGTTTTAAAGAAATTGCTGATAACTACAGTGGTACAGAAACCGGTAATTTAGCCAATTATTATGCGGGCATGTGTTATATGCATCTGGGTGATTATAATAATGCAATAAAATATTTAGAAGAATTTTCGAGTGATGATGAAATGTTGATGAGTTTAGCCCATGGCGCTGCCGGTGATGCTTATATGGAACTGGGTAATGTAGAAAAAGCCATCAGTAAATATGAGAAAGCAATAGACAATTCGGATAATAATTATACAACCCCCCGATTTTTAAAAAAAGCAGCCTTAGCGCTTGAGTTGCAAGGCAAATTTGATAAAGCGGCAAAATATTACGAGCGTATATTAAATGATTACGAAGTGTCTTCCGAAGCCAAAGATATTGAGAAATATATTGAACGCGCCAAAAACAGTGAAGTAGCAAGATAAATGGCTACAGCAGGAAAAAATCTTTCAACCCACAATCCGCAAGAAATACCTTCGGGCAAAGGTTTTAAAATAGCATTGGTTGTTTCTGAATGGAACAACGAAATAACTTATAGTTTGCTTAGTGCCGCTAAGCAAATATTGATTGAACACGAAGTTGCTGCAGATGATTTATTGATACACTATGTTCCCGGTTCTTACGAATTGCCGCTGGCTACGCAGTGGGTCTTAAGTCATGCCGATGGAGCAATAGCCATAGGCAGCATCATACAAGGCGAAACCAGGCATTTTGAGTTTGTTTGCCAGGCAGTAGCCCAAGGTATAAAAGACGTATCATTAAAAATGAATAAGCCGGCTGTTTTTTGTGTGTTAACCGATAATACTCTTCAACAAGCAAAAGATCGTTCGGGAGGCAAGCATGGCAATAAAGGTGTGGAATGTGCAATTGCTTTATTGAAAATGCTTAACCTTAAAAAAAATATTTTATTGCAATAAAATATATATCTTTAAACTGTGGAAAACTACTTTACAGAAGCTACAGATAGTACCCCCATGGTAAATTTAAATGCTGCCGAAGGGTTGATAGAATTAAAAGGACGTTCTATACCCGAAGATGCAGCAGCATTTTATTTTCCGATTTTAGATTGGTTAACTACCTATAACGAAAATCCCGGGCCAAGCACTAAATTTGTATTTTATTTAGATTATATCAACTCTATTTCTCAAAAAATGCTTGCCGATGTTTTTATTAAGGCACTGCAATTAAAAAATTCAAATAAACAAATAAAAATTGTTTGGCAGTACGATGTGGATGATGAAGAAATGTTGGAGGAAGGACAAATATTTGCTCAAAAATTTAATCTTGACGTAGAATTTGAAGCTGTAAGCTAAACACTTAACTATAAACTTGCAATAACTTTTAATTCAATAGCAATAGGGGTAGGCAGGGAGTTTATTTCGATGGTTGTACGACAGGGTTGATTGCTTTTAAAATATTCGGCATATATTTTATTAAATACATGAAAGTCGCGCTTCATATTTACTAAAAAAACTGTTACATCAACTATTTTATCCCAACTGCTGCCCGATTCTTCTAAAATTGTTTTTACATTTTGAAATACGGAATGTACCTGCGCCTCAAAATTAAATTCTACAAAATTACCGTTGTGGTCTAACTTTAAACCCGGTATCTCTGAGTCGTTTTCATTGCTTTTAGGCACTCTGGGTCCAACCCCCGAAAGAAACAATAACCCCCCGGCTTTCCGTGCATGCGGATATAATCCTACCGGTTTGGGGGCATTTTGTGCATGAATTTTTTCGCTCATGGAATCATTTTTTTATACACTCTTCAATTTGTTTTTCAAATACTTCTCTCCATCCGCTCCATATACCTGTATTGCTTAAAGTATTATTGTGCCATAAAGGTATAAAACTACCTTTATATTTTTTGATGCACGTGATTATTTTTTCTGAAACCATCATAGCCTCATGTATATTTAAATGCAGGTATTCATTCAAAGTTCCATCCATCAACGATGTAGGAAATATGCGCAGGTTTGTTTCCGTTTCGCGGGATAAATCATACCAATTAAATACCGAACAGGTTCCTGCTCTAAAACCGGTTATATTTGCATAAGCCATGCTGTAATCTTCCTGAATACCGGCTTGTATTAAATGTTGATAGGTATAAGGTAAATTAAATTTAAGATAGTGTTGTCGGGATATGATTATTTCTTGATTTATGATTTTCCGTAAGCGATTAATTTCTGTATTTAATATTTTATTGTTATCAGAACTTTTATAAGAAGGATGTATGCCAATTGTATGGTGTGCAGCCAATTGTTTTATCAAATTTCTGAAAGCCTTGTTTTTATAAGATAAATTAATGTTTTGAGCCGAATGATTTCCCAGCAAAATAAATATTACGGCATCTATATTATTATTTTTTAATTGATTTAAAAAATAATCGTAGGTATCAAAAGGGTCGGATTGTTTGTTTTGTAAAACACGAATATGTTGTCTTACAGATTTGAATTTTAAAGAAGTCACTTTATTTGCCAACGAAAATACATTTCTTATAAAGGCTTTGTTTTTGTAAGCATAAGCAATATCAATATCAAAGGTAAATAAGCATTTAAAGGCAGATTGATTAACTAAATTTGTATGGTAAAAACTGTTTAACTTTTTAAGCAAATATTCAGCCCATAAATTAATTACCGGTATATCAAGCAATGCATACTTGTAAAGTACACTTTGTGTTGCCGGGTATCTGTTATGTTTATCTTTGGCAGTACTTAAATATTCTTCATAGCGGCTAATAATAAAAAATACAGCCGAAAAAACATCAAATTCAATATGGTTGTTATCGTTTATCGCATAAGGTGCCATTATTTCGTTATTAATGGCTGAAAATTCTAAGGCTAATTTGTAATCAATAGTATTTTGAAAGAGTAAATCTGCGGGAGTAATTTTAAAAGTATTATTGATGGGTGATATACTGTAGTTTATTTTAATAAATGAGCTGTTTTCAAATTCAAATTTATTATCGGTAATAAATACCTCATGAATATTAAGTATATCTTTAAATATGGTTTTTACAGTATAACTAACCCGATTGGTAATATGCTCGCAAAAAATAATAATCACAAACTAAAGTTTTCAATTATTCTTTCGCAAATAAATTCTGCTGTTTTACCGTTTCCGTAAAAATCGGGTAATGAAAATAAAGATTGATTGCATAGTTTTTTATAGGCAGTAACAATATTTTGTTTTTCGGCTCCGGCTAATATAGCAGCTCCGCTTTCTATTAATTCGGTCCATTCGGTTTCGTCTCGTAAAATAATGCAGGTTTTTTTAAAATAATAAGCTTCTTTTTGTACTCCTCCCGAATCGGTTATAACCATGCTGCAATATTTTTCGAGTAAGGTCATTTCTAAAAAACTTAACGGATTGCTGATTATAATGTTTTCGTTATTCAGGCAGTTTTGAATTGTATTGTTTTGGTATTCGCTGATCTTTTTTCGGGTACGCGGGTGCATGGGAATAAACAACTTTTGACCCGATATTTTTTGTATTTCGTTTAAGGCTTCAAAAATTGCCGACAGTCTGTTTTCGTTATCGGTATTATTATCTCGGTGTATGGTGCAAAGAATAAAATTATCTTTTTGCAGATGATGTTGTTTAAGATATTCTGATTTATTTTCGCATATCCGGGCAAAGTAAATGGAATTATCATACATAATATCACCGCATACGTATATTTTGGGGTTGTTGATGTGATAGGGCGGGGTAGGATGTTCTTTAAAACCTTCACCAATTAAATTATTTAATCCTTTTGAGGAAGGTGTAAAAAGCAAGGTTGATACGTGGTCGCACATGATGCGATTAATTTCTTCGGGCATGTTTTTATTGTACGAGCGCAAACCGGCTTCTATGTGTATGATGGGTACATGAATTTTTGAAGCTGCAACTGCACCGGCAAGCGTAGAGTTGGTATCGCCATAAAGAATGATGGCATGTGGACGGTGTTTTTTTAGTTCATTTTCGATGCCAATGGTCATGTGGGCAGTTTGTTCGGCATGTCCGGAAGAGCCTACCCCAAGATTTACATGTGGTTTAGGGATGTTTAACTCGTTAAAAAAAACTTCAGACATGGCTTGATCGTAGTGTTGCCCGGTGTGCAATAAAATTTCTTCTATTTGGTTACCGAATTTATTTTTTATTGCTCTTGATAAAGCAGCAGCTTTTATAATTTGCGGACGCGCGCCAATAACTGTAATAATTTTTATCATACAGGGGCTAAATTACACAGAATTTGTGTATTTATAGTGATGTATTAAGGTATCTGTATGGGGTCGCCTAAAAAATATGGTTCTTTGTTTGTTATCAGGTCAATTATGGCTTTGGCTTTAGCAAAATATTCGCGCAAATGTGTTTTAAATCCACCGCCATCAGATACATCTTTAGCATTATAGGCTATGACATCTATATTATGATGATTGCAAATAAATACGGCACGCTGATTATGAAATTTTTGAGAAATAATTGTAAATTTTTTGAGTCCAAAAACTTTTTTTGCCCGAATCATACTGTCGAAAGTTCTAAAACCTGCATAGTCTAAAGTCATGGCGCTTTCGGGTATGCCTAGTTGTAACAAGTAATTTTTCATATCACCGGGTTCATCATAATATTTTTTACTGTTATCACCGCTTAATAAAAGATGTTTTACTTTTCCGGCTTTATATAATTCTGCGGTCAAAACAAGACGGTATTTAAAATATTGATTTATTCCGCCATATTTTGAGTGCTTGCTGGCCCCCAACACTACACCAACATGGTTTTCGGGTATGTCTTGCAAAGAGTCGTAAAGTTGTTTTTTTGTGCTTGCAATTATCCAAATGTTGCAGATAAATACTACAATAAGCAGGGATATAAATAAACTCAGTAAAAATTTTAAAAAAGATTTAGATACAATAAATTTAATTAATTTAATCAGAAATAGCATATACATTAATATTCTTCATCAGCATCTAATATCATAAGTGCTTCGCTGAGTTCGCCCAATGCTTTTTTGTCGTTTACTTTGGCAGCCAACAATTTGCCGTTTTTATAGTGTTTAATGGCAATATGTGTTTGCCCCATTTCTTCATATAATTTGCCAATCTGATAATAGGTTGGTAAATAATCGGGATGCGAGCGAATCAATTCTTCAAACAAAGCTATTGCTTTTTCGGGCATATTGTATTTTTTGTGTTCAAGGGCAGCGGCATATTTCAAAAAGGCATCGTCAGGATTTTTATTTAGCATTTCATTTATCAAGGCAATTCTTTCTGAATTTATTTGCATACACTTATAATTTTATCAGGTTGTATTTTTATGCCTATAAAATTATTAAATTCTTTTTCATCTTTTGAATATACGGTTAACTCAAAGTTATCAACATGGCAGGTTATTTCATAGTATTTACCTTTAAAAATTACCTCTGTTATTTGTGCTTTCAATCCTTCATTTTGGCTTGTAATTTCTATATGTTCGGGTCGAACAATATAGTTGTTCATCGCATTTAAGTTTAATTTAAAATATTTGTTTATAAAATCTGATGTCAGCATATTTATTTTACCAAATAACCTGGCGGTGTATTCATCTGCCGGATGGTTATAAATATTTTTAATGTAATCGAACTGCAAAACGTGTCCCGATTTTAATACGAGTATTTTATCTGCCAGGTCGGTGCAATCATTCATATCATGTGTAACAATTATGGCGGGTATTTGTGTTTGTTGTAAAATTTGTTTCACTTCTTTGCGCATTTGTATTTTTAAAGTATTGTCTAAACTGCTAAAGGGTTCATCGAGTAAAAGTAATCCGGGTTTGGCGGCCAGTGCCCTGGCTAAGGCTACACGTTGCTGCTGCCCCCCCGAGAGTTGGTGCGGATAGCGATTTATATATTCTTCCATGCCGATTAGTTTAAGATAGTATTCAATATCCGGCAAATTTTTTTGTGGCATCCCAAAAGCTATATTTTTTTTTACCGATAAATGCGGAAACAAAGCAATATCCTGAAAAACCAGCCCTATGTTTCTTTTTTCGGGTTTAATAAATGTTTTTTGATTACATAAAATTTTGTCTTCAAGTGTTATCTGTCCGGTATGTGGTTTTATAAAACCTGCAATAATTTTTAATAAGGTTGTTTTGCCCGATCCGCTTTCGCCCAGTATGGCAATTGTTTCGTGTTTGTTTTGTTCAAACGAAATGTTTTTAATGGCATCGTCATAGCGGTAACTGTATGATATATTTTCTACACGTAAAATCATTATTTACTTAAATATTTATTAAGAATAAACACCGGTATAATACCTAAAGCAATTATCAAAAGCGATGCGGGTGCAGCTTCGGCTACCGATTCATTTATTTTAGCATAATCGTATGCTTTTGTTGCCAGGGTATTAAAGTTAAATGGTCTAAGTATCAAAGTTAGTGGCAATTCTTTAATTACATCCACAAATATGAGTATAGCTGATATGATCAGGGTGTTTTTTAACATGGGCAAGTGAATCATAAAAAATGTTTTTATAGTAGATGCACCTAATGAGCGCGATGCCAGGTGCAGTGAATCAGAATAAGACTCAAATCCCGATTCTATATTTTGTTTGCCTACGGCATAAAATCTTACTATGTAAGCATAAATTAATAGTATAAAACTTCCGGTAAAAAATAATTCGTATATATAACTGTTTTCGCTAAATATATCGGTTAATTGCTTAGGTATGAGCATTACTACAACGGCAATCACAGTTCCCGGTATGGCGTAACCTATTCCGCTTATGTTACTTAGTAAATTGTTTTTTCGTGTAGTTGTGTAATTGATGTAGCCTATAAACATTGCTATTGCAAGTATAAACAGTGTAGCCCAAAAACCTAGCACAAAGCTATTCCATACTGTTTGAGCAAAATTATTGGCAACAACTTTACTCCATGTTTTAAATGTCCAAATCAATAATTGCAATACAGGAATAAAAAATGTAAATAGTAATAGGGTAAAACAAAATAAAAAAGCGAACATATTTTTTTTACCTTTTAATTCAATAACTTCAAGCTTGTTGCTCATGGGTTGAGCGATGTATCTTTTATTTTTGCGCAGGTAGTTTTCTATGCTTACAATTACCAATACAAACAATACCAGCCAGAATGAAAGTACTACGGCTACATTTAAATCATATTCCCACAATCCAAAAATAGCCGTTGTAAATGTTTTAACGCCCAAATATGAAGCGGCACCATAATCATTCAGTACTTCCATGCATACCAATAAGCATCCGGCAACAATAGCCGGCCGGGCCAAAGGAGTGGCAACATTGATAAAGATCCACAAACTGTTTTTTCGCAAGCTTTGTGCAGCGTAGATATACGAGACCGATTGTTTGGTAAAATTTGCCCGAGCAGCCAGATAAATATAAGGATACAATACCATGCTTAATACAATAATTAATCCCGTCATGTTCATAAAACTTATGCTAAAATCAGTGCCCAACGTATTCCTGAAAAATGTGCTAATACTACCGGTATAACCATAAGTACCTTGCTGGGTATAAGCCATAATGTATGCAGGAATGGCAAGGGGCATAGCCAGCAACCACGAGAAGTGTTTGCTGCCGTAAAAACTATAACGGCTAACGAGCCAGGCAGATATTACACCGGTAATAAGCGAAATAAAGAGGGTTGCAGTCAACAATAAAAGGGTATTCAGCAATTCATTTTTACCAAATTTTAACCATAATAATTCGGTATTTGTTTGCGGGGCAACAATAATTTTATAAAAAATCAACACAATCGGTAAAATAATCAAAACCGATAAAAACCCAATGATAATTCTGCCAGTCATATTTATTGTTTTTTGATTATTTAACAGGTCAAACTTAATTAAAATGTGTTTTGCATCATCAAACCCGAATTACACATTTAAAAATGCTCAAACGATAAAAGTGCTAATAATCGCTCCGAATAAATCGGAAGGAAAAAATCACTAAATCGGGGTTAAAATTATCCATTAGCTTATCATATCATTAACTTTTTCTATATTGGCACTCAATTTATGAGTTATGAGTAAAAATGCCAATCATCCAAAAGGATTGTATGTTCTGTTTTTTACCGAAATGTGGGAACGTTTTGGTTATTATTTAATGCTGGGGATATTTTCCTTGTACATGTTGGATAGCGCTGAAAACGGAGGTATGGGTTTTTCGGCAGCAAAAAAATCTGATATTTACGGTACTTATTTAGGCCTGGTATATTTAACACCTTTTTTAGGAGGATTACTGGCAGATAGAATACTGGGTTATCGAAATTCCATACTTATAGGCGGACTATTAATGGCGGGTGGTTACTTTGGATTGTCTTTTACCGGTAACGAGAGTATATTTTATGTATCGCTATTACTGATAATTTTAGGCAATGGTTTTTTTAAACCTAATATATCTACACTGGTAGGAAATCTGTATAACGATGAGAAATATAAACAAAATAAAGATGCGGGTTATAATATTTTTTATATGGGCATTAATATAGGCTCTTTTATCTGCAATTTTGTTGCTGCTTATTTAAGGATAAACTATGGTTGGGGATGGGCTTTTGCTGCGGCAGGCATAGGTATGCTACTGGGATTGGCAATATTTATGGCAGGTACCAAACATATCAAACATGCCGATGTAATTAAACCTGCAAACCCCGAAGATATGTCTTTATCTAAAATATTTCTGATAGTTTTATTACCGGTATTTTTAGTAGGTATCATCGGCTGGTTTATCCCCGGAAATATTTTGGGGAGTGATGCAAACGATGCCTTTGTTTTTGGTTGTTTACCTGTCATTGTTTTTTATTATTCGCTTTATAAACGCGCAAACAGCGAAGACAGAAAACCCATATTGGCCTTGTTAAGCATTTTTGCTTCCGTTATAGTATTCTGGGCAGTATTTCATCAAAATGGCGATGCATTGACCGTATGGGCAGAATATTACACCGACAGAGAGCAACCCAAAGTTATTCAACCGGTGTTTGATTATTTAAAATTAACTGAAGAAAAAACTGTAGAACATTATAATTCGGTAAAAAATTTTAACGATATCACTTTTAAGTCTAACGATTCAATTCTTAGCATCCGGGCAACTGAGTATTACAAAGCTAACAATATTAAAGCCGGAGACAGTATTATGAATATAAGGAAAAAATTGGATAATAATTATCATTACTTCAATAATTTACCACCGCATCAAATACCCACCGAAAGCAAAAGTTTAAAACTTATTTCTACCGAATTATTTCAGTCAGTTAATCCATTTTGGGTTATTTTGCTAACTCCTATAGTTGTTGGCCTGTTTGGTTTTTTAAAATCTAAAAAGAAAGAACCTTCTACTCCTACCAAAATTGCCTTAGGATTGCTTATAACGGGTTTGTCAACTTTAGTTATGGTAGGAGCGGTAAGTGCAACACAAATGGAAAGCGAAAAAGCATCGGCATGGTGGCTTATTGCCTCTTATGGAGTAATTACTGTAGGTGAATTATTTTTATCTCCCATGGGTTTATCTTTGGTGTCTAAATTATCACCTCCCAGAATTACTGCACTTATGATGGGCGGATGGTTTTTATCTACGGCCGTTGGTAATAAACTTTCGGGTATGATTTCGGGTTTATGGGAATCTGTTGACAATAAAGCAAACTTTTTTTTGCTAAACTTTATCTTGTGTTTAGCTGCGTTTTTTATACTCTTTTCAATGCTCAAATGGTTGAAAAAAGTTATGCAGGAAAAAAATATTCATTAATGAATTTAATAAATATAACATGAATCCGAATAATCAATATACACTCGAAAGCATACAAAATTTTAAAGGTAAATATCCTAAGCAATTATGGTATTTGTTTTTAGTAGAAATGTGGGAGCGTTTTACCTTTTATGGAATGAGAGCTTTACTGGGCTTATATATTTCACATCTTATTTTATCGGTAAATTATCATCCTGCCAACGAAGCAGATATGCACAAAGCCATAAGTGAATATGAAAAAGAACATAATGAAAAAGTAGATGTAAATCATCCTAAATACTACATAATTACTTCTGAACAAAAGTATAAAGACGATGCGGAAGCAATTTCCAATAAACGGTATGGTACTATTCAGGCATTTATATATGCAATGGCATTTGTAGGCGGATTATTTGCTGATAAATTATTCGGTTTCAGACGCTCCATATTTTGGGGTGGTTTGCTCATGGCTATAGGTACTTTTTTGATGGCAGTTCCGGGCAGTTTTACTTTTTATTTGGGAGTTAGTGTACTGATTTTAGGAAACGGATTTTTTAAACCTAATATATCAACCATGGTTGGTGCACTTTATAAAGAAGGTGATGCCAGAAGAGACGCAGGTTTTTCATTGTTTTATTCGGGTATTAATATTGGAGCATTTTTAAGCGGTTTAACAATCGCTTATGTGGGTACCTCCTACAGCTGGTCGCTGGGATTTAGTTTGGCAGGCATTTGTATGTTGCTAGGCTTAGGTTTATTTATTTTTACTCAAAAAACATTAGGCCCTATAGGCTTACCTCCGCAACCCGAAAAACTTAATACAAAAATTTTAGGACTAACCAAGGGTTGGTTATTGCAATTAGCTACACTATTATTTATTCCGGTTTTCTTTTTACTTGTATATTTTCCTTTTGATATTGACCTTACAATATTAGTTGGAAAAAATAAAGACGGTAGTCCATATATAGTACAGTTTACTGATGTTATATTTATTTTAGCAGCAATAATTACATTTATTTATTTGATTTTTGAAATCGTAAAAGCAACTAAAGAAGAAGCCGGTAAATTAATCGCAGCTACCATCCTTATTTTCTTTTCTGTATTATTTTGGTCATTTTTTGAACAAGGTGGCGGCTCATTAAATTTTTATGCCAATAGCAATGTTGAAAGTCATGGCCTTAATATGACGCAGGTAAATAATATGGTAAATGCTTTATGGGTAATTATACTCGCTCCATTGGTAGGATTATTGTGGTTGTTTTTAAATAAATATAATAAAGAACCCAATACAGTAGTTAAATTCGGCTTAGGTTTTCTTTTTTTAGGACTTGGATTTTGGGTGTTTTATGCAAGCAAGTTTAGCGCCAACGAGTTGGGCAAAACCCCCTTATTAATGTTTGTTTTAGCCTATTTTGTTATTACCATTGGCGAATTATGCTTATCTCCCATCGGGTTGTCTATGGTTACTAAATTATCACCCAAAAGATTATATGGAGTAATGATGGGCACCTGGTTTTTAGCCAGTGCATTTGGGCAATATGGTGCAGGTATGATTGGAGCAGCATTAGCCAAAGGTAATAACACGGATGAAAATCTTACCAATTTGCAAAAACTGGAACAATATACTTCAGGCTACGAAACCATAGCCTATATTTCAATAATAGCAGGTATAATATTAATTGCCCTATCACCCTTCATCAGAAAATTAATGCAAGATGTTAAATAATACCTTTCGTTAATTTATTAATTTATTCATCCCGTTTATTTGCCCGCATGTCGAAAATAAAAAAGCACTATATTGGTATTATTATAAATTTGCCCGCTCTAATATAAAATAAAATGTTCAATAAATATTTGTTTATTTGTATGTTGTGCGTGGCTTATGCCTGTAACAACAATCAATCATCAGACCCCTACACCACATCTGCAGCTCCTTTACACAAAGCTGTTTATTACCTGGATAAACACAGCTACGCTAATATAGACAAGGCCAGATGCAAAGATTTGTATTTAGATATTGAAATTAATTTTGATAATAAAACCATATCAGGTACTGCAACTTATAATGTTATCATAGAAAATGCCGATACAATGATATTCGACTCGAAGGCACTAAATATTACAAAAATTGAAGTAAACGGAAAAGAAAGCCCGTACAGAATGGGCAAATCAGACGAATTATTGGGTACGCCTGTTTATGTACCGGTAACTAATCAAACCCAAACTATTTCTATAACTTATTCCACCACCCAGGGTTCGGAAGCATTACAATGGTTATCGCCAGCGCAAACAGCCGGAAAAACCCACCCTTATTTACTGACGCAAGGCGAAGCCATACTTACACGCTCGTGGATACCCATACAAGATTCTCCCGGCAATAGAATAACCTACAAAGCACGTGTAAAAACTCCCAAAGATATTATGGTGGTAATGAGTGCATCAAACCCTACCGAAAAAAATCCCGAGGGCGTTTATCATTTTGAAATGAATCAACCCATACCGGCCTATTTGATAGCTTTGGCAGCAGGTAATATTGAATTTCGCCCGCTGGGTAAACGTACCGGAGTTTACACCGAACCCGAAATGATAGAAAAATGCGTATATGAACTGGCAGAAACCGAAAAAATGCTCGAAGTAGTTGAAGGCTTATATGGCCCCTATCTTTGGGAAAGATATGATATTATCGTACTGCCACCCAGCTTTCCTTTCGGTGGTATGGAAAACCCCCGCTTAACTTTTGCAACACCAACCATTATTGCAGGCGACCGCTCGCTTACTTCATTAATAGCCCACGAAATGGCACATTCCTGGAGCGGCAATTTAGTAACCAATGCAACCTGGAACGACTTTTGGCTAAACGAAGGTTTTACCGTGTATATTGAACGAAGAATAATGGAAGCCTTGTATGGCAGAGAATATGCTGAAATGCTTTCTGAATTGGGTAAGCAAGAACTTTATGAAGAAGTGCAAGGACTTAAAGAAGTACAACCCGATGATACCAAACTGAAACTAAATCTTGATGAACGCAACCCGGATGAAGGAATGACACAAATAGCCTACGAAAAAGGTGCTTTCTTTTTGCGCATGCTCGAAGAAAAAGCCGGAAGAGATAAATTTGACGCCTTTTTAAAATCATGGTTTGAAAAAAATAAATTTAAAACCGTAGTTACCGAAGACTTTGTTGAATTCCTAAATAAAGAACTCATCGAAAAATATAATTTAACCGGTGTTAATACCGATGAATGGGTTTATGGCAGAGAAGTACCTGCCAATATTTCGGTTATACAAAGTAATAATTTTAAAAAAGTAGAAGAAGCGCTCGAAAAATGGAAATCAGGCACTCCGGCAAAAAGCCTCGAAACGGCTAACTGGAGCACACATGAATGGTTACACTTTTTAAGACATTTGCCTGCTGAACTTAAACATAATCAATTGATTGAGTTAGATCAAGCATTTGGTTTTACAAAATCAGGTAATGCTGAAATATCCTGCCAATGGCTGCAAATAGGTATTCAAAACAAATACAAACCGGCCCTTGATAAAACAGAAGATTTTTTACTTTCGGTAGGGCGCAGAAAATTTGTAAAACCTCTATTTGAAGCATTGGCCAAAACACCCGAAGGCAAAAAATTAGCCATAGACATATACAAAAAAGCACGCCCGGGTTATCATTTTGTTACATACAGCAGCATTGATAAAATATTAGGCTGGGAATAACCTTATCATCAAACAGTTTGTATAGTTTTGCCTGATGCATGACATTGAACCTCATTATCGCTGGCGAAACATTTACTGTGCTGAAGACGACCCATATTCGCCTTTTTATGGCAGAGAGTATAGCGAATTTGAATTTACCAATTCGGTTTACGACCACTACATTCACCCGCAATGGGATGATTTTGGTTCGCATACATTATATCTTAAAATACTTTATGCCGATTATGAACAAGCTTGTGTAATTATAGAATTAATTGGCGAATGGAATGATTGTTTATATAACGATATTATGTTGCTTAAAAGAGAAGTGATAGAACATTTAATGCACCAGGGTATATCAAAGTTTATTTTAATTGGTGAACACGTGTTAAATTTTCATAGCTCTGATGATTGCTATTACGAAGAATGGTTTGAAGAAGTAAATGAAAATGAAGGTTGGATAGCTTTGGTAAATTTTAAAGACTATGTGTTAGAAGAATTTAAATCAGCTAATATTGATAGCTATCTTGTGATGGAAGGAAAAATAAACGATATTAACTGGCGTACTTTAAATCCACTGCAATTATTCGAAAAAGTACAACAATTGGTGTTAAAGAGACTATCCTGAAAAATTTTCGGTTGTATTATACCAAATTTGTTAACCCCGAATCTCTCGGGGCTGCTATTTTCAGAAACAATACTTATTAGCTTCAATTAATTTTGTGGCAACTTTTCTTCGCTCTTCTTTGCAATTGATGGGTTCTACTTTTGTAAAGCGTTTTAATCCCATTAACATCATGCGGTGTTCATCGCCTTCGGCAAAGCTGTTTAGCGCATCTTTCCCTGATTTGTTGATTCTGTCAGCTGCATCGTAGAAATAAACTTTTAACATACTTAATTGTACTTGTGCAGCTGCTTCGCCTTTCATGCCAACTAATTTTTCAACGCGTAATAGTAATGATTCAGCAATATATGTATCAATAAGCATATCAGCAATGTTCATTAAAATTTCTTGTTCTTTTGCAAGATTCATCATTAGCTTTTGTGCGGCAGAACCGGCTACCATTAATACAGCTTTCTTAAAGTTTTGTAAATATTTTTTCTCAGCTGCAAATAGGGTTGTATCCGGTGCACCAAAATCAGGAATTGACATTAATTCCTGCGCAACTTTCATGGCCGGTCCCATCAAGTCAATTTCTCCTTTCATAGCTTTTTTCAAAAGCATATCTACAATAAGCATACGATTAATTTCGTTCGTGCCTTCAAAAATCCTGTTAATACGCGCATCACGATAGGCTCTATCCATGGGCGCTTCAGCGCTGTATCCCATCCCACCAAATATTTGTACTCCTTCATCTACCACATAATCTAATGCTTCAGAGCCGGCTACTTTTAAAATAGCAGCTTCAGCAGCAAATTGTTCAACGCCTTTTAAAATAGCTTTTTCTTTTTCCATACCCGATTGTATAAGTGCAGCAATGGCATCTTCAATATTTTGCGAACAACGGTATGTAGCGCTTTCAACAGCAAATACGCGTATGGCTTGTTCTGCCAGTTTGTATTTAATGGCTCCGTATTTGGATATGGCTCGCCCAAATTGGTGGCGTTCATTGGCATATTGTACGGATTTACTAATAGCTTCTTTGGCTCCTCCGATGGCTGCGCCTGCCAGCTTAATACGTCCGATGTTTAAAATATTGAGCGCAATTTTAAAACCGTTTTTTCTTTCTGAAAGAAGATTTTCTGAAGGTACTTTTACGTTATTAAAAAATATTTGTCGGGTAGAACTGCCTTTAATTCCCATTTTCTTTTCTTCGGGATTAAGTGTAATACCTTCAAAATTTTTTTCAACAATAAATGCGCTAAGCGTATCATCATCATCAATTTTTGCAAAAACGGTAAATATATCGGCAAAGCCACCGTTAGTAATCCACATTTTTTGTCCGTTTAAAATATAATGTTTTCCATCGGGTGATAAGGTAGCTTTGGTTTTACCGGAATTTGCGTCAGAGCCGGAACCGGGTTCCGTTAAACAGTATGCAGCTTTCCATTCACCTGAAGCTAATTTGGGTATGTATTTTTTCTTTTGTTCTTCATTTCCATAATATAAAATAGGTAATGTTCCGATGCCTACATGGGCAGCAAGGGCTACCGCAAATGAATGTCCTGCTCCGGTTACCTCGGTAGTTAACATGCCGGTAACAAAGTCTTTCCCGAATCCTCCATATTCTTCGGGAATGGTAATCCCCAAAAGACCTAGCGCAGCGGCTTTATCAAGTAATGAGGGCATTAAACCTTCTTCCAGATTATCTATTCTGTCAAGGTTTGGAAAAACTTCTTGTTCTAAAAAATCACGACATGTTTGAGCAATCATTTTTTGTTCTTCGTTCCATTGCTCGGGAATAAAAATATCAGCTGCTTG
This sequence comes from Flavobacteriales bacterium, assembly GCA_037443205.1. Taxonomy (GTDB): domain Bacteria; phylum Bacteroidota; class Bacteroidia; order Flavobacteriales_D; family UBA2798; genus JBBIOU01. Next base: position 53,629 of record JBBIOU010000017.1, on the reverse strand, counting down.
GGTTTCCTTAATCAGAAATTCTCCGCCTTTAATAACATTACTCATAATTAAAAGTTTTTTAGGGTTATTTTTTCAGTTTCAAATTGTATTAACAAACATCCTTTTTCTTTACTAAGTAAAAAGGTTGTTGGAAATACTGCATTAAAAGTGTTTTTACCTTGTGGTATGTCAGTAGAATTGTTATTGGTTTTGATAGCTGCTTTAATATTTTCGGCATTGGTATATATGTTTGCTTTGGCAAACGCATCAGCCGGACCATGTGTAATAATTGTTTTGACTTCAGGCTTATCCAGCTTGCCTTCAAATTCTTTAAGTACAATGTTACCGTGAACATCATGTAAATGAAAAATAACTTTACCGTCATGTGCCAGATAAACTCTGGTATACCCGCTTCGCGGAGTAAACTCTTTTTTAAAGATCTCTGATTTTGCCATTAATACTCTTTCCGGACTTTGATTGTTTAAAACCAATGCATAATATCCTTCAGGTTCCTGTGTGTTGTTTAAAATTGTTTTATTTGCATTAAATAAACCGGATATAAGTATTTTACCGGTTTGCGGATGATACACGATATTATCGCTGTATAGTAGCACATCTTTATTATCATAGCGACTAAATGTGCCATCTGTGTATGAGGGTCTGTTATATAAAAATGTGCTTTCATAATCAGCGTGTCTGGGATATAAATCTCCTTTAAAATCTATATTCAAAAAATAATTATTTTTCGCATTTCCGTTAAAATCAAGTTCGGCAAAATTATATATTAGTTTAGATTGTTTGCAATAAAAAAATATAGATTGGTTGTTCGTATATAAAAATTCCCAGCAACTTAAATTTTGTTGTTTTTTATTCGGTTTAATAGCACTAAAAGATTTTACATTTTCCAACCCTAGTTTAGTTTTTCGCAACTTATCGGGTGATTTGTGTTGAAAGTGTACCAACTCGGATGAGCCATCATAGTTTTTTACATAAAAATAAAATTTATCATCGGTTAAAAACGCAGCTCTTACTAATACCCTGTAATCTATAGGTGAAAAAGAGCGATATAAATCTTCCGCATCAAAACTTATTTCATTGTAATCTCCGGTCTGAAGATTAAATTGTGCAAGTATAATTTTTCTGTCATATACATCGTTGTATAAATAATAAGCGTAATCAGAAAACACTGAACAGATAATAGCCACCTCTTTTGTTATTTGATGAGCATCGTGAGCGGGAATTTCTTTTTTCCATTTTTCATGAAGTTGACTATCAAAAAACCGAACAGTATAATTTTCAAACATATAATCTTTAATTAGCTTACCTTGCTTTAATTTTCCCGTAACTAGAATGGTTCCCTTGTTATTGATATGATTTGCTGAAATCATATATTCACTTTTTTCAAGGGGTATGGTTATTTCGGACTGATTGTGAGCATATAAATTTATAGCTACACATAAGAATGATATGACAATTGTTTTTATCATAGTTTAGTAATTTTCTTGTTCTATAATATTTCAATTACTCCTGCAGCACCTTGTCCGGTTCCAACGCACATGGTTACTAACCCGTATTTCTTGTTTCTGCGCTTTAATTCGTTTATTATTTGTACAGTAAGTTTTGCTCCCGAACAACCCAACGGGTGACCTAAAGCAATTGCCCCTCCATTTACATTTACAATTTCGGGGTTTAAATTTAATTCTCGTATAACGGCCAACGATTGAGATGCAAATGCTTCGTTAAGTTCAATTAAGTCTATATCATCTTGTTTTAATCCGGCTAATTTTAATGATTTAGGAATAGCTGCTACGGGGCCAATTCCCATAATGCGCGGTGCAACTCCTGCAGTAGCAAATGATTTTAAACGAGCAATGGGTTTTAAATTGTGTTTTTTCAAAAAAGCTTCGCTTACTACCATTACAAAGGCAGCGCCATCACTGGTTTGTGATGAGTTACCGGCTGTTACACATCCATCGGCAGCGAATACAGGTTTTAGTTTGGCCAAAGCTTCCATATTGGTATCAGCTCGGGGACCTTCATCTACTTTAGCAATTATTTCACGCGATTGTTTTTTTCCATTTTCATCCAGTAAAATTTCTTTAACAGTAACCGGTACAATTTCTTTATCAAATTTATTTTCCTGAATAGCTTTAATGGCCTTCATGTGCGAATTGTATGAAAATGCATCCTGGTCTTCGCGCGATACGTTAAAATCTTTGGCAACGGCTTCAGCAGTTAAACCCATTCCCCAATACCAATCAGGATGTTCTTTGGCAACTTTAGGATTAGGAATAACTCTCCAACCGCCCATAGGTATTAAACTCATCGATTCTGAACCACCTGCAATAATACAATCGGCTAATCCGGCATGAATTTTTGATGAAGCTATAGCAATGGTTTCTAATCCTGATGCACAATAGCGGTTTACGGTCATGCCCGAAACTTTATCGGTATTAAACGACATTAAAGAGATTAAACGAGCAAAATTTAAACCTTGCTCAGCTTCAGGCATGGCATTACCAACAATTAAATCATCTACTTCGTCATGCGCAATTTGTGGCAGCGAATTCATTAAATGTTTAATTACTTCGGCTGCTAAGTCATCAGGTCGGGTAAAACGAAAATAACCTCTGTTGGCTTTTCCTACTGCTGTTCTGTATCCGGCTACAATATATGCATTCATAGTTTTAATATTTAGATTTGAGATGTTAGATTTGAGTATTAAGATTTTCTTTAATTTGTTTCATGATATTTTTTTCTGTTTCATTCTGAACATTTTTCAAAAAATAGTTTGTTTCATGTAGCCATTGCAAAATTTCTTTAACACTTCTTTGTTGGTGCGCAATGACTTGTTCTTTGGAAACAAAATATTTAAAACCTTTTGCAGTCATTTTTTATATTGTTTTAAATAAATAATATCTTGTATGTCTTGTTCTCTTCCTGAATATTCTTTTAATATAATTAAATCATCTACACTTACTAGGTACACTTCTGTTGTTTCAAACTTTCTTTTTGTTTTGTTTTTCCATAATAATTCAAATGTTATTGGCAAGTCTAATAATACATCTATACTCATTAAGTTATTTTCGTGATTAAAAAATGAAAATGCTATCAAATTTTTATCTTCTTTCAATAATTTTCTTTTATCAAAATCAAATAATGAACTTAATTTTATTGGAAGAGTAGGTTTGTATCCAATTTCATTCATAACATTTTCAAAAGCCAATAAATTTTGTTCAGTAAAATCTAACAACAAGTCAATATCAGCTGTCATTCTTGGAATACCATATATGTTTACTGCTAGTCCGCCACAAATTAAATAGCGTACTTTTTGTTCTTGCAGTTTTGAAAATAGTTTAAGATATTCCATCAAAACACAAATTAATTTCTAAGCACTTTACCACCTGTTAAAATACTTTGCATGCGCTCTAATGTTTTTCTCTCGGCACAAAGTTTAACAAAGGCTTCGCGTTCAAGGTCTAATAAATATTGTTCGCTTACTAATGTTGGTTGCGATAAATCGCCACCGCACATTACATAACCTAACATTTCAGAAATTTTTTGATCATGGTCGCTAATGTAATTTCCGCTGCGCATGGAATTAGCTCCCACATAAATTAATCCCATGGCCTGATTTCCTAATATGCGAATATCTTTTCGCGGTGCAGGTTGGGTGTATCCTTTTTCTGCTATGCGTAAACATTCGGCTTTGGCTTCGGCAAGTAATCTGTTTCTGGAAACAACAACTTTATCAATACCGGGTCTTAAATATCCTAAATCAAATGCTTCGTAAGCTGATGTTGAAACTTTAGCCTGTCCAATGGTTAAGAAGCGATTGCGCAATTGATTTAATTCCAAATCACCTTCTTTTAATTCGTCTGATAAACGCAATGCAAATTCTTTGGTGCCACCACCACCGGGAATTACACCAACTCCAAATTCAACTAATCCCATATATGTTTCTGCATGTGCAACTACTGCATCGGCATGCAAACATAATTCGCAGCCACCGCCTAAGGTTAATCCGTGTGGTGCTACCACTACAGGAATAGATGAGTAGCGCGCTCTCATGGTTGCATTTTGGAATGCACGCACGGCAAAATCTAATTCATCATATTCTTGTTCTACGGCCATCATAAATACCATTCCTAAATTAGCTCCTGCCGAAAAATTTTGCCCTTCGTTTGAAATTACCAAACCTTTGTAAGATTTTTCGGCAATATCAATAGCTTTGTTTATACCTTCAATTACTTCGCCACCAATGGTATTCATTTTAGTATGGAATTCAAGATTTAAAATTCCATCGCCAATATCGAATAGGGTAGTGCCGCTGTTTTTCCAAACAATTTTATCGCTACGCAAATTATCAAGCAATATAAATTGTTCTGTTCCCGGAATAGTTTTATAGGATTTTGAGGGAATGTCGTAATATGCTTTTTGTCCTTTTTCTATTTTATAGAAAGATTTATTACCGGCAGCCAACATATCGTAAACCCACTGTGCAGGCTTACAATTGTTTGCTTCCATGTGTTTAAGGGTTTCTTCAACTCCAATGGCATCCCAGGTTTCAAACGGGCCTATTTCCCAGCCAAAGCCGGCTTTCATGGCATCGTCTATTTTATAAAGTTCATCGCTTATTTCGGGAATACGGTTAGAAACGTATTGAAACAAACCAAAAAACATGGCACGATAAAAATCACCGGCTTTATCTTTCCCTGATATTAATACCTTCATTCTGTCACGAAGGTTATCAATGGTTTTGGTTTGTTCCAGCGTAGCAAATTTTACTTTTTGCGATGGAGTGTATTCTAATGTTTTAAGGTTTAATGCTAAGATTTCACTCTTGCCGTCTTTCTTCACTTTTTTGTAAAATCCTTGTCCTGATTTATCACCAAACCAATTTTTTTCAATCATTTTTGAAACATAGCCGGGCAATTCAAACAAGGCTTTTGCTTCATCATGTGGGCAGTTTTGTTTTAAACCATTTGCTACATGAACAAGTGTATCCATACCCACCACATCGCAGGTACGGAATGTAGCAGATTTTGGTCTTCCTAAAACAGGGCCTGTTAGCTTATCTACTTCCTCAACGGTTAATTCCATTTTTTCAACCAAATGGAATAAAGCCATAATACCATAAACCCCAATTCTATTGGCAATAAATGCAGGAGTGTCTTTACATAGTACCGTTGTTTTTCCTAAATATTTTTCTCCGTACGACATTAAGAAGTCAATCATTTCTGGCGATGATTGAGGCGTAGGAATAATTTCCAATAATCTTAAATAGCGAGGAGGATTAAAGAAGTGTGTACCGCAGAAATGTTTTTTAAAATCATCACTTCTTCCTTCCAACATCATGTGAATAGGAATACCGGAAGTATTAGAACTTACAATAGAACCTTGTTTGCGGTATTTATCTACTTTTTCAAATATTTGTTGTTTTATATCTAAGCGTTCAACCACCACTTCAATTACCCAGTCGCAATCGTTAATTTTTTGGAAATCGTCTTCAAAATTTCCGGTAGTTATTAGTCGTGCAAAACTTTTGCGATAAATAGGCGAGGGGTTTGATTTTAGTGCAAACTGCAATGCATCGTTTACAATTTTATTGCGTGCAGCTTTATTATCAGCAGGTGCATCTTTTGGAACAATATCCAATAAAATAACTTCTACACCAATATTTGCAAAATGGCAGGCAATGCGTGAACCCATTACTCCTGAACCTAAAACGGCAACTTTTTTAATGTGTTTGTAGTGAGACATAGTTTTAATATTTTGTAAAATTATTTCTTAAAAAAGTTTTCATGTGTTTCCTGTTTTAACAAGTGATTAATTTTTTCCATCACACGAAAAAAAGCATCTAATTCTTCAGTGTTTAACTTAGATTGTACATATTCATTAAAAGCAATTACAGATTTTTTTGCAATCTCCCTCTTTTTTTTACCCAGGTCGCTTAGCATGATTCTAACCATGCGTTTATCTTTTTTATCGGTTTTTCTATAGATAAGACCTTGATCCTCCATATTTTTAAGTGTTCTGGTCAGGCTTCTGGGTTCCATCCCCATTTTAGGGCCGAGTTTGGTTGATGGTGTACCTTCTCGAATGTCAATGTTTAATAATACGTATCCGTTAGACATGGTTAAACCATGTTTTTCGGCCTCATCATTGTATAGGCGTGCAATACTATGCCATGCCCAGCGTAAATAAAAGTCTATAGTTTCTTGTGGTTTCATAAAATACAATAATAAATTATTAGTACAGAAAATATAACAGCGCACTAAATTAAGTATTTTATTATTATGCTTGCATAATTATTTGTTAAAAATCATGCTATTATTTATCCGGCAAAAGCAATAAATTAATTTGTTTCAGAAATTATTGTTTGTAACCATGTATATTTGCGTAATAAATAATAAAATATGCCCAGTATTTCAGAAAAAGCGGTATTTATGCCGGCATCACCCATCAGAAAATTAGTGCCATACGCAGAAGCGGCTAAAAAAGCAGGAAAAAAAGTATATCATCTCAACATCGGGCAACCCGACATAGAAACTCCTGAAACTGCATTGAATGCTATTAAAAATACCCATATAAAAGTTATAGAATACAGCCATAGTGCAGGCTTTGAAAGCTATCGCAAAGGCTTGGCAAAGTATTACGAAAAATTTAATATACACTTAAACTTTGAAGATATTATAATTACCTGCGGTGGTTCGGAAGCTCTGGTAATTGGTTTTATGACCTGTTTTAACCCCGGTGATGAGATTATTATACCCGAACCGTTTTATGCCAATTACAATAGTTTTGCTTTAATGGCCGGAGTAAAAGTAATACCTGTTACATCTTACATAGAAAACGGTTATGCTTTGCCTCCCATCGAGGAATTTGAGAAATTAATTACGCCTAAAACAAAAGGAATTTTAATAAGCAATCCGGGTAACCCAACAGGATATTTATATGCAAAAGAAGAACTTTACGCATTACGTGATATAGTTAAAAAACACGATTTATTTTTATTTGCCGATGAAGTGTATCGTGAATTTTGTTATGACGGTGCAACACCTTATTCCGCTCTGAATTTAGAAGGTATAGAAAATAATGTTGTTTTGGTTGATTCGGTTTCTAAGCGTTATAGTATGTGCGGAGTAAGAATAGGGGCATTAATTTCGAGAAACAAAGAAATTATGGCGGCAGCCTTAAAGTTTGGACAAGCCAGATTAAGTCCGCCAACTTTAGGACAAATTGCTTCGGAAGCAGCGTTAAATACTCCTCAATCTTATTTTGATACAGTAATAAATGAATATGTAAAAAGAAGAAATATTTTAGTGGAGGGATTGAGAAATATTGAAGGAGTGATATGTCCAACTCCCGGAGGGGCATTTTATGCCATGGCTAAATTTCCGATTGACCATGCCGATAATTTTTGTCAATGGATGTTACAGGAATTTGAATATCAAAGCCAAACAGTTATGATGGCTCCGGCTACCGGATTTTATGCTACCAAAGGTTTAGGTGTTCAGGAAGTCAGGTTGGCTTATGTTTTAAATACCGAATCATTGCAAAACGCTTTAAGATGCTTGAGTGAAGCTCTAAAAGTATATCCCCGAAAAACCGCTGTTAAAAAATTAGAAAAAGCTGTTTAATGCTATGCTGAAGCCAAGGCTGCAACGCTTACTTTGGTACCCTCGTTTTTTATTATTTCCTGCAAACATGCTTCCATGGTCGAACCGGTAGTTATTACATCATCTACCAATATAATATGTTGATGTTTTAACTTATCTTTTTCTTTAACTGAAAATATTGATTCAACATTTTGCCAACGTTTGAAACGCGTTTTTTTTGTTTGGCTTTCTGTATAAACATTTCTTACAACAGCACGCTCCAAAGCTTCTATATTCATTGCATGGGCTATTCCCTGGGCTATAGACCATGCCTGATTGTAACCTCTTTTTCTTTCTTTTTTCGGATGTAAAGGAATTGGAATAACGTATTGGGTAGTACCGAATATTTCATTTTTCAATAATTCTTTTCCCATCATGTAACCCAATACATGTCCTACTTGTTTGTTTCCTTTGTATTTCAATTCATGCAAAAGTTTTTGTACTGTGGTAGTTTTTGTAAAATGTAAATAGGATGCCGCAGCTTCAACTTTTAATTTTCCCCAAAATATTTTTGCAACGGGGTTGTCGGCATAATTAATATAATCTGTATAAGGTAAGTTTGCCAGGCATTTGGTACAAATGGTATGTTCGTTTTTAAATAAAGGTGATTTACAACCTGCGCAATTATCCGGGAAAAATAATTCAAATAAATGGCCAAGCATCTAAAAATAGCTATTCAATCAAACGTTTTTCAACAGTTTGTAATACTTCTTTTGTTGCATCATCATAAATATAGGCAACAATGTGTATCTTGTTTTTATTCCAGTTTTTACCGGTAAAATCAAAAGCAAATGTATTAACAAATTTATCACCGGCTAAAATATTTCCAGAAGCAGTTTGCAAACCCCATGTGTTTCCGATGGTGGTTCTGAATACGTGTTTATGAACATAATTGCTTACATCTCCGGTAGGGTAATTGGGGTCTCCGGTACCGGCATAGTTTTTTTGCCAATCAATTATACTGTCTTCCACAATGTATATACAGGTATTAAAGTTTCCTGATTTATTAGTTAGAAATTCGGCCTCAGTAAAAGCACATAGTTTTTGTGTGTTATTATCATAAACCAGTTTTAATTTTAGATTTACTTCTAAAGGTTTATTTAATTGTTGGTCAATAGCATTTTGCCATTGGGGTCTGTAATAAGGATATAAACCGGAGTTGTCGCTTCGGTCAATAAGAGCAATCGGAACAACAGTAACACCAAAAGAAGTGTTATAGGCATCGCCTTGTGTTGTTCTGAAATCAGTTTCAAATTTACCTGTGCCGGGAGGTTCGGGTTCGGCAAGTGTACCTGCATGTATGGATACGATAATCATTCGGTCTCCGAATTGATTTTTTAGGGTAGTGTTGGCAAATAAGGTTGAGCCGGGGCAGTTTCCGCATTGGTGTCCGGTAAACTCTTCAAATAAAACATTTTTTTGTGGTGTTCCTGCTGCACTATCGAAAGCCGGAACAGGACAATCGGCAACCGGTTGGGCAGGCGGAAAAGGCTCTTTAACATAGTTACAGCCAAATATCCCGAGGCTGATTGCTAAAATGGCTAATAATTTATGACGTATCATATTACAAATATATTAAAAACTGCTTGTAATAGTAACGGTTAATCCGTTTGATGCAGGAACGGGTCTGCATACTCCGCCAACGCAAAATAAACCGGCACGCTGTTTACCGTATCCTATAGAAATTCTGTTTGAACCGTTGATATAGCCAAAAGTGTAATAGGGGTAATGCAGGCGTTTGTAATCTAACTTATTGCCGTAATTATATTGGTCTAAAACCGCAACAAACCAATGGGGTGAAACCGTGTATTCGAGTAAAACCGTTGCCCAGTCGCCCTGATCTTGTTTGGTTTGCAAGGCTTGAAGTTCTAATCGTAAATTGTGTTTTTTATTTATTTTATAGTTCAAATCCGCAATGTATATATCAGCAAAAACCATGGGTTTACCACCAAGACCTTGCACTACTTCCATATTATAGGCAATGTTTAAATACATCAAAACGAATTTAAATTTTTCGGATATTTTTTTGCGAATCTCTACATTTATATCACTGAAATAGAGTGTAGAATCTTTCTTGAATATCCGGGCTTTATAGCCTTGTCTGGTGGTGCTTAAATCATTAAGCGGTTCTTTGTGGATACCATAAGCTGTTGAGGCGTTTATTGTGATTTGAGTTCCGTATTTTCCGCCTAAGGCGCTGCCTTTTTTAAATTTGTAAAACAACTCTCCTTGCAATGCCCATTCGCCTAAAGGTTGTGTGGCATACGGATACAGTGTTGCAGCCAGGTTGTAGGTATGGGGTTTGGTTAATGCGGGCATATAGTTAATAAACAGATTTTGTAAGCCCTCGCGAATATCGCTGCGGAAGCTTAAATTATCTACGTATTTATATCCTGCTAAAATACCTAATCCATCACCGTTTTTAATATTTGTGGCGTATGAAAGGGTAGTTAAAAAGCCTTGACCGGGTTTGTATATAAAATTATTATCAGCCGAAGGGTCGTTAATTTTGTATACATATTCGGTAAATAGGTTAAAGTCTTTATAAGCTATATTTACCCTGTATGCCCAGGAGCCTACATTGGCCGGAAGAATATAAGTTAAGTCGGTAGGATCTTGATAGCGGCTAACAAAACTTCCGCCCAAAGTAATTTGCGGAAAATTTGCAGAAAGCAAGGTGTCTAATAATTCGTTTACTGAAATTTCTCCATCAATGCCTCTAACTATACCCGGGCCGTATCCCATAAATAATCGTTGTTTACCATATAAACTTTTAAGATAGATACCTTTGTATGGGTTTATCTTTACCCTTAATCCCTCAAAGGCATTATCATAGCCTAACATTCGCTCTTCGTAGGCACGTAAAATCATTCCGCTGCCAAATTGCTCATAAAAAGAGCCAACTGTAATGTCAAATTGTTCTTTGCGGTATTGTGCAAAACGATAGGGTATGCCGGTGCCTTTGTACCCATTCGGAAATCCTTGCAATACGTTTAGGTAGGTTTCGTAACGTATGCCGGCTGTAAAATCTTTATTTGTATATATCAGGTTGCAAAATCCGTTCATAAGCATTTTTTCCTGTGCAGCATTAGCCCCGATTAAGGAGTCTTTATCGTAAGTTTGAGCAATTACCTGAAAATTACCATGAATCTGGCCTTGCGAATAAATGTTTGTTAAAAAGAGTGTAAATAGTGAACAAGAAAGATAAAGCTTAAGGGTTTGGTTCATGCAGTCAGTTTATTTTGCGATAGATTTTATTTTTTCAAAAAGTTCATTTTCGTCTCCTTCCGAATAATTGTTATGATCCCAAACAATATGTCCTTTACCGTCAACTAAAAAGGTGTGAGGTACATTATTTACATTCATGGCTCTTTTAAAATCCTGGTTTGCGTCAATGTAAATTTCAAAGGGCCAACCTTTAGCTTTAACTGTAGGAGCTACTTTTGCTGCATTTCGGGTATCGTCTATACTGATAGCTACTAATTTAACTCCTGTTTCTTTTTGCCATTCTTCATAAACTTCCGAAATATTATCTAATTCTTTTTTGCAGGGCGCACACCAGGTAGCCCAAAAACTAATAACTATGGGTTTGCCATCGTTACTTAATTCTGCAGTATTAAACTGTTTACCATCAAGGGTTTTTACTATGGCTGATGGTATTTTGTAATCTCCTCTTAATGTAAATGCCATCAAACTGAGAGCAAGTAAAATGCAAAAATTTCTTTTCATATGCAATTAATTATATTAAACAACAACAGCTTGGGCAAATATCGCACCAAGCTGTTGTTGAAGTAATAAATATATTTATTTAACTAAAGTAATTTTTTTGGTTACTGTGGTGTTTCCGATTTTTACATTTACCAGATATACACCGGCATCCAGATAGTTTAAATGCAAATTCAGGTTGTGATTGCCTGCGGAAAGCTGGCCTTTGGATTCAGTATATACCAACTGACCAAGATTGTTATAAACAAATACATCAACTGTTTCGTTCGAGGCTAATTGTAAAGAAATATTGGTGTTATCGGTAAATGGATTAGGATATACATTAACGAGGGTTTCTAATTGGCTTTCGTTAACATTAACGCTGGCACTGATGTTAATGTTATCAATGTATAAATTATTTCCGTAAGCACTTGTACCTCTAAAGCGGATCAATACGTTGGGTTGACCCACATAGGTGTTTAGGTTTACGGTTTCTGCTCTCCATTGTGATGCTGTGGGAACAAAGTTTGATGTTGTAGCAGGAGCTGTAGAAAGCGTGCTGCCGGCTTTGTTGTAAAGGGTTGTCCAGTTAGCACCGCAGTTGGTAGAGATATCTACTCTTAGCCGGTCGTTTTCGGTTTGGTATTGTGCATAGGCTACGTCAAATTTTAAATCAAGGTTAGACGGAGCGGTTGATAAATCGTATGCAGGCAAATACAGGTAGTCTTCTCTTCCGGCAGCTATGCTGTAAAATAATAAACGAGCACTTTTTGAAGAATTACCAAAACCACCGGCAGAAGTTGTTAAAGACCAGGTTAAATCGTCATTAGGATTATCAATTCCCCAGCCACTCGGAGGGAAGGTACTAACTGTATAGGATTCAAAGCCATCACTAAAAGGTGTATTGGTGGGAGTTCCAACAATCATAAAATTAGCTGTTCTGTAATTGTTGTTGGGGGCATAATCTACACCGGCATTGGGCTCGGCTGTATAAACCGTTAATTTATGACTACCCGGTGTTAAACCGCTAAGTGGCCCGATACTAACATTGGTTGTTTGTGCAGGAGCTAAGTTGCCCGTCCAGTTATAAATTTGTTCGGGGTCATTATCTATTTTGTAGTAAATTTTTACACTTGTTAAGGTACTCGAGCCGTTATTTCTTAAAACTACGTTGGGGTTGATTGAAGTGCCACAGGTTATAAACGGTAAATTAGTAAAGGGATTTAATGCGGCATCAAGGTTGGTGGGCAGAGCAGGAGTTAAAGGAGCGCTGTAACCTGCCTGATGCACTTCTTGTGTGGTGTTGTTTTGTATAAATGCAACTACTGCAAATTGGTTTAAATTATAAATATACCAAGGTACTTTAGCAGTAAAATTAACGGTTTGCATTTGTCCGTTTGTCCAGTTTTGTGGTAAAGTGGTACCGTTTTGGTCGGGTAGCATTTTACGCATTACACTGTAAAAGTTGGTTTCACCATTGCTGCCCGGAGGCGAGGAGAAATTAATTTCTTTCTCAACTATGGCTGTATGTAACTTAAGCGTATTGGCTGAATTAAAATTTTGTGAAGCTGTAACTGTAACTGTAATAAAAACGGTGTCGTATAGCGCATTATAAAATGAGTGGTTTACCGAGATAGTAAACGGAGAAGACACGTTGTAACGGTTTTTAACGGTTGTAGTAGTAATTGAGCCGCCTTGATTACCGTCTAATTTACGTGTAGGTACACCGGTTACGTTATAATAAGTAACCCGGGAAGCTACTTCACTGGGATTTTGAGCATTCATAGGATCAACTCCGGGCCAATTGGTTTGGTATTTTACAGATACAACCGTATCGGTAGTTAGAGTAGCTAAAGTGTTGTTTAGAGCCGGGTTTTGCGAGGCACAGGGCCCGCATGAGGCATTAGAAAAAGCCTCTACCAGTACCAGTCTTTGCGATTGCGAATAGGCGTAAGTGCCAAATATAACCGCTGAAAATAGTAAAAATGTTTTTCTCATAATTCTTATAATTTTTACCAAATCTAAAAAATATTTAAGTATGTGATTAGTAAAACTCAATTTATTATAGTATTCCTAAAACGACTTTTACAATAAAATCAATTCTATTATTGTGCTAATCCGTAATATTTTATAGCATTTCTATATAATTTGCACCGATGCATAAGTTAAGTAATATTGAATAGTATGTGCAATGTAAGAATTATTGCATATATTTGTAAAGAAATTTAATGCTATGAAAAAATATTACATATTTACTTGTTTTTTGGTAGTTGTTCACAATTATATATTCGCGCAAAATTATTTGATTAAAACATCTGCCGGACAAATTGTTAACGGGCAAACAGTAACGGTAAATGCCAATGCTTCTGATTTAGATGTTGATCAAAAGTTTAATGTGTTTAATAATACTTCTAATCCGGTGTTACTCAATGTCAAAAGATATGAATTGTCTTATGTAGCCGGCTCAAAAAATTACTTTTGCTGGGAACTGTGTCTTAATGACATTAATTCGGGTGCACAATGGCTGGTTACACATCCACCTGTATTTAATCAGATTAATCCGGGCGATTCGGTTACTTATTTTGGGGCCCATGTTAAACCTCAGGGAAATCCTGGTACCCACACTTTCCGTTACGTTTGGTTTAATACTGCCGATGCAAATGATTCTGTTTATGTTGATATAGTATTTAATTTTGCTGTTTCTGTAAATACCATAGATAAAAACGATATTAAGTTTGAATTGTATCCTAACCCGGCTACTCATTTTACCAAAATAAATTTTAATATACCATCTTCTTACCCCAAGCTTTTAGTTATTTATGATATGATAGGTAATAAGGTTTTTGAAAGCTCTATTAATAATATGGAGGGAAGTTTAAACGTAGATTTGTCTAAATTTAATAACGGTGTATATTTCTATTCGTTGTGGATTGATAATAAAGCAATCTTAACAAGAAGACTGATAGTAGCCCGATAACTTACGATACGATTTTTAATAACAATTCATCCGCCAGTTTGGGTAACCCAATGCTTGCTTTTTCTCTGATGTGAGTAAGTTTTTTTAATTCGGCAATTTTTACATCATTTGGGTCAATAATATACTTATTGCAATTATCGGGTGCTGCAAATATTAATCCTGCTGCCGGATATACAGTTAAAGAAGTACCTGCTATAATCAGAATATCTGCATTTTTGACTATTTTTTCGGCTTGCGGCATATTGGGCACTGCCTCGCCAAACCAAACTACATGTGGTCTTAATTGAAAACCTGACGGACACAAGTCCCCCGGATTAAGTTCTTCCCCCTTAATCGGATACAGTTTATTATCTTTAGGATTAGTACTACGGGCAAAACGAATGTTGCCATGTAAATGCAAGATGTTTTTAGAACCTGCGCGTTGGTGTAAATCATCAATGTTTTGAGTAATTACGGTTACGTCAAAATACTTTTCAAGCCTTACTATGGCATGATGGGCTGCATTGGGTTCAGCATGTATTATTTGTTTTCTTCTTTTGTTGTAAAATTCTAATACAAGTTGGTAATTTTTTGCCCAGGCTTGTGGCGTAGCAACTTCCATCACGTCATATTCTTCCCACAATCCATCTGAATCACGGAAAGTTTTTAAACCACTTTCAGCACTGATACCTGCCCCGGAGAATACAACTAATTTTTTTTTATTTCTCATTTCGGCACGAAAGATAATATTTTTTATACTACTGATAGATTCTATTTACATTTATTTCTTCGTTTATCGTTGTTCCGTTTTCAAAATAATTAATTAAAAGTTCTGACAGATAGGGGGCAAGCATAACACCTCTTGTGCCCAGACCATTTAAAAAATACAGGTTGTTATATTCCGGGTGTTTGCCAACAATGGGTTTCCTGTCTCTAGAGGCCGGTCTTATTCCTGCTTCATGATTAGTGATTGTAAAATCTTCATCGGTTTTAATTATTTTTTTTAATTCGTTAATAAACTTTTGGGTTACTGTACTTTCGGGTAAGTGATGCGTGTAATCCCACTGATAATTGGAACCGATTTTAATGTGTTGATGATCTATGGGTAAAATCATTAGTTGCTTTTTTATGGCAAAATTTGTGTTTAATGCCACCTTTAGTGTTAATTCTTCGCCCTTAACCGGCTTTAATATTTTTTTTGGGAAATAGGGGTTGTTTAAGGCAAATGCTCCCTCGCAAAAAACAATACGCTTGGCACAAACATCGGTATATTGTATCAAATTATCATTTACTTTTAAGTATTTGTACTCTAATTTTTGCTTCCTTAAAATATCATTTTCCTGTAGTATTTTTTCAATTAAAGAAATATATTTTTTAGTATCTAACCAAAAACAATTTTTCAATACTCCACAACCAAAATCATGGATGATATTATGTAGCCTAAAGTTTTCACAGGTAAAAAGATATTTTTTTAAATATTCGTCTGTAGATTTTACCATCCATTCGTTGTAATCGTAATTTGAGTTAAACAAACGGATAATTTCTAAGTCATGAAATATTTTTTGTCCCAGTTCAATTTCGGTTTGCCGGTAATAATTTTTTGCAACATCCATCAATATTTCGGCATTCCATACTTTATTAAGTGTTTTTAAAACAATCGGATTAGCAATACCTGAGGCTACTTTTGAGGCTTGACCCTGTTCATCAACCGAAAACAATATTATTCTTTTTTTTAGTTGATGGAGTTTATAAGATAAAGTAATACCGGCCAAACCACCACCCACAATTATATAATCGTAAGGCAACATCAAAAGTTTTTAAATCTGCCAAAAACACCCAGCGGTAATTTATGCCCCCCGGCAGAAGGTAAGAACAACTCACCGCTTTCCAGTTTGTTTCCGGCAAATTTTTTCAGTAAATTTTCGTTGATTAAAGCCGAATACCCTAATGAATAAGTATTCAATATCAAAAAATGTTTTTCAGGACATAATAAATTCAAAACATCCGCTATCAAGTCATTAATATTATCTTCCAGCTTCCATTTTTCGCCATTGGGTCCATGCCCCCATGCAGGAGGATCTAAAATTATTCCATGATAAGTATGCCCCCTTTTTAGTTCTCTTTTAACGAATTTTACAGCATCTTCTATTACCCAACGAATATTGTTTAACGCAGAATGTTCCATATTTTCTTTGGCCCAATTGATTACCTGCTTTATGGAATCTACATGAACTACATCAGCGCCTGCAGCTTTTGCAGCAATAGATGCCGCTCCTGTATAAGCAAACAGATTTAAAAAGCGGGGAGCAGGTAAATTAATCAATTTTAGATTATCGTAAATATAACGCCAATTAACAGCTTGCTCCGGAAAAACACCTACGTGTTTAAAAGAAGTTAATCCCAAACGTAAAGTTAAATTATACGAATCACTCAGTTTATATGTGATTTTCCATCGCTCATCTGTTTTTTTAATTTTTTGCCAAATACCGCTCGAACTGCTTTTTTGTATAAATTTAACATGGGCTTTATTCATCCACTCCTTTTCAGTAAGCGATCTGTTCCATAAGGCTTGAGGTTCCGGACGAATGGTAATGGTATTTCCAAAGCGTTCGAGTTTTTCAAAATTACCACAATCAATCAATTCGTAATCTTTAAAATTTTCAGGTGAGAGTAATAGCATGCTTCAAAGATAACCCCAAATTTCATATCAGTACTGAAAAAAACCGAAGTCTAATCTGAGTGCTTTGGCAAAGGGGGGGGGATTGGGGTTATCCGCCATCAGGCGAGCATTACGCATGCTAATGCGTAATGTGGGATTAAGAAATCTAGTTATAGTATTGCTCAGAATATCTTGCATTAAAAAACACTACTATTTATAAGAAATTATAACAAAATGTTAAACACTCGTTTTACGGTGAAAAATAAGCAGAGTTATTAAGCTTAAAAAAAAGTAACATTTTTTGTTATTATTTAAATGTTTCATACATTTGCACTCCCTTTTCAAAGAAAAACGCGTTCTTTTTTTATTGTATTTGTTGATTTTCTAAGGAAAGAGAGCGAAAGGCCGGGGTAGCTCAGCTGGTAGAGCAGCTGATTTGTAATCAGCTGGTCGGGGGTTCGAGTCCCTTCCCCGGCTCTTCTTAAGTTGGGGATATACCAGAGTGGCCAAATGGGGCAGACTGTAAATCTGCTGGCTTATGCCTTCGGTGGTTCGAATCCATCTGTCCCCACAACATTTTTTAGAAACCAATCGTCTTCCAGGGCAGTAAGCGGTAATTAAAAATGCCGGTACATAAAATATTGCCCTTATGATGATAAAAAATATAACGCGGGAGTAGCTCAGTTGGTAGAGCATCAGCCTTCCAAGCTGAGGGTCGCGGGTTCGAGCCTCGTCTCCCGCTCTTGTTTTTTGAAATAGATAATTCAATTTACTGATTTTTTGATGCGCTAAATTGAATTATATTGATTGATTGCTTTTTTACAAAGCCGATGCATTATTTTCGAGGCAGGCACTAATAAGTCATTGCAATTCGCAAAACAATGCATACAAACAATAAGCTGTTGTGGAACTTTCTGCTGCATAAAACAGGAAGTTGAACACATAAACAAGCTGTTGTAGCTCAGTGGTAGAGCACTTCCTTGGTAAGGAAGAGGTCGTGAGTTCAATCCTCATCAACAGCTCTACAACTCAATTAGGGAAACCAGGCACAAACACACACGTTCTTTGCAGCCTGTAAAGCCCGGTGGGAGAACAAGTAGCACCCGGTGCAAAAGTTCGTTAAAAAATAAGCAAAAAACTAAAACTAATATAAACCACAAACAAAACAAAGGATTATGGCAAAGGAAACATTTGACCGTTCCAAACCGCACGTAAATATCGGTACAATTGGTCACGTTGACCACGGAAAAACAACTTTAACAGCAGCCATTACGGCTGTATTAGCCAACAAAGGTCTGGCAGAAAAAAGAGACTTTTCTTCTATTGACAACGCTCCGGAAGAGAAAGAGCGTGGTATTACAATCAATACCTCGCACGTAGAGTATCAAACGGCTAACCGCCACTATGCACACGTAGATTGCCCCGGACACGCTGACTATGTTAAAAACATGGTTACCGGTGCAGCACAAATGGATGGTGCCATTCTGGTAGTTGCCGCTACAGACGGTCCTATGCCTCAAACACGCGAGCACATCCTTTTAGGTCGTCAGGTAGGTGTACCACGCATCGTTGTTTTTATGAACAAAGTTGACATGGTAGATGACCCTGAGTTATTAGACCTTGTTGAAATGGAAATACGCGAACTATTATCATTCTATGGTTATGACGGTGATAATACTCCGGTTATCAGAGGTTCGGCACTTGGCGGATTAAACGGAGATGCTAAATGGGTTGCAACCATCGAACAATTAATGGATGCTGTAGATAATTATATCGAAATACCTCCCCGTGATATTGAAAAACCTTTCTTGATGCCTGTTGAAGACGTATTTACTATTACCGGGCGCGGTACCGTAGCTACCGGACGTATTGAAACCGGTGTGGTAAACGTTGGTGAAGAGGTAGAAATTCTTGGTATGCAAGAAGATAAATTAAAATCAACCATCACCGGTGTTGAAATGTTCCGAAAACTTCTAGACAGAGGTCAGGCCGGAGACAATGTAGGTTTATTGTTGCGTGGTATTGATAAAAATCAAATCCGCAGAGGTATGGTAATAGCTAAACCCGGCACAATAACTCCTCACACACAATTTAAAGCCGAAGTATATGTATTGAAAAAAGAAGAAGGCGGTCGCCATACTCCTTTCCAAAATAAATATCGCCCACAATTCTATTTCCGTACTACAGACGTAACCGGAGAAATATTGTTACCTGAAGGACGTGAAATGGTAATGCCCGGAGATAACGTAACTATCACTGTTAACCTTATTGTTCCGGTAGCTATGGATAAAGGTCTTCGCTTTGCTATACGCGAAGGCGGACGTACCGTAGGCGCGGGTCAGGTTACTGAAATTATTAAGTAAACATACCGATTATTATGTTCAGGAACGCACCCTGCGTTCCTGACATGATAAACGGGTGTAGTTCAATGGTAGAATAGCGGTCTCCAAAACCGTTGATCTTGGTTCGAATCCAGGCACCCGTGCAAATTTAAAAAAGTAAACTAAGTGGCAGGAATTAAAGCCTATATACAAGAAACGGTAAACGAACTGGTTAATAAAGTTAGTTGGCCTACAGCCAAGGAATTGCAAAGCAGTGCGGTAATTGTATTGGTTACCTCATTGATATTTGCAATTATAGTTTTTATAATGGATTTTGTTTTCGGTATAAGAACCGGATTTTGGAAAGGCATTTTAGGATATTTTTACAACATGTTTAATTAATTTACAGGGCATTTGCCTTTGATATATGAGTGAAATAACAAAAAAGTGGTATGTTGTAAGAGCTATCAGCGGAAAAGAAAAAAAAGTACGCGATACGATAGAACTTGAAATGAACCGTATGGGCATGAAAGACATGGTTAGTCAGGTGCTTATACCCACTGAAAAAATTTACCAAATTAAAAACGGTAAAAAAGTAAGTAAAGAACGTAGTTATCTTCCCGGATACGTGTTGATAGAAGCAGCACTTTCGGGCGAAATCGTTCATATTATTAAAAACCTACCTAACGTAATAGGTTTTTTAGGCGCTGAAAAAGGTGGTGACCCGGTACCATTAAGACAAGCAGAAGTGAACCGTATATTGGGTAAATATGATGAATTGAATGAAAGCGAAGCTGAACTGAATATACCCTATATAGTTGGTGAAACAGTAAAAGTAATAGACGGGCCATTTAATAATTTCAGTGGTATTATTGAAGAAATAAATGAAGAGAAAAAGAAGCTAAAGGTAATGGTAAAAATATTTGGGCGTAAAACACCGCTCGAATTAAATTATATGCAAGTAGAAAAAGAATAAATAATTTGATAAACAATAATTTGCGGAAATTATTTAAAGCATAGCTTCCGGCATAAATAACCCGCAAACAGTGGTAAAAAAATAAAAATATGGCTAGAGAAATTACCGGATTTGTAAAACTACAAGTAAAAGGAGGTCAGGCAAACCCTGCTCCGCCCATCGGACCGGCATTAGGTTCTAAGGGAGTTAATATTATGGAATTTTGCAAGCAATTTAATGCTCGCACCCAGGATAAAATGGGTAAAGTATTGCCCGTAGTAATTACTGTATATAATGATAAGTCGTTTGATTTTATCATAAAACAACCCCCTGTGGCTGTATCACTTATCGAAGCAGCTAAGATAAAAGGAGGCTCGGCAGAACCCAACAGAAAAAAAGTAGGCAGTGTTAATTGGGATCAAATACGTAAAATAGCCGAAGAAAAAATGCCTGATTTAAACTGTTTTACCATAGAATCGGCTATGAGTATGGTTGCCGGTACTGCACGCAGTTTAGGACTTACAGTAACAGGAGATAAACCATTTTAAATATAAATAAAATATTGCTTAAACCATGTCACGTTTAACAAAAAAACAAAAATCAGTATTATCTAAATTCGACCCTAATAAGTCGTATAATCTGGCAGAAGCAGCTAAAATAGTGAAAGATATCACTACCGTAAAATTTGACGCTTCTGTTGATGTGGCTGTACGCTTAGGAGTTGACCCCCGCAAAGCCAACCAAATGGTACGCGGCACAGTATCATTGCCCCATGGTACAGGTAAAAAAGTTCGCGTATTGGTACTTTGTACTGCAGATAAAGAGAAAGAAGCCAAAGATGCCGGAGCAGATTATGTGGGATTAGATGAATACATTGAAAAAATTAAGGGTGGATGGACAGATGTAGATGTAATCATCACCATGCCCTCTATAATGGGTAAAATAGGAGCGCTTGGCCGCGTTTTAGGTCCGCGTGGATTGATGCCCAACCCCAAAACAGGAACTGTTACCATGGATATAGCCAAAGCCGTTACAGACGTAAAGGCCGGTAAAATTGATTTCAAGGTTGATAAGTATGGAATTGTTCATGCTTCCATTGGCAAAGTCAGCTTCGATGCACAAAAGTTAGCTGATAATGCGAATGAACTTTTGCAGACACTTATTAAACTTAAACCTACCTCTGCTAAAGGTGCCTATATCAAAAGCATCTTTCTCTCCAGCACGATGAGTCCGGGTATTGAAATTGATACCAAATTAGTAACAGCCTAATCAATAACCTTAATTTTTAACCCAAAAGAAAAGAAATGAAAAGGGAAAAAAAAGACCAGGTTATTGCCGAACTAACCGAGCTGCTTAAGGCAAACAAGGTTGTTTATATAGCCGACACCTCAAATTTAACAGCAGAAGCAACCAGTAACTTACGCAGGCAATGCTTCAAACAGAAAGTAAAAATGAAGGTGGTTAAAAACACCCTGTTGCAAAAAGCCATGGAGCGTATTGATGGAGTAGATTACTCTCCATTATTTACCGCCTTACATGGCACAACTGCCCTTATGACAGCCGAAGCCGGTAACGTACCTGCAAAACTCATTAAAGAGTTCCGTAAGAGTAATGACAAGCCCCTGCTAAAAGGCGCATTCGTTGAAGAATCTATTTATCTTGGCGACAACCAGTTAGAAATACTATGTAATATCAAATCTAAAAATGAACTTATCGGAGATGTTATTGCATTGTTGCAGTCGCCCGCTAAAAATGTTATATCTGCTCTTCAATCAGGTAAACATACTTTGGCCGGACTTGTTAAAACACTCGAAGAAAAAAATGCAAATAAATAATAAATTAGTAATTAACCTTTAAAATTATACAAAAATGGCTGATGTTAAAGCTTTAGCAGAACAGTTAGTAAACTTAACTGTAAAAGAAGTAAACGAACTGGCACAAGTTCTAAAAGATGAGTACGGCATTGAACCCGCTGCTGCCGCAGTAGCTGTTGCTGCTCCCGGTGCAGGTGGTGCTGCCCCCGCAGAAGAAAAAACCACATTTGATGTAATTCTTAAAAACGGTGGTGCTAACAAGTTGGCAGTAGTTAAACTTGTTAAAGACCTTACCGGTCTTGGCTTAAAAGAAGCTAAAGATTTAGTTGACGGTGCTCCTAAACCCCTTAAAGAAGGTATCAGTAAAGAAGATGCTGAAAACCTTAAAAAACAACTTACAGAGGCCGGAGCAGAAGTTGAAATTAAATAACTCTTTCTGTATACAATCAGTTTAGGCGCCATTTTTTGTGCGCCTAAACTTGTTTGTTTTTAGTTTCAACAACATTCGTTCTTTTCACCGTTAACAACTTTAGTTTAACTTAAATTACAGGTACCTTGGCAACACAAACAAATAAACAAAACCGCGTTAACTTTTCAAAAAGTAAAAGCCTGGCCGAATATCCCGACTTATTAGATATTCAGGTTAAATCATTTCAGGAATTTTTTCAACTGGAAACAACTCCTGAAAATCGCGCGGATGAAGGCTTATTTAAAGTATTTTCAGAAAATTTCCCTATTACCGATACCAGAAACCAGTTTGTACTCGAGTTTTTGGATTATTTTATTGACCCCCCTCGTTATACCATTGAAGAATGTATTGAAAGGGGATTAACCTACAGCGTTCCTCTAAAAGCTAAATTGAAATTATATTGTACCGATCCGGAGCACGAAGACTTTGAAACCATCGTGCAGGATGTTTATTTAGGTACAATTCCCTATATGACACCCAAAGGCTCATTTATCATTAATGGTGCCGAAAGGGTAATTGTTTCCCAGTTGCATCGCTCTCCGGGTGTATTTTTCGGCCAAAGCCGACACGCCAACGGCACAAAATTGTATTCTGCACGAATTATCCCTTTTAAAGGTGCATGGATAGAGTTTGCTACAGACATTAACAATGTTATGTATGCCTATATTGACCGGAAAAAGAAACTTCCGGTTACAACTTTGTTCAGAGCTATCGGTTTCCAGAGCGACCGCGATATTTTAGAAATTTTCAATCTTGCTGATGAAGTAAAGGTTTCTAAAAAAGCACTGCAGGATGTGTTGGGGCGTAAGCTCGCAGCTCGCGTATTAAAAAGCTGGATTGAAGATTTTGTGGATGAAGATACCGGGGAAGTTGTATCCATTGAACGTAATGAAGTATTGATTGAACGCGAAACAATACTCGAAGAACAACACATTGATTTAATCTTGGAATCGGGTTCTAAAACTATCATCTTGCATAAAGAAGCCGGTAATTCAGCAGATTATACCATAATATACAATACGTTACAAAAAGACCCTACCAACTCTGAAAAAGAAGCCGTAGAATACATCTATCGTTTGCTGCGAAACGCAGAACCACCGGACGAAGAAACTGCACGCCAGGTAATTGAAAAATTATTCTTTTCGGAACAACGATATGATTTAGGTGAAGTAGGCCGATACAGAATCAATAAAAAATTAAACTTAGCTACTGACGAGAATATACGCGTATTAACCAAAGAAGATATTATAGCCATCATCAAATATCTGATAGAGTTAATTAACTCTAAAACAGATGTAGATGATATTGACCACTTAAGTAACCGCAGAGTTAGAACCGTAGGCGAACAGCTATACAATCAGTTTGGTGTTGGTTTGGCACGGATGGCACGTACCATTCGCGAGCGTATGAATGTGCGCGACAACGAGGTGTTTACCCCCATTGATTTGATCAATGCCAAAACCTTGTCATCAGTCATAAATTCGTTCTTTGGAACCAACCAATTGAGCCAATTTATGGACCAAACCAATCCCTTATCTGAAATTACACATAAACGCAGGCTCTCTGCCTTAGGACCCGGTGGTCTGTCGCGCGAACGTGCAGGCTTTGAAGTTCGTGACGTACACTATACCCATTATGGACGCTTATGTACCATAGAAACACCCGAAGGACCTAACATTGGATTGATTTCCTCCTTATGCGTATTTGCCAAAGTTAACCGCTTGGGCTTTATAGAAACCCCATACCGCTTGGTTAAAGACGGAAAAGTACAACTACAGGAACAACCCATTTATCTGAGCGCTGAAGAAGAAGACAACCGCGTTATTGCACAAGCCAATGCCCATATTGACGAAAAAGGAAACCTTATAGATGGAAAATTAGTTGCTCGCTATGAAGGAGATTTTCCTATTGTTGAAGCCAAAGATGTTGCGCTTATGGACGTAGGCACTAACCAGATTGCTTCTATAGCAGCCTCCTTAATACCATTCCTTGAACATGATGACGCTAACCGCGCCCTGATGGGATCTAACATGCAGCGTCAGGCAGTTCCTCTTATCAGACCCGAAGCCCCCATCGTTGGTACCGGTCTAGAAGCAAGAGTAGCAAGAGACTCCAGAGTGCTCATTAACGCTGAAGGTGAAGGAGTAGTTGAATACGTGGATGCCAACGAAATTGTTATACGCTACGACAGAAGCGATGTAGAACGTTTTGTAAGTTTTGAAGGTGATGTTAAAACCTATAAACTTACCAAATTCCAAAAAACCAATCAAAACACCTGCATCAACCTTAAACCCATCGTAAAAAAAGGCGAAAAAGTAACCAAAGGACAAGTTCTTTGCGAAGGTTATGCAACACAAAATGGCGAATTAGCTCTGGGCAGAAACCTTAAAGTTGCTTTCATGCCATGGAAAGGTTACAACTTTGAAGATGCCATTGTTATCTCTGAAAAAGTAGTTCGTGAAGATATATTTACATCTGTACACATTGATGAATATATTTTAGAAGTGCGCGAAACTAAAAGAGGACTTGAAGAACTTACTTCCGATATACCCAATGTTAGCGAAGAAACTACCAAAGATTTGGATGAAAATGGTATGATTCGCATAGGTGCCGAAGTAAAAGAGGGCGACATTCTTATCGGAAAAATAACCCCCAAAGGCGAAACCGACCCATCGCCCGAAGAAAAATTACTAAGAGCCATTTTTGGCGACAAAGCAGGCGATGTAAAAGACGCTTCTTTGCGTGTGGGACCATCAGTCAGAGGTGTGGTCATTGATAAAAAACTATTCTCCAGAACCATCAAAGACCGCAAATCCAAGGCTCAGGAAAAACCAATTATTGAGCAACTCGATAAAGAATATGATAAAGAAATAGCCGAATTAAAAGGCATTTTGGTTGATAAACTTTTGCAAATAATTGGCGAAGAAAAATCGGCCGGTGTATTTAATAATTTTAAAGAAGAAATAATTAAAAAAGGCGTTAAGTTTACTCAAAAAGCTCTATTTGCGATTGATTATTCTAACATCAATCCTACAGGGTGGACAACAGACAATAAAGTAAACGACCTTATTAACCGCGTTATACACAATTATAACATCAAAGCCAGCGACATTCTGGGTGTTTATAAACGCAAAAAATTCCAATTAACCGTTGGAGATGAGTTGCCAACCGGAATTATTAAAATGGCTAAAGTATATCTGGCTCAAAAACGCAAGTTGAAAGTTGGTGATAAAATGGCCGGACGCCACGGTAACAAAGGCGTTGTAGCAAAAATTGTACGTGCCGAAGATATGCCGTTTTTAGAAGACGGAACACCTGTAGATATAGTTCTTAATCCGCTGGGTGTACCATCGCGTATGAACCTGGGTCAGATATACGAAACCGTGTTGGGTTGGGCAGGAGCCAAACTGGGAGTAAAATTTGCTACACCTATATTTGATGGCGCTACAATAGATGAAATAAACGAGTGGACAGAGAAGGCTGCAGTACCTAAGTACGGTAGAACTTATTTATATGACGGTGGAACAGGCGAACGATTTGACCAGCCCGCTACAGTTGGCGTAATTTATATGATTAAGCTAAGCCACATGGTTGACGATAAAATGCACGCACGCTCCATTGGTCCTTACTCGCTTATTACCCAACAACCCTTGGGTGGTAAAGCTCAGTTTGGTGGTCAGCGCTTTGGCGAGATGGAGGTATGGGCACTTGAGGCATTTGGTGCAGCCAATATCCTGCGCGAAATACTAACCGTTAAATCAGATGATGTGGTAGGACGCGCCAAAGCTTACGAATCAATCGTTAAAGGTGAAAATTTACCCGAGCCCGGAATACCTGAATCTTTTAACGTGTTGATGCACGAATTAAGAGGTTTGGGATTAAATATCTCCTTGGTGTAATTATTTAATTTTTCGAATAAACGCTTAAAAACATATACGCATAACATGGCTTTTAGAAAAGACAACAAAAACGTAAAAACTGATTTCGATAAAATTGTTATCAGTTTGGCTTCGCCCGAGATGATTCTTGAACGTTCTCATGGTGAAGTATTAAAACCCGAAACCATCAATTATCGTACTTACAAACCCGAGCGCGATGGATTGTTTTGCGAGCGGATATTTGGTCCGGTTAAAGATTACGAGTGCCATTGCGGCAAATATAAACGCATACGCTACAAAGGCATAGTTTGCGATCGCTGTGGAGTAGAGGTAACCGAAAAGAAAGTTAGAAGAGAGCGCATGGGGCATATCAATTTGGTAGTACCTGTTGCTCATATTTGGTATTTTCGTTCATTACCCAATAAAATAGGTTATTTATTAGGCTTGCCTTCTAAAAAATTAGACCAAATCATCTATTACGAAAGATATGTGGTAATACAAGCCGGAAATGCTACTAATACAGATGGTACTCCGCTGAATTATCTCGATTTCTTAACCGAAGAGGAATATTTGGATATATTGGATAAACTTCCGAAAGAAAACCAATACCTGGACGATTCTGACCCCAATAAATTTATTGCCAAAATGGGAGCAGAAGCACTTCAGGATTTGCTAAAGCGGTTAAATTTAGACGAATTATCATACGAGCTTAGACATAAAGCCAACAACGAAACATCGCAACAAAGAAAAAGCGAAGCTCTAAAACGTTTGCAGGTTGTTGAGGCCTTTAGAGAAGCCAATCAGCACATAGTAAATAAACCCGAATGGATGGTAATAAAGGTGGTTCCCGTTATTCCACCCGAATTACGTCCCTTAGTGCCTTTAGATGGCGGTAGGTTCGCTACATCTGACCTGAACGATTTATACCGCAGAGTTATCATCAGAAACAATCGTTTAAAACGACTTTTAGAGATAAAAGCCCCCGAAGTAATATTGCGTAATGAAAAACGTATGCTGCAGGAGGCCGTTGATTCATTATTTGATAACTCGCGCAAGGCTAGTGCAGTAAAAACCGAATCAAACAGACCTCTAAAATCGCTTTCTGATTCATTGAAAGGTAAACAAGGCCGTTTCCGTCAGAACCTGCTTGGTAAACGCGTTGATTACTCCGCGCGTTCGGTAATTGTTGTAGGCCCTGAATTAAAACTCCACGAGTGCGGATTGCCCAAAGATATGGCTGCCGAACTTTTCAAACCGTTTATCATTCGTAAAATGATTGAACGCGGTATTGTAAAAACAGTAAAATCAGCCAAAAAAATTGTTGATCGCAAAGACCCTGTAGTTTGGGATATTTTAGAAAATGTATTAAAAGGACACCCGGTATTGCTTAACCGCGCACCTACACTGCACCGATTGGGTATTCAGGCGTTTCAACCTAAATTAATTGAAGGTAAAGCTATTCAGCTACATCCTTTGGTATGTACAGCATTTAATGCCGACTTTGATGGCGACCAAATGGCTGTTCACGTACCACTGGGTAATGCAGCCATACTCGAAGCCCAACTGCTGATGCTTGCCTCGCACAATATTCTTAATCCCTCTAATGGCGCACCTATTACAGTACCTTCTCAAGACATGGTACTTGGACTGTATTACATTACCAAAGGTCGCAAATCAGATGAAGAGCGCACGGTAAAAGGCGAGGGAATGACTTTTTACTCACCCGAAGAAGTTGTTATTGCATACAACGAAGGAAAACTAGACCTGCACGCTCATATTAAAGTACGTACCAACGATTTGGACGAGCAAGGCAACATCGTTAAAAAAATGATAGAAACAACCTGTGGCAGAGTACTTTTTAATGAAGTTGTACCCGATGAGGTTGGTTTTATTAATGAACTGCTTACCAAAAAATCGTTGCGCGAAATTATCAGCAAAGTGTTTAAAAAGACAGGTTTTGCTACAACCGCCAAATTTTTAGATGACATTAAAGACCTTGGCTTTTACATGGCTTTTAAAGGAGGCTTGTCATTTAATTTGGACGATGTAATTATTCCTGCAGAAAAAGATAAAATGATTCTTGACGCCCAGACAAAAATAGAAGATGTAATGATGAATTACAACATGGGCTTAATAACCAATAACGAGCGCTACAATCAGATTATTGATATTTGGTCGCATACCAATGTGCGATTAACAGATATTCTGATGAATAAACTGAAAAATCACCGTCAGGGATTTAACAGTATATACATGATGTTTGACTCGGGTGCGCGCGGTTCAAAAGAACAGATACGTCAGCTCTCAGGAATGCGTGGATTGATGGCTAAACCCCAAAAGTCGGGCGCTT
Source organism: Flavobacteriales bacterium (assembly GCA_037443205.1). Classification (GTDB taxonomy): domain Bacteria; phylum Bacteroidota; class Bacteroidia; order Flavobacteriales_D; family UBA2798; genus JBBIOU01. Next base: position 24,882 of record JBBIOU010000017.1, on the reverse strand, counting down.
CAACCCAGGAAATTATTGAAAACCCGATTTTATCAAACTTTAAAGAAGGATTATCCATTTTGGAATACTTTATATCTACCCACGGTGCACGCAAAGGATTAGCCGATACAGCGCTTAAAACTGCTGATGCCGGTTACCTGACACGCAGGCTGGTAGATGTTGCCCAGGATGTAATTATCAATGCCGAAGATTGCGGAACCTTGAGAGGCCTGGTGGTATCATCGTTAAAGAAAAATGATGAAGTGGTAGAAACTTTATACGACCGCATTTTAGGCCGTACAACCGTACACGATGTTTATCATCCCGAAACCGGAAAATTAATTATTGCAGCCGGTGAAGAAATAAATGAAACTATAGCATCGCAAATTGAAGAATCGCCTCTGGAAGAAATAGAAGTAAGGTCGGTATTAACCTGCGAATTGAAAAGAGGCGTGTGTGCCAAATGCTACGGACGCAACCTGGCTACCGGACGCATGGTGCAGGTAGGCGAAGCCGTTGGTGTAATTGCTGCCCAATCTATTGGTGAACCGGGCACACAGCTAACCCTACGTACATTCCACGTGGGCGGTACAGCAACCAATATTGCTGCTGAGGCAGAAATAAAAGCTAAATACAACGGTATTGTTGAATTAGAAGAAATTAAAACCGTTAGTAAAACCGATAATGAAGGAAACAAAGTTGAAGTAGTTATCGGACGTTCGGGCGAAATGAGGTTGGTGAATCCCGATACAGGTATAGTATTAAACACTGCTAATATACCTTACGGTTCATATTTATATGTTAAAAACGGTCAAAAGCTTGAAAAAGGAACCTTGATATGTAAATGGGATCCTTATAACGCTGTAATACTATCTGAAATGGATGGTACATTGGTTTTTGACAGCGTTGAAGAAAATATTACCTACCGCGAGGAAGTGGATGAACAAACAGGCTTTACAGAAAAAGTTATAATAGAAACCCGCGATAAAAAGAAAAATCCAGGTATTAAAGTTATCAATCCTAAAACGCAGGAAGAACTGCGTATGTATAACCTACCGGTAGGAGCACATCTGATGGTAAACGAAGGACAAAAAGTTACGGCCGGAGATATATTGGTAAAAATTCCGCGTGCTTCCGGAAAAACCGGAGATATTACAGGTGGTTTACCCCGTGTAACCGAATTGTTTGAAGCCCGCAATCCTTCTAACCCGGCCGTAGTAGCCGAAATTGACGGTGTAATATCGTTTGGTAAAGTTAAACGCGGTAATCGCGAAATTGCCATAGAAAGCAAAACCGGTGAAGTAAGAAGATATCTGGTGCCTCTGTCACGACACATTTTAGTTCAGGAAAACGATTACGTGCGTGCCGGACAACCTTTGTCGGAAGGCGCTATCAGCCCCAGCGATATATTAGCCATTGAAGGACCTACCAAAGTACAGGAATACCTGGTAAATGAAGTGCAAGAAGTGTATCGCATGCAAGGTGTTAAAATTAACGACAAACATTTTGAAGTAATTGTTCGCCAAATGATGCGTAAGATAGAAATTACCGATCCCGGAGATACACGCTTTTTGGAAGGACAATACGTTAGCAAATGGGAGTTTAACGATGAAAATGATGCCATATTTGGTAAAAAAGTTGTAGAAGATGCAGGCGACTCTGCTACTGTAAAAGTAGGGCAAATTATCAGTGCACGTAAATTACGCGATGAAAACTCAACCCTAAAACGTCAGGATAAAAAACTTATCGTTGCCAGAGACGCCATGCCGGCTACTTCGGCACCTGTGCTGCAGGGTATTACCAGAGCATCGTTACAAACCGACAGTTGGATTTCGGCTGCATCGTTCCAGGAAACAACCAAAGTGCTAAACGAGGCTGCCGTAAGCGGCAAAGAAGACTTCCTGTTAGGATTGAAAGAAAACGTAATAGTAGGACATTTAATACCTTCAGGAACCGGAGTTCGGCAGTTTAATAAAGCACTGGTTTATTCAGCCGAAGAATATCAGAAATTTGTGCTTAAAGATAAAGTAAAAGAGGTAGAACTGGAAGATTAATTAACCCGATAAAAACCCCCTTATTACAGGGGGTTTTTTACAAAATATGACTTATGGAAGATAAAAATCAACAACAAGGACAGTTAAATATAGAATTAAGCGAAGAAGTAGCAGAAGGTATTTACAGCAACCTGGCTATTATTACACATTCTAATGCCGAATTTATTATAGATTTTATAAAAGTAATGCCGGGCGTACCTAAGGCTAAGGTTAAATCGCGTATTTTACTTACTCCGCAACATGCAAAAAGATTGCTGCATGCCTTAGGAGATAACGTAGCCAAATTTGAGCAAACCCATGGTGTTATTCAAGATTTTGATGCTCCGGGTATACCGGTTAACTTTGGCGGTCAAACAACCCAGGCATAATTAAGCCTCTGCATATTATTCGATTTACTTGCTATCAGAATTTGTCATTAATCAGGTTTAATATTAGCATGTATTTATAAAATCCTGTGCCACACTGCGTACTTAGTGGTTTAAAAATTTTTCCTTAAATTTGGCTAAGCAGTTTAATGACGAGCAAAACATATATAACCAATAATTCTCCGTTTGGCGTCCTCCTACAAAACCGAAATTTTACGAGTGAGAAGTATAGGTATGGGTTTCAGGGGCAGGAGAGGGATGATGAGGTAAAGGGTAAAGGCAACTCAGTGAATTTCACATATCGCATGCATGATCCAAGGTTAGGTCGTTTCCTCGGTTTAGACCCATTGTCATCAAAATTTCCTTATAATTCTCCTTATGCCTACTGTGAAAACAGAGTCATTGACGGTCGCGATTATGAAGGATTAGAGTATGTTTCTTCGCAAGTAACTTTCCGATTGATAGCCGGTTTCGTCTCATTTTCCGCTACTTCTGGAGTGGCGTTTGATAACGAGGGATTTGTGTTTTTTGTTGCACCAGGTATTGGTTTTGCAGCAGGTTTAGGTGGTTCAGTGAACGGATCAATGACCGTACATATTTCTGGAAAAGCAGAGGATGTTTCAGGTAATACTATAAGTGGTGGCTTTTTTGTTGGGGCTGGAGTTGAAACAGGAGTCAGTATTTCAATTAACTTTAGTGACGATTTGAAGAAAGGAGATGCTGGACTTACAGGTGAAGTTGGCGCAGGATTTGGCGGTGGGGTATATTTAGAATATAACCGAACCTTCGCTACTAAAAAAGTCACATGGGAAAGTTTAAGAAAAAAATTCGGTCTTGCATCTAAAGAGGAAGTCTTTGGACTATTTAAAAAAGTTCTCATTGACAATTTGAAAAGCACGAAATCCACTCTTCAAGGCGACATTAAAGACTTAAATAAAGCGATAAAAGAAGGTACGGAAAAATTGAAAAATATTGAGTCTAACAGTATTGAAGGCAAGATGTTGAAATCAATCGTGCAAAAGGCAAAAGAAGATTTAAAACAAGCAAAAAAGGATCTGAAATCGGTTAACCAGCAAATAAAAGCATTAGAAGGAGCGCAGCTTAACTCAACACTACTTCAACCGGAAAGAGTAGTAAACCGGTACCAGAACCCAAATAAATCATTTCAAAAATGAAGAAAAAACACGAAAATATTGAGTCATTTCTTGAACAGGGAGAAGAATTTTTATGGACTGGTCGACCGCGTCAAGGTCTTATTTTTCGGAGTAGTGATTATTATTTTATTCCGTTAAGTTTGATTTTTACAGCCGTTACTTGTTGGGGACTAATTCTTTTTTCATCTTGGGACAACATTCCTTCTTTCATGATAATAGTTTTTTTACCATTTATAATAGCTTCGTTTCATTTACTAATCTTCAGGTTTATAAATGATATAGAACGTAGAAAAAGTACCATTTATGGACTCACGAATAAGAAAGCGATTATTTTTAATACAAAATCAAAAAACTTTATAACAATTGATTTATCTAACGTAAAATTCACCAAAATTATTGATACGAAAGAAAGCAATGGTACGCTGGTGCTTGCAAATAAAATAATTGGAGCCCCACTTGTGCTGAATGATAACTTATCCCTAAAATACCATCGATATTTCGCCTTCGAATTTATTGAAAATCCGCAAGCCATATTAAAAACCATTACTGATTTGAAGTAGGTATTAACAATTTTTTAGAAAGATGGACGCGTCAATTGTTGTTAAAATGTATGAGCATAGCAACGATAATCAATCGCAAACGGTGAGTTACAAATTAGCCGAGCAACACATTTACGGCTCATCGCGATTAGGTATGCGCAATGCGAACAAAGAGTTAATTGCTCCCATACCGCAGACTAATTATTACTCGCATGTATTAGGCAAAAAGCAATATGAATTATCTAATCATTTAGGAAATGTGCTTACAGTGATTACGGATAAGAAAATTCCTGTAGAAAATATAAATATCACTTGTGAAGTTGAATATTTCATTGTAGAAATTCTATCTGCAACAGACTACTCACCGTTCGGGGTAACATTAAAAGAAAGGGAATTTACGAGTGAAAAGTATAGGTATGGGGTTCAGGGCAAGGAGAAAGATGATGAGATTAAAGGTGAAGGAAACTCTTATGATTTTGGAGCGAGATTTTTTGACAATAGATTGGGTAGATGGCTATCGATTGATCCGCATTTCAGCTCCTACGTTGTGCTTTCTCCTTATTCATATTGTGCAAATAGTCAAATTATTAATATAGATTACAATGGAAAGGATATAGAACCAACTGTTCTGATAGGTTATGATTGGGAACAAAAATATTTACCAGTTGTACCATATTCAGCTGGTGGAAAATATCAGCATTATTGGGGAGTTACTACATTTTCAGGAATAGGTGTAACATTAGGTGATAAAGGTGAACTTGTATCAATTGATGCTAAAATCGCTATAAGAGTTAATGCAATATTTTCTCCGAATCATATATATAATCAAGCATTTGTGGCCATTTATGGCCCAGGAGTTGTTGATGAGTTCAGAGGTAATGTTGTTACACATGAAAAAATGCATTCAGATCAAATCAAGGAAGTACTTAACTCCGCGGTATTTGAATACTCATTTAGACTCGGCCCAGCCTCTCCAGAAATTAAGTTGAAGGGAACAACTGAACAAATAATTAAAGAAGCCCATTCCTCTATTAGGAAAGACTATTTATTCAGTTTTGGTTTGGTGCCAGAAAATGCAACTGAAGAAGAAGTACAAGCTGCATTAGATAAAATGACACCTGAGGAGATAAAGGAAATGAATTCTGTAGTAAAAGAGGATTTGGGTCATATTTTAGGGGATTTACGTACAATGGTCGATAAGGAAGTACTTAATAAATATGGTGGTGCGGATAAAGTTGAAGAAGATGCTCAAAAAAGAACCGAGCATAACGAAAAGGAATGGGAAAATAAAATGGTTAAAGTTCCATATTCTAAAAATCAGGCAAAAAGATTAATAAAAAATCCAAAAAAAGCTAAGAAAAATGAATAAGCTATTTGTAGTAATTATTTTAGTGTTCTTTTCATTTGAAGGATATTCACAAAATGAAAAGGTTCTTGATTCTTTACCTGAAGGGTTTAAATCAGCTGAAGATTCTTTATTAATAAGAAAGAAAAGAGAAAGAGTTGTGTTTGTCAACAATTGTCTTGATTCAATTAATTCAGATTTTTTAAAGGATAAGTATCCATTATTTCTTGAAAATCCGAATTTAGACTATGATTTAATTTATCTATCTAATTCATGGACATTCGCTATATCAATGCGATACCTCATTGTTAGTGCAATTAACGATAGCGAAATAATTGAACATTTATTAAAAAAAAAAATCAAAAACTTAAGTGTGAAACCGAAGAAAAGTAAAAATATATATTTCCCATTTCAAAATATGTCTTGGAAAGAACTTTTGCTATTTAGGTTGGAAGAAATCGAAAACAAAGACAGATGCGATAAATAAACGATTTTAGTTTGCTAAGGAATGATTATAATTAAATTAAGATGAAAATAATTTCGATGTATTTTAGTTGCATTTACAATACCGCTATGCCAAAGATGCCAATGGTAAAACCATACAAAACAGATTGAATCATGTAAACGATGATACCGATTATGACGCAAACGATATTGATGATATGGGATTGTTTGAAGACGATTTAACACTGATAAACCAAAATAACAATTACTCATATTCGGAAATAGGCGAGTTGAAGCGCGATGCGCAGGAAGAAATAGAGGAAATAGTGTGGCGGGTAGATAGCAAGGTAAAAAAGTGTTAAGAACAACCGCCAGTACGAAAAAAAATCTTATATTTGGCTACGCCTGCACTGAGCGAAACGCAGTGAAGTCGAAGTGACGCTATGGGACACCGAATAGCCAAACATATATACACAAGTGCAAACGTATGGGAGAAATCTATTTACTACGTGCGCGATGCGCAGGGTAATGTAATGAGTGTGTATGAGCATAAAGTAGATAATACGGCACAAACGCTTACATACACACAACAAGAAAAACACATATACGGCAGTTCGCGCGTGGGTATGGATGTGGCAGAAAAAAATATGATAAGCACAAGCGTAACCGTGCAGTCGTTTTACCGCGAGTCGGGTAAAAAACAATATGAATTATCCAACCATTTAGGAAACGTATTAGCCGTCACAACAGATAAAAAAATACCAGTAGAAAATTCTTCTCTTCCGGGAGAAATAGAATTTTTTATTGCAGAATTATTAATGTCTACTGATTATTCTCCTTTCGGTGTGAATTTAATGCAAAGAAATTATAATTCTGAAAATTTCAAGTATGGCTATAATAGTATGGAACGCGATGATGAAATAAAAGGAAAAGGAAATAGCTATACAACGGAATTTCGACAGAATGACACCAGACTTGGACGATGGCTTAGTTTAGATCCGAGAATGAGCGGTTGGGAAAGTCCATATGCCAGTATGGGTAATACACCAATTTGGGCAACTGATGTAAGGGGGGATAAATTTACTAAACGAGGAAATATTGAAGTAAAAAAATACAAAGAAGAGCTTAAACAAATACGGAAAAATCTAAAAGCAGATATTAAAAACTACCACCCAGGATTGTCACCAAGATCAAAAGAAGAACTTCAGGAACGATTAAATGAGGTCAGGCAAATTCGTAAAGAATTGAAGGAGCTAAAAAAATCTCCACAACTTTACGATATTAGATTTGATGAAAATTTAAATGCCGAGGGAGTAACCAGATTTGATCCGAGAACAGGAATTGTCGAAATAACAATTGGCCAAAAACCAGGAAGTGATTGGTCAAATTATAAAGGAACATTAGCTCATGAATTAACTCATATGTATCAATTTCAATCAGGTAGAATGTCATTAACATATAGAAGTGAACAAACATTAAAAATATTACCTGAGGATCAACGCGCTGTGGCAAGGCAAGGTGGAGGTGAACTATATGATAAGCTTGATGAACGAGAGGCATTTTATAGAGATGCTCTAATTATGAATCCTCATTATGATCCATCAGAACCAGAGGCAGCTTTTCAAGATGCCTCTGGTTCTGCTTTATTAGTATCAACGCCAAGGGATATTAATACTAAAGAAGGTAGTTCAACAACGGGGGCTCGACTTATTCAACAAATGCGATCTTATAATGCAGGAACATATCCTGATGTTGAAGTCATATATGGATGGGAAAAATATATTGAAAGGAAAAACCTTCCAAGGGTATTAGGATTTTAAACAACATTAAAATGAAAAGCGAAAAAATATTTTTAACTCTATTATTTGTTATAATCTCATATACATATTGTCGTGGTCAATCAGAAGTGATAGTTGGATTCAAATTGAATAATGGTAAATTAATAAATCATTGGGATCTCGAAAAATATTCAATCAAAAAATTGAACGAAATAGTTAGTGATTCCATCAAAGAATGGTCTTCTTTGTATGTTTTTTTTGCCTTAAAAAACAATGAATTATTTGTGGAAAGCTTTTCGTGCTTAATTAATGACTCAGCTAAAAATAAACTCATTAATTCCAGATTAAAACCTTTTTCAAACACTAAGCTGTCAGATTTTAATGGTGAAATTCGATTCGGTTTGGGTGAAATTGTCAGAAAACGTGTTTCAGAACAAGGACTTGGCTTTCTTTACGAGTATGAACGAGTATTAATTTTTACTAATGGTAACATAGTAATTGATACGACTTATAAAAATAGTGATCATAACGACTTACTTTTCAACAGGAGGAATCTTGATAATACTTCCATTATATTAAGAGATATTTTAATTGAAAAAATTGAGTGGGCAATGATAAAGAGACTATTGGGGAGAAAGAAGCACCGATTTCTTGTTGATATAGTATTTAGCAATGAAGGTATTATTACATCCGTTGAATTATATGGGGAAAAAGTTAATGAACAATTTTTGTCGATATTAAAGGAAAACTGGATTGGGACAAAATGGACTATATTAAGCAGAAAAGGTGTTCCATTCTCAGAAAAAGTTAATTTTAGTTTGGTTATTAATTCTAAATTAAAAGAGATTACAATCTGTAGTTTGAATCATTAGTATCGATACAAATCGTGTAAAGATAAATAACAATAAAATAAGACGTGAAATTTTAATTAAAACCATTATGATAATATGAAAACAAAATTAATATTAAAAGTAGTTTTTTTTGCATTGACATCACACATTTGTGTTGCCCAAACCAACTTCACTGTTTCCAAAAGCGAAGTTTTTTATCAAAAAGTATCTAAGCCAAAAATGTTTTTTGGTTGTGTTGGTGATAATTTATATTTCATTGAGGATTTAGCTGGAACCGAAGGAGATAACATAACGGTATTAGACAAAGACATGAAAAAGTTGGCCTCAGAACCGTTGGTGAGCAATAATTCCAATAAGCAAATTATAAAACCATTGCTACTTTGGAATAAGATATTCATGTTGAGTATTCTGAGTGAAAAAGGTTCTGGACAAACTTCTGTTTTTTTGGAGGAGTACGACCCAAATACCTTAAAGTACCTTAATAAAAATACGGAAATTTTCAACGAAGGATTTAAGACAAAATATTTTACCGATGCTGGTCAATATGTAGCAAACTGGCATTTTACAATTTCTTCGGATTCATCGAAAATTGCTTTTCTATTTTACAAAAAGGAGATTGCCTATATATCTGTAATTGATAAGGAACTCAAACAAGTTTGGAGTAATTCAGTCACATTGAATAAAAATCGAATTTCGGCATCTGTTTCATCTGTAAAGCTACTTAATAATGGAGAGGTATTTTTACTTTTTTCTCAGGAAAAAGGAAATGATGGTATTGATTATTCGGTTTATTGCGTAACTAATAATGGCAGTGATGTAAAATCAAAAGACATCCCAATGGACAACCAGCTTTTTGAATGTGCATTGTATGTTTCGAAAGATTCAAAGCCATATTTAACGGGGATGTATAAAAAACTGGGCCTGCAAAAACCAGAAGGATTTTTCTTCAACGAAATCGACATGAAGACAGCCGGGTTTGTTAAAGAAAATAAATATAAGATCACCAATCCTATCTGGCCGGAAAAACTATCCAAAAAACAAAGAGCTAAAGCTGCTGATGAAGATTTTAAAAAGGTGAAGGATTTAGATAAATACCGTCACAAAATTGAAATTATTGAAATAAGCACTGGAGAATTTTATTTTCTGATTGAACAATACAAAAGAAATCATGCCGCTTCACCTAATGATGTAGATTACAGCTATGATAATGTTTATGTATGTTACGTAAATATGAAAACCAACAAAAACTGGGATCATTTACTGGCTAAATCTATCCGAACAAATGACATGGAAAAAATGTCATATATCAGTTTTCAACGAAACGGAGAGTTATATTTATTTTATAACGACTGCGAAGAGAATATTGAAAAAATGAAGGATACTGAAATAAATGAATACTTCATAACCAAGACATGTAGTTTAACTCCACTTTATTCAAAATATGACAAGGGAGGGTTTGTTGAAAAGAAAAAAATTCCAGACATGGGTGATAAGATTTCAAGGTTAACCAGAGGCTTTAAAGCATTATCACAAGATGGAAACTCTTTGTTTATTCTTTTTTACGGAGCAGAGAAAATGGGGAAGAATTGGGAAGCTTTAAGAATGATTTGGAAGGTTTCGGTGGAGTGATAATTCATAATCATGTATATTTTATGTCAAAAGACAAGGTATTAAATGAAAATGAAATCTCTTCAAAATACGAAGAGTGGCTGGCAATTAATCCCAAATTCAGCATTAGGTATTTTATTTCAAATTTTCCGCCAGAGGCGGACTGAGTGTGTTGAGTGTCGTGTGGGATTTGGGTTATCCGCCATCAGGCGAACATTACGCATACTAATGCGTAATGTGGGATAAATAAATTAGCATTTACGAATGCAGTATTTAACCTTTCTGAAACTTTCAAAAAAGAGAAACTAGCTTAATTAACCCTGTGTTTCTCCTCTGCCTTTTTAAACCACCCATTTTCCCTCTTGATTCTGACCACGATTAGACAGTACTTTAAATCATTATATTAAAAAATCGGCACACGGACACATTTAAAATCTGCAAGGCTTTACATTATTACACATATTAATTTAAAAGATAAATTTATACAGGTGTTAAAATGCATAGGTTAGTCCACCTAAAATATTTATTCCTTGAACAGGGAAACGGTACCAATATTGGTATTTTTTTGCGGCAATGTTATTAAAGTTTATAAATGCCGAAATGCGTTTTGTGTATCTGTATTCTGCTCCCAGATTCAGGTCTATAAAGGGTTTTAGTTTTATCATGTAAATGCTGTTTTTAGGTTCAGCGCCTTCATCGGCAGGCAAGGCTTTAAACCAGCGCGAACCGGTAACAAACAGGTCGGCACGAATAATAATTTTATCATACATATCATAAATAAAAGACCCGGTAAATTTAAAATCGGGTAAACTCCAGGCTTTTTCTTCTTCCAGGGTAGAGTAGGTAAAATAATCACCGCGCAAAAGCAGTTTTATTTTTTCTGATTTTTGCCAGTGTATTTGTGCGGAAAGGTTTAATATATCCAGATTTTCATATACTACAGTAAATTTATTGCGTACGGAATAAACTGTTTCGTTGATGAATAAAACACTGTTTTCTGTTTTCAGAAAAGATACCCCTGTGTTGAATGAAATGTTTGAGCTAAGAGTACCTCTGAATCCTCCATATATATTTAATTTATGGTTGGTATTGTTCAGCATAACTGATGAAATGGTAAACGGATTTTCATCGGTTATGCTTCTGTATGAATTGCGTATTTTTTTTCCGTTAATACCAGCATAAGGCACAAACACATCGTTAAACAGGCGATATCTTGCTTCAATATCGGGGTAAAAATGAAAAAATGATTTATTATTGAATATATCCATATACGCAGCCAGGCCTGCACGCACATAAAGTTTTTTAGTGCCGGTATTGATGGTGGGGTTAATTGCCATCATAAAGTTTTGTTGGTAGTTGCCCGGTTGTGGATTATCAAAACAATTTAAACAATTTGCAAAAGTAAATGTGTTTACAAAATCATTATAGCTAAGCGAGGCATCCAGGGCATATATTTCGTTATTTATTTTTTTATCTAATCGTGTTGAGGCTGATATGTTGTGTTCTTTGGTAGCATAGGCATCGGTCAGATAGTAGTAGTTGATAACTTCGCGGTGATTGAGTTTAAGAGAGTCGGGGTGGTAGGTTTTAAAGTAAGCCTGAGCACCTATAATGTTAAAACGTTGGCGTATTTGTTCTTTTTCGGGGTTAAATAAGGAATCGGGTTTAAAGCCGTAATAATGTATAACATTACGTTGGTAATCAAATTTAGCGCCTAATTCGTTTTTATTAAAGAAATATTTACCATACAATCCTATTTCATTATCAGAGAATCCGTTAAAGCCCAGGTTTTTTATTCCGCCTTGCGATGAAAAATGTTTAAAATGAGCTCCGTAACTTCCTTTTTTATTATACAAATCGTTTATCCATAATTCGGCAAGTGGGGTGGTGTACATACCGATGCCTGCTTTGGCATAGAAACGATAGAGTTTTTCTAAATTATTTTCAACTTTAATTTTTGCTGCTTCAATTTTTTCGGGCTCAAAATTTGTTTGCGCTTGTACCGCCAAAAAGGAATAGTTTAAATTTGGTGAAGCAACAACTGTATCAACAATTGCCGGCTGATCGCTTTGTTTTTTTGCTCGTTCAATCGGTCTTGGCCCAAAGGTTATTATATCACTTTGGCCGATGTTGCCACCACCCTGCGCAAATATTGCATTAACACATAAATTTATAAGAGATATGCAAATTATAATTTTATTCTTCATATTCATTTATTTTGCCGGGGTTGTTTAAGTCTATCTCAATAATATCTGATTTACGATTACCGCTGCTTTGTTCAGACGCAATAATAGCGTTGTATTTTTCGGTAGCAGTAGGTACAATATCATCATTGGCGGTGTAATTGTCTATGATGCTTTTTAAAGTTGCTTTAGCCTGAAAGGCATCATTCATCATCAGGTAGTTATCGGCAAGTAAGATATATGCTTTTGCTAACCAATAGTCGTATGCAGGTTTTACTTTAATGTAATCAAATATTTCTTTTTCGCTCTTTTTATACTGTTCTTGCAAGAAGTATATGTAAGCAATGTTGTAGCGTGCTTCTGCTCCCATGATGTTTTTAGATAATTCGCCACATTTTTTCAAGGCGGGCAATGCTTTATCGTATTCCATCAACTTCATGTAGCTTGTTCCCAAAATAAAATTTCCTTCTGCTTTTTGGGGATCAGTTAAACCGGATTCTTTTAAAAATTTATCGGCATAAGCTGCAGCATTTTGCCATTCGTTTGTTTTAAAATAGCACCTCATTAATCCGGTAACAGCTATACCGGCATTAGCAGGTTGCGAGGCCATTTTTTCCAGATTCTGATAATATTTTAATGCTAAGGCAAAGTTTTTTTTAGTGTAATAGATACCTGCCAGGCGCATATTGGCAGTTTCTGTTTGCGAAGATGTTTTTCCGCTCAGTAAATACTCATAGTCTTCAATGGCCAGGTCGTATTGGTTTATGGCAACATAGCTTTCGGCTCTGTAAAATCGGGCTTTATCAAGATGTCTTCCGTTAGGAAATTTCTGGATGTATTTGTTTAATTCATTGATTGCTTTTTCGTATTCGTTTTTATTATATAGTTCTTCGGCATTTTCAAACAAGGCAAATTCTATTTCGTCTTTACCCGTGCCTGATTTATCATATTTTTCTACCAGTGTTGTCCATTCGTCTAACCGGTTTTGTTCTTTCAATACATCGCGCAATGCTTCTAAAGCTATTTTGGTTTCGGCCGGGTCGTTATATTTTTCTAATATGCGTTTATAATATTCTTCGGCTTTTGGATAATTTTTATTTTTATAATAGATGGCTGCGCAATGCCTTACAGCTTGAATGCTTCTGATATTTTGAGGATATTCTGCAATAAATTTATTGTATTGCTCTAAGGCGCGGTTGCGTTCGTCTTGCAGGCGGTAAATTTCGGCAATTTCAAATTTGGCATCGGGTATAAATTTAGAAGTGGTGTAATTATTTATAATGGTTGTAAAATTTTGTATGGCTTCATCATATTTTTTTAAAAATGATTTGCACAAAGCGCCTTGATAAAGCGCATAATCTTTTTCGTTGGATGGTAAATTGCTTAATGCCTGGTTATAAAACTGCAGAGCATTTTCGGTTTGGTTACCAACAAAATAAATGTCGCCAGTGCGCATCAGTGCATCACTATATTTACGGGTATCGCTCAGGTCTTTTTCATCCGTATATTTTCTGAACGAGTAGAGCGCATTTTTAAGATAGGTTTCATCCTTACCGGCATCCAGTGCTTTATTATACCAGCAATAAGCAATACCATAATTGGCCAGATTATAGTATTTAGAACTAAATGCTCCGGGTTCTTGCTGAAATGCGGTGTAAGCATTGATGGCATTATCGTATTCTTTTAGTCCGTAGTAGCTTTCGGCTATCCAGTATTTGCTTTCGTAATTGAGTTTGCGTTCGATGGGGTATTTTTTTACATTTTGAAAATGTTTGATGGCTTCGTTGTAATTTAAATTGGTAAACAGTTCAACGCCTCTGTTAAACGAAACCAACTGATAAGCGCTTTGCATTTTAAAATCTTTATTTTCTATTTTGTTTAATGCGTTGAGCGCTGCCTGATAATTTTTGGTTGTGATGTAAACATTTATCAGAAATGAAAAACACTCATCTCTGCGCGGACTTTTAGGATATTTATCCAGATAGTACTGAAGTGCATTGATAGCTTCATGAAAAGGGTTATAAGATAATTCGTATGCCAATTTAGCGTAAGAAAACAATGCATCTTCCTGAATTTGCGGGTCAAAATCAAATTTCGATGCTCCTTCAAAGGCATTGCGGGCGTAAACTTTTTCACCCAGTTTTAAGTAGCAATCAGCTAAATTGTAATAAGCAATTTGTGCTAAGGCGTCTTTTCCGTTTACGGCTCTGTTAAACCATGTTATAGCTTTATCATAGAAGCCTGCCCGATAGTAAGCATATCCCATCTGGTAGCTTTCTTCGCGCGAAGGATTAACGGTTTTTATAAACTTTTCAAGGTAAGGAACAGCTTCCTGATATTTCATTTGCCGGTAATAGGAATCGCCAATTAAACGCGCTATTTCTGTTTGTCGTTTGGGTGTTTCTTTTTCCATGGCTGAAGGTCCGTAAGCAATTACTTTATCAAAATCACCTTGTAAATAATATATCTGTGTAATATAATAAGGAACTAATAATTTGAATGTTTCGCTGTTATTCAGGTTTAAAAAGCCTTCCAGAGCTACCTGGTAATTTTTGTCGCTGTATGAAATATATGAATAATAATACAAAGCCGGTTCTTTATATTCATTAGGGCGATCTTTTATTTCATAAAATTGCATGGCAGCTTCTTTATATTTTTTTAATTGAAAGTAGCTGTAGCCGCTTTTAAAATAATATTCGGCCAATTCATCTTCGTTTAAATCTAAGCGGTCTATTTTTTCGAAAAACTGTACGGCTTTTTTAAACTGGTTGTTGTTGTAATAATGTCTGCCCAGTTCTAAATAAACAGTTCTTACCTGGGGTGTTTCGGGATGGTCATCTACAAAACGTTGCAATAGAAATTCGGCATCGGGATGAAATAATTTTAGCGCACACAGTGCGTAATAATACTCAGCATTAATCCATACTTCATCATGCCGGTTGCTGTTTTTTTGTATTACTTCGGCAAATACTTTTTGTGCAGCGCTGTATTTTCCCTTGTCGTACAATTCGAGCGCATTTCTGTATAACACATTATGGTCGGTGTAAATGCTTGTTTTTTGTGCTTGTGAGAAAACAAAAAATAAAATAAATGATAAGGTAAGGGCGTAATTATTCATTTTAACAAAATGTTATGTAAAGTTACTTTGGCACTTGTTGCGTTAATAAAATAAAATCACAAGTTATCAACGCGTTTGTGTTAAATATTTAAAGTGTAAAATTTTGCCCGATAAGTGATAAAAAAATGTTTTGCACTACCTTTACACGGTTATAAATACTTTTTTGTTACATCTCAAATGAATGTTTCTGTTATTGACCTTAAAAACTTAAGTGTAGCACAGCAAAATACTGTGTTGCTGAGCGATGTAAGCTTTAGTATAGCAAAAGGTGAATTTGTTTACCTGATTGGTAAAACAGGCAGCGGTAAAAGTTCATTACTAAAAATTCTTTATGCCGATTTACCCCTTACCAAAGGCGAAGCTACGGTAGCATCATATAATTTAAAAAAAATAAAACGCAGGCATATACCTTATCTGAGAAGAAAAATCGGTATAGTATTTCAGGATTTTCAATTACTGGGCGACAGAAATGTACTGGAAAATCTGTACTTTGTAATGCGCGCTACCGGTTGGAAAAGCAAACAAAAAATGAAACAACGTGCAGAAGAATTGCTTAAACGGGTGGGTTTAATTGATAAAGCTGCCAACATGCCACACCGCTTATCGGGAGGCGAACAACAAAAAGTAGCTATTGCCCGTGCATTGATTAATGAACCTGAAATTATTTTGGCAGATGAACCTACCGGAAATTTAGACCCCGAAACATCGGTAGAAATTTTAAACCTACTTTTTGAGATAAGCAAAACCGGAAGTTGTGTCTTGATGGCCACGCATGATTATACCATGATGGAAAAATTTCCGTTTAGAACCTTAAAATGCGAAAATGGCATGGTAACCGAAGTAAAGCCCGCTGCTCATTTTAACCCCCTGCGCTAAATGCTTAATCAGGTAAGCATAATCATTCCGGTATTAAATGCACAAAACACAATCGAAAAGGCTGTTATAAGTGTTTTAAATCAATCTTATCCGTATAAAGAACTCATTGTTATTGATGGAGGATCTACCGATAACACACTCGCCTTATTAGATGCTTACAAAACGCAAATTGCCTGTCTGATTTCAGAAAAAGACAAGGGTATTTATGAGGCAATTAATAAAGGAATAAAACACGCCAGCGGTAACTGGATTTATATTTTAGGCGCAGACGACCAATTGCATAATGAAAACGTATTACAAACCATATTTTGCCACGAGCTAAAAAACTTAGATATTGTTTTTGGTAATGTTAATAATCTTGGCGCTAAACACGCATTGATTAGAAAAACACATGTGTGTAAATTTAATTTTCAGATAATTTGGCGAAACACACTGCATCAGCAGGGAGTTTTTTATAACAAAAAAAGATTGAATATAAATTTTAATACTCGCTATAAAATACTCGCTGATTACGACTTTCACCTCAAGTTATATCTTCAGCAAGCAAACGCTCAATATTACAACCTTACAATAAGCGATTGTATGGCCGATGGTATTTCTAAAAAATTCAACAAACAATTGTATCTGGAAGAATATAAAATAAAAAAAGAAAACTTAAATGTTTTATTATACCTTTTAAATGTACCGTGGATAATCCTGAAATATTTGATGAAAAAAATTTAACCCCAAAAAGGTTTTATCCTACATTACGCATTAGCATGCGTAATGTTCGCCTAATGGCGGATAACCCAAATCACACAAGACACTCAACACACTCAGTCCGCCTCTGGCGGAAAATTTAAACCATTGTAAAATTTATAATACTGAATTTGGGTTTATGGGTTAATTGATTACCGCGGCAATATTTTTTTTGAAATTTCTTTATAAATTATTCCTTCCGTATTTGGAATGCATATACCTTTGTAACAAATATATACTATGAAATTCGGAACAAAAGCTATACATGCAGGAATGGAACCCGATGCAGGCACGGGTGCAATTATGACACCGATATTTCAAACCTCCACATTTGTGCAGGAATATCCTGGTAAACATAAGGGATATGCTTATGCCAGAGGCAAAAATCCTACCCGCACTGCCTTAGAGAAAAATCTGGCAGCTTTAGAAAATGCCAGGTATGCCTTGTGTTTTTCCAGTGGCATGGGAGCTATAGATGCAGTAATTAAATTATTTAAACCCGGTGATGAAATAATTGCCGGAGATGATTTATATGGCGGTTCGTACAGAATGTTTACCAAGGTATTTGAGCCAATGGGTATAAAATTTCATTTTGTAAATATGTCGCGGGCAGAAGATATTAAAAAATATATCCACGCCAATACCCGCATGATATGGTTAGAAACACCCACCAATCCTACCATGCAGATAATAGACATCAAAGCCTGCGCTGCCATTGCCAAAGAACATAATTTGATACTTGCCGTTGATAATACTTTTGCATCACCCTACCTGCAAAACCCCATTGATTTAGGTGCAGATATTGTAATGCATTCGGTAACCAAATATCTTGGCGGACATAGTGATGTTGTGATGGGTGCATTATGTCTGAACGATGATAATCTTTACCAACAACTGGCGTTTATTCACAACTCGTGCGGAGCTACTCCCGGACCTATGGATTGCTTTTTGGTAATACGCGGCATTAAAACACTGCATTTACGTATGCAGGCACATTGTAAAAATGGAAAAGAAATAGCACATTTCTTAAAAAATCATCCCAAAATAGAAAAAGTGTATTGGCCCGGGTTCCAAGAACATCCAAACCATCAAATTGCAAAAACTCAAATGCGCGATTTTGGAGGTATGATTTCCTTTGTATATAAAGGTACAGCAGAAGAAACTTTTAAACTGGCATCTTCGCTCAAAGTTTTTTCGTTGGCCGAATCTTTAGGAGGCGTAGAGTCATTAATTAATCATCCGGCTACCATGACACACGCTTCAATACCTAAAGCAGAAAGAGAAAAATCGGGAGTAGTTGATAATCTGCTGCGCCTAAGCGTGGGGGTAGAAGATATAGAAGATTTAATAGAAGATTTAAAACAAGCATTATCATAAATACCTCTTATCATGCCGTTAAAAGGAAACAAATTTGCCGTAATTGGTGTTGGTAAATATGGCTCGGCCATTGCCCGCAGACTTGCGCAAAAAGGCGCAGAAGTTTTTGCCTTCGATTTGGATGAAGAAAAAATAGACAATATCAAAGATGATGTTGCCTATGCCGTAGAGCTCGACTCTACCGATGCAAAAGCGCTGCAATCGCAAAACATAAACGAAGTAGAAGCAGCCGTGGTAGCCATCGGAGAAAATTTTGAAGCAGTTGTACTGACAGCCGCGCATTTAATGGATCTGGGCGTAAAACGTGTTATAGCAAGGGCACACGGACCCAAACAAAAAATGATTCTTGAAAAAATTGGCATCAAAGAAATTTTATTGCCCGAAGACGAAGTAGCACAGGTAGTTGCCGAAAGACTTTTAAATCCAAGCATCATTTCCTACTTGCAATTACCCGATGATTATGAAATTGCAGAAATTAAAGCACCCAAAGAAATTGCCAACAGAACACTGGCTGATATCGGTTTGCGCAATAAATATCATCTGACTCTTATTACCATAAAGCGTGAGTATGATATGAAAGAAGGCAATGAAACAGTAAAAGAAAACCATATTTTAGGTGTTCCCAACTCGGAAACAGTTGTTTACGAAACCGATACCCTGGTTGTGTTTGGTACCTCTAAAGATGTGGCAAGATTTATAGAAATCAATCAATAATGAACTGTTATTATATCACCGGCAGCAGTTTAGGATTAGGCAAGGCTATTGCCGAATTACTTTTAAAAGATAACCGCAACATCGTGTATGGATTTTCCAGAACACAAAGTATTTACCACAACCGATATATACATCAAACGGTTGACCTTAGAGATTTTTCACAAATAGAAAATATAAAGTTTCAAATCCCTCAAAATTGTGAAAAAATTGTTTTAATTAATAATGCCGGCATAATTGGAGATATAAAAAGAAACGGTCATCTGAACAACCTGCAAATACACAATACATTTACTGTAAATACTATTGCTCCCGCTATCTTGTGTAATCAATTTTTAAAAACCATAATTCCGCTTAAAATATCCGGATTAATTATAAATATCAGTTCGGGAGCTGCCTCTTATCCCATTCCCTCCTGGTCGGCTTATTGCGCATCAAAAGCGGCTCTTGATATGTATACCCGGGTATTGCAGGAAGAACTCAATGAACAGTATATCAACCACATAAAGGCTTATTCGGTATATCCCGGCATCATTGATACACCGATGCAGGAAATTATCCGTTCCTCCAATGAAAATGACTTTTCCTCAAAAAACAGATTTGTAAATTATAAGAATGAAGGAAATTTAACAAGCCCTGAATTGACCGCCCGAAAAATTTTAGGTATCTTTACAGGTGAAACAAAAATTAACGATGTTGTTATAGACATCAGAGATTTTGAAGCAAACTAAAAAATACTTGTTATGAAAAAAATTTTGCCCTTCTTTTTTATTTTCCTTGCTGCAAATTTATTGGCTCAACTTCCCGAGCAACATCAAACCATCAAACATTTTTGCGGCACCGACCAATACATGGAGCAGTTAAACAAAACCTACAACCCTCTTAATATTCAACACCCCGAAGAAACTTTTAGCAAAGAATTTTTACAAAATATGGGATCCTATCGCCAGGGCGACAGAATGATTTATGTTATTCCGATTGTATTTCATATCGTTCACATCAACGGTGTTGAAAATATTCCGGATGAAAATATTTATGATGCAGTAAGAATTTTAAATGAAGACTTTAATAAACTTAACCCGGATACTGTTAATATTATACCTGCATTTAAATCTATTGCAGCCAATGTGGGCTTTGAATTTAGATTAGCCCAAAAAGATGCATTGGGTAATTGTGTAAAAGGTATTACCCGCACCTATTCTACAGAAACCGAAGTGGGTACACAAGCTATGGTAGATGATGTAAACAGGAATCTTAACGGGAATAACAATGCCAATAACATCCGTTTCCCCAGAAACAAATATCTAAATGTATGGGTGTGCAAAGACCCTAATGGTGCAGCGGGTTACACTAATTTACCTTCTTCGTTTGTACCTGCAAATTACGATGGCATTTGGTTAAAATATAATTATTGCGGTTCTTTGCCTCCTAGCAACACAACTACCAGCAGAGCCTTAACCCACGAAGTAGGTCACTGGATAAATTTACGACATACCTGGGGCAACAGTAATACACCCGGATTATCAAGCAATTGTACAGGAGACGATAACGTAACCGATACGCCCAATACCATCGGATGGACAACCTGCAATTTAAACGGTACATCGTGCAGCAGCCTTGATAATGTTCAAAATTATATGGAATACTCGTATTGTTCCAACATGTTTACCGAAGGACAAAAAACGCGCATGATTAATGCATTAAACAGTGGCACCGCCCAACGCAATCAACTTTGGCAGGCACAGAACCTGATAGATGCCGGTGTAAGCGGTCCCGATATTTTATGTGCAGCCGACTTTACAGCAAACAAATTTATTATATGCGAAGGACAAACGGTAAATTTTACTGACGCATCCTATCATGGCGTTACTACCTGGAACTGGTCCTTTCCCGGAGGAACTCCTTCGACCGATAATACTCAAAACCCACAAATTACCTACAATACTGCCGGTACATACAATGTTTCGCTTACGGCAGGTAACGGCTCTCAAAATGTTAGTATAACCAAAAATGCTTATATTACAGTGTTGCCGGCTAATGGTCAGCCGGCACCTATCGTGGAAGGATTTGAGTTGGCAACCGCCTTGCCCAATAACTACTGGTTTATAGAAAATATTGACGGACAAGGAACCTGGGACATAGCAAATACAGGATATACAGGAAATAAATCAGTTTATATCAATAATTTTTCTTCGCCCAGTTTAACTACCGATGCATTTATTTCTAATACATACGACTTAACCGGATTAACAGCAGCACAAATTACTTTTAAATATGCTTATGCCCATAAAGTAGCTACTGTGCCTTCGAGCGTTCGACTTAGAGTTTATGGTTCGTTTAACTGCGGGCAAACATGGTCAACGCTTAGACAAATTTCGGGTGCTACTTTTTCTACAGTAAATAATACGCCTGTAACAACTGCATTTACCCCGGCCAATCAGTCGGAATGGAAAGAAATTGTGATTAATCTAAATTCCATGTATTTAATACCCGGCTTTCTTTTAAAATTTGAATTTCAGGGAGACGCACAAAGCAACAATATTTATATTGATGATATTAATATCCAGGCTCCCTTATCTGTAGATGCAGAAGAAACGATTAATACCTTGCTTGTTTATCCGAATCCTGCAGAGGAACAAATGAATATTAGTTTTAGCTTGTTGCATAATACCATTATTAGCCTCAAAATTTTTGACCAATTAGGTAAGGAAGTTATGAATGTGGCTTCGGGTTCATACTCGCAAGGTCAGCATATTATCAATATCAATAAAAACGAATTATCAAGAGGTATTTATCATTTACAATTTAAAGTAGGTGATGTTACCAAAACACAAAAAATAGTATTTAATTAATAATATTGCTTAGGTTAAAAAAAACCGCAACGCTTAGTATATGTGCAGTGAAATGATTGAGCTACTACCAGAGTAATAGTTCTTGGTATTGGACTTTATTACACAATTAAACCCGTATTACAAAAAACCTATGCTTAATGCTAGATAAAATCTCTATGCTATGCTGTGGTTAAAACAAAAAATTTTCCTTAAATTTGGTTAAATCATGTCACGGCAAATCAAACACACATAATAAACCCAAATTATTCAGCATAAGAAATTTGAAATAAATCCAAATTTTCCGCCAGAGGCGGACTGAGTGTGTTGAGTGTCGTGTGGGATTTGGGTTATCCGTCATCAGGCGAGCATTACGCATGCTAATGCGTAATGTGGGGTAAACACCTCTGTGTTATTCTGTGCCCTCTGTGGTTAAAAAATTTTTCCTTAAATTTGGCTAAACAGTTTAATGACGAGTAAAATACATATATCAAATTACCCACCGTTTGGCGTCCTCCTACAAAACCGCAATTTTACGAGTGAAAAGTACAGGTATGGGTTTAATGGGCAGGAGAGGGATGATGAGGTAAAAGGCAGTGGAAATTCTATTAACTTTGAATTTAGAATGCATGATCCTCGTTTAGGAAGATTCCTAAGTGTGGATCCGTTATTTGCATCTTATCCATTTGAATCTCCTTATAATTATGCGGGCAATAATCCTATTTACTTAATAGATAAAGGAGGTAAAACTAAAGATACATATATAACTATAATTTTTTCTGACGGCACAAAAAGGACCATTGAAAGGCACGATGCAAATTATGTTGAAAAGGTAATGGCCGGAAGATGTAGAATTTGTTCCGAACATTTGATAGATGAAACACAGAATACGACTTCATCATATTATTATGATAAATATGATGTAAAACAAGAAATAGTAATTAGAGTTACTTATGATAAAAGCAGTGGCACATATAATTACAATATCTCTGCCGCAAAAACACGTTACAAAAGAGTTAATCATTGGTGGGATATGGGTAGTTGGAACATATTAACAGGCAAGGGTGAGACTCAGAGAGGAGGATTTCATCTAACATCTAAAAAAGGCGGAGGTACTTCTGATTCAAAAACGAAAACTAAAGCAACACAAGAAAACCCTCAAAGCTTAGAAATAGATGCGCTTATGGAGTTATTACCCGAAGAAATGGTAGATAGCAAATGGATTGATATGGCTAAAGATGTAAAAAAGATACTACAGGAAGTATTTCCTCCGGCTAAGCCTGAAAGCCAAAACAAAGAAGTATCTCAAAATGGTATTGTGCCAAAACAAGGACAACATATTATTGCACATGATGGCAGGACTTGGATGGGTAATGTTGATGAAAAAGGTAATATCAGATATTTTGAAAGAGTCTATACACCTGGTTCATTTAATGGATACACAACGAGTGACTCCACATATCAAGAGCGAAGTGATGTGCCAATGGCGGTACAAGAAAAGTTATTAAAAAAAGCAACAGAATAAACTCAAACAAATTTTAATATGAAAAAAAAAGTAATCTATTTGTTCGTTTTGTTAATTTCTTGTAATAACCATTGTGATGTTTATGAAAAAGATGCAAGAGAAAGGATATTGTTAGAGGACATTATTGAAGAGAATTTATCAACAAAGAGACTGAGTGATTTAACATTTGATGTTCGGGTTGACGAATCATTAAATAAATCTGTTTCTGACTGGATAGATAACCTTAATTTTCCTGATGAGAAAGGATTTATAAACCCTTATCGAGAGCCCTTTACATCTTACGTAAGACCACCTGTTGAAAATATTACTTTAGATTACATTTTAGAGAACAAGGACAGAAAAAACAAAATAGTATTCTCCTATTTCTATTATAATAAACACAAAACTCATGTTTCATTACGTATGAAAATATTTGTAGCTGATAAATTAGTTGTTGATGAACGACATACATATACAATTCTCCCCAACTTAAAGTATTTTGTAATAGACTATAACGAAAGATTAATTAATATTAATTAGCCAACCCTTAACAACCCTTCAACATGTTGAAAATATTGGTGAAAAGTGGTGATTGAGGTATGAAATTGTTTGCAAGATAGCGAAGAAATTTGGTAAAAAGCTTGCAAATTATGTTGGAAAAATCTGCTCCTCAGAATATTCAAATCAGCAAGAAGTTCATTATCTATGAGCATCATTGAGTTATTAGCACGTGCCCCTTCGTATTTTCCATCCGAAGTAAAACCTGAAGTAGAAACGTAAACACCTCTTTCACCCGGACGTAGCCCGCCTAAAAAAACTACGTATTTCATTTGATCCGATTTTTGCTCCCTGATTTTCTTGATGTTTTTCCCTACGTGCATGGTAAGACTGCTTTTAAATGAACAGCACAAAGATGCCAATGGCAAAACCATACAAAACCGTTTATACCATGTAAACGATGACACCGATTATGACGCAAACGATATTGATGATATGGGGTTGTTTGAAGACGATTTAACACTGATAAACCAAAATAACAATTACTCATATTCGGAAATTGGCGAGTTGAAGCGCGATGCGCAGGAAGAAATAGAGGAAATAGTATGGCGGGTAGATAGCAAGGTAAAAAAAGTGTTAAGAACAACCGCCAGTACGAAAAAAAATCTTATATTTGACTATGCCTGCACTGAGCGAAACGCAGTGAAGTCGAAGTGACGCTATGGGACACCGAATAGCCAAACATATATACACAAGTGCCAACGTATGGGAGAAATCTACTTACTACGTGCGCGATGCGCAGGGCAATGTAATGAGTGTGTATGAGCATAAAGTAGATAATACGGCACAAACGCTTACATACACACAACAAGAAAAACACATATACGGCAGTTCGCGCGTGGGTATGGATGTGGCAGAAAAAAATATGATAA
>JBBIOU010000016.1:0-75246 GCA_037443205.1 Flavobacteriales bacterium | reverse complement strand
GGGGTAGAGTTATTTTTCATACTTATAAAGATTAGTAACAGCAAGTATATAACATTTTTTTGATATGTGCAAAATAAATCAAAAAAAATTTTCTCAATTTTATACATATCCAAACTAAAGGGTTTAAATATTGGTGTTTGATTATCTGCTGTTTGTGTATTACAATAGATTTATTTTTTATAAAATATACTTTTATGATATTAGGCAATCAAGTTTTAATAAAAAAGCAAAGAAATTTGATTTTCTATTCTGATAAGTTATCAAGAAAATTAACCCAATTTGATTAAAATAGATTATGTTACATACAAAGCGAACTAATTAATAAATTGTAATTATTGTTGTTTTAACCTTACTTTTGCGCCATGTCATTAACAGAAGAAATAAGCAAAAGAAAAACATTTGCCATTATCAGTCACCCGGATGCGGGTAAAACAACACTTACCGAAAAACTATTGTTGTTTGGTGGTGCTATACAAACAGCAGGAGCCGTTAAATCAAACAAGATTAAAAAATCGGCCACATCCGATTTTATGGAAATAGAAAAGCAACGCGGTATCTCGGTTGCCACATCGGTAATGGCGTTTAATTACAAAGGCTTAAAAATTAATCTGCTCGACACCCCCGGCCACAAAGATTTTGCCGAAGACACCTATAGAACATTAACTGCTGTAGATAGTGTTATATTGGTTATAGATTGTGCCAACGGTGTAGAAGAACAAACCGAAAAACTGATGGAAGTATGCCGCATGCGCAACACACCGGTTATTATTTTTATAAACAAGCTCGACAGAGAAGGACAGGATGGTTTTGATTTATTAGATGAACTGGAAGAAAAATTAAATATCAAAGTGCGTCCGCTTAGCTGGCCAATAGGTATAGGCGCAACTTTTAAGGGTGTGTATAATATTTATGAAAAAGATTTGAATTTATTTGAAGCAAGCAAAACTTCTATAGTCAAAGAAGTAATTAATATAAAAGATTTAAACTCTTCTGAACTGGATGATTTAGTGGGTGAGCGCGGAGCAAACCAGTTACGCAACGATATAGAATTGATTGAAGGAGTATATGATGCCTTTGATGTAAATAAATACTTAGCTGGCAAGGTAGCGCCTGTATTTTTTGGTAGTGCACTTAATAATTTCGGAGTAAGAGAACTGTTGGATGCATTCATCAGGCTTGCACCTAATCCGCTTGGTCGCGAAAGTGATAAGCGTTTTGTAAACCCTGACGAAAATAAATTTACAGGTTTTGTATTTAAAATACACGCCAATCTGGATCCCAAACACCGCGATAGAATTGCTTTTTTACGTGTAGTTTCGGGCATTTTCGAAAGAAACAAATTTTTTAAACATGTGCGCCTCAATAAAGAATTACGCTTTAATAACCCTACCAGTTTTATGGCGCAAGATAAAAGCGTAATTGATTATGCTTATCCGGGTGATGTAGTGGGATTATACGACACCGGTAACTTTAAAATTGGCGATACCCTTACCGAAGGCGAGGAACTAATGTTTCAGGGAATACCCAGCTTTTCTCCCGAAATTTTCAGAGAATTGATTAATAATGACCCCATGAAAACCAAGCAATTGGAAAAAGGTATCATGCAACTTACCGATGAGGGCGTAGCACAATTGTTCATACAACAACCCGGAAACAGAAAAGTTGTTGGTACGGTTGGCGAACTTCAGTTCGAAGTAATTCAATACCGATTAAAACACGAATATGGTGCTTCGTGTACCTTTGTACCGGTAAATATGTTTAAAGCCTGCTGGATTACATCCCATAACCAAGCCCAAATGCAGGAATTTTTAAGAGTTAAAGCTAATAATATAGCTTTTGATAAAGACGGAAACAGCGTTTATCTTGCCGAATCTCCTTTTTTGTTAAATATGGCTAAACAAAATTACAGCGATATAACTTTTCATACTACAAGTGAGTTTAAATTACAAAATTTATTTAATAACTGATTAAATTGTCATTGTGTTTTCTATTTAAATTTGAAAAACTATGAAACTTAATTTGCTATTTAAAATAATCTTATGTTTGATTGCATTTAAAACCCTATCGCAATCACAACAAAAATATCCCTATTCTAAATGGGATGAAGCTACCAAACAAAAAGCCAATACCGCCAAAGATGCAACTTACCTGAGCGAGCAAGAAAAAGAAGTTATTTATTTAATGAATTTGGCAAGACTAAACGGTAAACTCTTTGCCGAAACCTATGTACAGGAATATATAGATAACTCTACAAATATGATTAAAAATAACCATCATATAACTTCATTAATCAACGATTTAAAAAATTATAAAGGAGCAGAACCCCTTTTGCCGCAAAAAGATTTATTTAATTGTGCCCAAAACCACGCTATAGAAACAGGCAAAAAAGGAATCATAAGTCATCAGAATTACAGTAAACGTTTTAAACAATTTGCACCCCGTTATATATACACAGGCGAAAACTGCGATTACGGCCACAATAAAGCTATTGATATTGTCATGAATTTATTAATAGATGATAATGTTGCGGATAAAGGACACAGAAAAAATATATTAAGAAAAGAATTTCTCTCTGTAGGCGTTTCCATACAACCGCACAAAAAATGGGATTATACAGCCGTGATGTGTTTCGGAGATTTGAAATAAATTTCCCCTGCTTGTAAATATTTATTTACAAGCAGGGAACTAAACCAAACATCATTTTAAATTACAAGTAGCACAACAGTGATCAGGCTCTGATTCTAATTCTGCTTTTTTTGCCTGGCATTTTTCATCCGCATCTTTTTTCTTTGATTTAAATGTGTAAGTCTCAGATTCATCATGACTGTGGTTGCCATGTTGATGTTTGTATTGGCACTCGCAGGTGTACTCTTTTGAACAAGAGCTTAAACCCAGGGTTAATGCAATTACAGCAATTGCGAAAAGTGTAGCTTTTCCTTTCATATTTATATAATTTTAGTTATTTGCAATTTTGTTGCAAATATAATGCATTTTTTAAATACGCAACAATGTTGCAAAAAAATAATATTGCTTTGACACATAAGAATTTAAGGTAATCCTATCAAAAACAAAATCAAATCATCATAATTAAATACGAATTATTATTTTTGAAGTCTAAATAATAAATTATGAGTCACGATAACCATTCTCACGTACACGACAACCACGGGCATGAGCACCATGCAACCAAATATAATTTTTTTGATGGTGGAGGTGTTGCAGCAGTTGGCTGGATTTATACACTGATTGCTTTAGGCACAATCATTTGGTTGGTTACCTGCGGCTAATCAATTTGTCATTAACAATAAATTATGCAGTGCCGGATGTATAAATACCCTTGTTCGGTAGTTTTTTTATTAATCTTACCATACCCTTAATTATCATTTCTTATGTACGGAAAAATGAAAGAGCACCTGCAGCAAGAACTAAGCAATATTGAGCATGCAGGTTTATTTAAAAAAGAAAGAATTATTGCATCCGAGCAGGGCGCAGTAGTAAAATTGCAAGACGGTAAAGAAGTCATTATTTTTTGTGCCAATAATTATTTAGGGCTTTCTTCGCACCCGCGTGTTATAGAAGCTGCGCACAAAACATTAGACCACAGAGGTTATGGCATGTCTTCGGTAAGATTTATCTGCGGAACACAAGATATTCACAAAGAATTAGAACAAAAAATAGCCACATTTTTAGGTCAGGAAGACACTATCTTGTATGCTGCATGCTTTGATGCTAACGGAGGAGTGTTTGAGCCATTATTCAGCGAAGAAGATGCTATTATTTCTGACGAATTAAACCACGCATCTATTATAGATGGTGTGCGCTTGTGCAAGGCCCAACGCTATCGTTACAAAAATTGCGATATGAACGATTTGGAAGAACAGCTCAAGAAAGCACAAGCCCAACGTTTTCGCATCATAGTTACCGATGGCGTATTTTCAATGGATGGATTTGTGGCTCCTTTGGATAAAATATGCGACCTGGCCGAAAAATACGATGCCCTGGTAATGGTTGACGAAAGTCATGCCACCGGCTTTATCGGTAAAACAGGCAGAGGAACCGTAGAACTAAAAAATGTAATGCACCGCGTAGATATTATAACCGGTACATTGGGCAAAGCCCTGGGAGGAGCCATGGGAGGGTTTACAACCGGTAAAAAAGAAATTATCGAAATGTTGCGCCAACGCTCTCGCCCGTATTTATTTTCTAACTCTTTAGCTCCGCACATCGTAGGCGCATCCATTGCAGTTTTTGATATGCTGAGCGAAACCACCGCACTGCGCGATAAATTAGAATGGAATATTAATTATTTTAAACAGGGAATTAAAAAAATCGGCTTAGAAATTAAAGAAGGCGATTCGGCAATTGTGCCCGTTATGTTATACGATGCCAAACTTTCACAGGTATTTGCCGATAAGTTATTGCAAGAAGGCATTTATGTGATAGGATTCTTTTATCCGGTAGTACCCAAAGATAAAGCCCGCATTCGCGTGCAACTTTCGGCAGCCCACGAAAAAGAACATTTAGATAAAGCCATAGCAGCCTTTGAAAAAGTAGGCAAACAATTAGGTGTTATTAAATAATTCTTATCCCTAATTTGTGCTCCATACAAATGAAACACCTCTTACTTTTATCTGCAGTAATATTTTCGGCTTGCAGCAATTCTCCGGTTTCATTATTAAATAACACCGATGAAGATACCCTGAAGCACAACCATCCGAAAGTTAATAACCTGCAGTTATTACAAGGAGTATGGATAGACCGCAACGACAGAAACCATGAAGTAATTATAAAAAATAATACCTGGACAGAGCTGTATGCAGATAATATAGCCGCTGAATATAATATGAATTTGCTTGATAAACCTGATTACAAACGAGGGAAAATTTCTGAGCAAGGAAATTACCTTCATTTGCAAAAAGACAGCCATAAAATTTATTATTGGCAACTACTAAGCATAGATACCAACTACATGGAAATAGAATTTTTAGATGCTCATCGTTTGTATTTGTTTAAAAAGAAATCGCTTGATAATAAATTTGATGATTGTAAATGCCGGCTGCTTGTTAAAGCCAAAAATAAAGCTATTCTGCGCGATACGCCCAATGGCGATATGGTAAAAAAACTTTCATCGGGCAACGAAGAGTTTCTGATTATTGCATCCGGTAATAAATGGTTTCAAATAGATAGCGGAAACGAGCCTTACGCTAATCTATGGATAGAAACTAAAAATCTGAAATTACCTTTTGATATCAATAACGAGATACCCTTGTATGAAGAACCTGTTGATGAGGCAGCCATTAGAGGATATGCCGCTTACGAAATAGAACTGATTAAATGCTGTAAAAATTATATTTTTGTTAAAGCAAAAAATAAAAAAGGAGCCGAACAATCTGGTTGGATAAAATTGCAGCAGCAGGATATATAGCCTTATATGAATTTATTATCAGTAGAAAATTTAACTAAATCATACGGAGAAAAAACTCTTTTTACCGACATCAGTTTTGGTATTCAGCAGGGGCAACGTATAGCATTGGTAGCACGCAACGGAAGCGGTAAAACCACCTTGTTAAATATATTGCAAGGAACCGATATTGCCGATAGCGGTAAAGTGGTTTTCAGAAACGGCATAAGTGTGGCTTTTTTACAACAACAAACAAATTTTAATTTAAACGAAACGGTTTATAATGCTTTATTTAATGAGCAAAACGAATCAACAGCAGCCATAAAAAAATACGAGCTGGCTATAGAAAAACATAACGAAAATCCTTGTTCCGAAACTGAAACCGAAATACAAAACTGTATTCAACGGATAGATAATTTAGGTATTTGGGATTATGAAAGCCGAATCAAACAAATACTTACCCGATTAAAAATAACCAAAATCAATCAGCCTTTAAAACAATTATCAGGCGGACAACAAAAAAGAGTAGCACTTGCTAAGGTACTTATAGACGAACCACAGTTACTCATTATGGACGAACCAACCAATCATTTGGATTTAGAAATGATTGAATGGCTCGAAAATTATTTTGTAAGAAAAAATGTGTCGCTTTTGTTGGTTACCCACGATCGCTATTTTTTAGATAATGTATGTACGGATATCATCGAATTAGACAACGCCAGCCTTTATTTTTATAAAGGTAATTATGCATATTTTATAGAAAAAAAAGCAGAGCGCGAACTCAATCAGCAAAGTGAATTAGATAGAGCACGCAATATTTACCGCAGAGAGTTAGAATGGATAAGAAAAATGCCCAAAGCCAGAGGTACTAAATCAAAATCGCGCGTAGATGCTTTTTACGATCTCGAAAATAAAGTGTCCGGAACACGTAAACAAGACAAACTGCAACTGAGCGTAAAAATGAACCGCATAGGCGGAAAAATTCTTGAACTAAAAAAAGTATATAAATCATTTAATAATCAAATTATATTAAAAGGCTTTGATTATACTTTTAAAACCGGTGAACGAATAGGCATTATAGGTAATAACGGCACGGGTAAATCTACTTTTTTAAATTTGATTACCGGCCAGCAATCAGCTGATAGTGGTAAAATAAATGTAGGCGAAACTGTGGTATATGGATATTACTCGCAACAAGGTATGTTGCTTAATAACGACAAAAGAGTGATTGAAGTGATTAAAGAAATAGCAGATTTTATTCCTCTGGCAGATGGCACCAAAGTAAGCGCTTCGCAAATGCTGCAAATGTTTCAGTTTAAACCCGACATGCAATATACTTACGTTTCTAAATTAAGCGGTGGAGAAAAAAAGCGTTTATATCTGCTCACTGTGTTGATGAAAAACCCTAACTTTTTAATTTTAGATGAACCTACAAACGACTTAGATTTAATAACCCTTGCTGTGCTGGAACAGTTTTTACTCGATTTTAAAGGTTGCCTCATAGTGGTTTCGCACGACCGTTATTTTATGGACAAACTGGTTGACAGATTATTTATTTTTGAAGGGAACGGACATATTAAAATATTTGAGGGTACTTACTCTCAATATAGAGATGAACATACAAAAGAACAAGAACCCAAGGTGAAACCGGATAACGTAAAAACAGAACTAAAGACCCCGACTAATGCAAATACTACAAAAATAAAAATCAGCTATAAAGACAAATACGAATTTGAATTGCTTGAAAAAGAAATTCCCGATTTAGAAAAAAAGAAAGCAGCACTCAGCAAAAAATTAGAAGAGGTATCGAACAACCACATAGAATTAATAAAAGTGAGCGAAGAGTTAAGCATATTAAATGCACAATTAGACGAAAAAATTTTGCGCTGGATAGAACTCGAAGAGCTTATTAAACAAACATAAGATGCAGATAGCGTATTTAAATAAGGAATTAACTTTTACTGCATCGCGCAGCAGTGGTAAAGGCGGACAGCATATTAACAAAACTGATACCCGTGTAGAATTGTGGTTTCATATTGCTAATAGTAGTTTGCTAAGTGAGGAACAAAAAAATATACTGCTTGCAAAATTGAAAAACAAAATAAATAGCCGCGGATACCTGCATCTATCCTGTCAAACAACCCGTAGCAAGCAAAAAAATAAAGAATTGCTGATTAAAAAATTTTATGAACTACTAAAACGAGCACTAAAGCCTGTAAAAAAAAGAAAGCCTAGTGTCCCTGCTAAATCAGCCAAAGAAAAACGACTGAGCGATAAAAAAAATAAATCCGAAATAAAACAAACCCGTCAAAAAGTAAGGTTTTAAAACCATACCACATTTGCATGCAGCGCGCATTTAATACAACTCAAAAATACTTGCTTGTTTTGCCGCTATAAGAGGTATACCGGTGTTTCTCATAGTGTTTAGGTTATGATTATGAGATTTTTATTTTACCTTCACGAACTTTTTTTAAGAACTCTTTTTGTTCTTCTATGGTCATACCTAACATTTTTTCTGCCAATTTTTCTTTAATTGCACGAAAAAAAGCAACAGTGTCGAACGATTTTTCTGATTTAGTTTTCATTTTAAAAATTCTAAGGGTGTTCTAATGTCAATCAACGGATAATTTAATTTCATATTGATTGAATTAAATAATTTTATTTTGTCGTAATTTACAATGTGTTTGAAATTCCAACTAATTAAACAATCAAGACGATTTGCTGAAGCAATGGCAATATGATAAGCATCATTTAAACTCGCTTTACCAAGAATATTCTCATTTATGTAGGCTTCAGCCAAAATTTTTGCTTCCCGGTCAAGATTTAAATATCTATAACATTCATCCGGTATTAATTTTTTTACATCTTGAATATGTTGAGGAGCTAAAATTAACTCGGTTTCATTTATCTCTGAGAAGTAAATAAAAAAATCTTTGTTTATGATTCTATCAAAGAGTTGTTTGGTTGCTTTTTCAAACTCTTCATCAAAGTATCCGCCAATTACAGAAGTGTCTATATATATTCGAGTTTTCACAGAACAAAGATACAAAAAACGTTGCAGGTTATACTCATTTAACCCTAAAAGGGTTATTAAACTTTTAGCTAAGCGGTTCGTTTTTTTTAATTAATCTATTTATTCCAAATTATACATTATTTAATATGTAATCGATATCTTTTTGATAAATCAGAATTAAACAATTACTCATTGTGATTAACCAGCAATTTAGAACACTCTCCTCATTTGCAAGAAAAGGAGTTGAAATGCTCACCTCTTTTGGGGTAGCCGCAGGGGGGGTATATTAACACAAATGCCGTCCACATACATACGCATTTAGATTAAAAACGTTATGCTTGACTAATGACAATTTTGGGTTTAATACAACTCAAAAATACTTGCTTGTTTTGTCTGCGATGAGGCTAAGGTGAATTATCCCACATTACGCATGCTAATGCGTAATGTGGGATAAAATAAAAAAATCAGCATTAAACCCTGAGCATTTCTATATGGGGGATGTTATCTTCCAGGTAACTTTCGCCTTGTGGAATAAAGTGAAAGGCTTCATAAAATTTTTTTAGATACAATTGTGCCGATATTCGGATGGGTACTTTTCCATAAATGTTATGGATGTAATTTAACGTGTGCATCATGTTGGTTTTTCCTAAGCCGGTTAAGCGCAAATCTTTTCGGCAGCATACACGACCGATAGATATCTCTTTATACGAAATACCCGGTGGTAAAATGCGGGCATAACTGGTAATTTCGTTGTTGTTGTTTTTACTGTAAACATGATGTGCGGCTAAATCTTTGTCGTCTAATTCAGGATAGGCGCAATTTTGTTTTACTACAAATACGTTTACCCTAAGCTGAATAATTTTGTACAGTTCTTCTGTATCAAGTTCCTGAAATTTTTTACAGAACCAATGCATCATCTCGATAAAATAAATCCTGTAAATACCAGTAAAGGATAAAATAATGCGTAGTATATTTCAAATTTATCGGCATATTCATCGTCAAACTTTTTCTTTTTTGCAAAAGATTTTAAGCGTTTTCTGATTTGTTCTTTAAATAGCAGCATGAATAAAAACCCTGTAAGAGTAGCGGTAAATATAAATACATTGCCTTCAATTACGGCTTTGTATAATGGTAATTCAGATTCAAAATGTATGGGTATAATGGCAAATAAAACAGGAAAAACAGTAAACATAGCCATTAATATATTTTTTAGGCTTCTGTATAAATCATCAAATATGCTTCTGGTTTTTAATAAGCGTACTTCGTTTAGAGTATAAAAAATAACGGGTGTATATGCCCAAAGAAGTCCGGTAAGCCCATGCCCCGTCATTGAAAGTAACTTATGAAATAACCCATAAGTGATAATGGCAATAACATTCAGTAAAAAAAATCGCCAGCTTCCGGCAATTTTTTCGGTCATTACAGCCAGGTAGGCCATTAATATTAAATTTACCAACAGGTGTAATACGGCCGATAGCGTATCGAATCCGTGTTGAAATGATAAGGTAAATAATTGTGGAATACTGGTTTGTTTATTAAAACTGCCAAATACATTTTCGAGATTGGTAAAAAATTGTGTAGATGTTGTTACGGCAACAGAGCATGCTATAATTGACAAACTTTGCCAGGGAATGTTTTTTTTATAGTTGTATATTTCGCTTAGCATAGGTTATACTTCTATCAGCTTATTATCCGAAGTGTAAAGTAAATACATTTTCTTTATTTTTTTACCTGATTTAATGATAATATCAGCATAATTTTGTAATTGTTCGCTATGCCGGTCTGTTTTTTCGGTACCGGTTTTTATATCTATCAAAGTAATCCAACCATTGTTGTCTTCGGCAATTATATCCGGTCTGAAAATTTTTCCTGTTGAGTCAACGATTTCGGCTTCGTAAAGTATTTTTTGCTCATTTATAATAATGTTGTTGATTTGTTTGAAGGCGTTTATGGATTCGTGGTAAGCATCTTTTAAAAGGGTTTTATCTATGCCGCTCAAAAGCATTTTATGCATTAATTTATCGGCTTTTTCTTTATTGCCTTTGGCAATAAAGGCATGTACCAGATTACCGTATAAGGCTTTATCAGAAGTTGGTTCCTTATCATTACCTGTTCGGTTTGCCGTGCTAAAAATTACTTGTGTTGAAGTATTTTTAGGTACAGACTCAAAAATTATCCGGCTGTTTTTTACAGGTTTTGTTGTTTCTAATTTATCGGTTTCATTGCCTTGGGTATATACTATGCCGCTTATGTTTTTTTGTGTGTTTTTTAAAAATGAATCAAAATATTTACACAGATTACTGTTGTTGGGTGTTATAGCCATGTATAATCTCTCTTGAGCACGGGTTAAAGCTACATACAGTAAATTCAGACTTTCTGATTTTGCCATGTTGCGTTCATGTTTAATAAAGTTTTCAAAACTCAAACCGGGATATTCTTTGGCAAGACTTATAATAGCTGCCGGCAAAGGTTTTATTTCCTCAACATCTGTTAACCATAAATTTTGTTTGTGCAGGTTTTCGGCCCATGTAGCAGAAGGTATAATAACTACCGGAAATTGTAATCCTTTTGATTTATGTATCGTCATTAATTGTATGCTGTTTTCACCGGGAGGGGTAATTACGGCTAGTTCGTTTTTATCCCACCATTCGGTTACGTCAAACAAAGTGTTTTGTTTTTTTTGCAGGTTAAAGATGTTTTCGAGAAAAAAAGCAACATAAATATTTTTTTTGTCTATTGTAAATATATCGCATAATTTGATAAAAAATTCATATAAAGGAAGCGATAACAAATAGCGTTCGTTCAGGTTGATATTGCTGTTTCCGGTAAGTTTTTGGTAGTCTATAGATTTGTATGTTTTTATATTTTCTTGTTGTTGAGCTATTAAATCGGCTAAGTTGTGATGCGAAATTTTACTTTGATAATAGTATATAATAATTTGATATAAAAAAAATGATTCATCGGGGTGTAAGACCGATTGAGCAAAAGCTATGAGTAAATTTACTTCGGGAGAATTTTTTAGCAGCAAACTCTCTTGCGAATATATTTCATAACCCAGATTTTTAAGTATGATGCCGATATCTGAAATTTCTTTTTTACTTCTTAATAATATAGCAATATCAGAGGCTTTATATCCGGAGTTTAAACATTTTTCAATCGTATTGATGGTGTATGTGGTAGCTTCATCATTTATATTTTCTGCTTCTTCTTTTTCTTCGGTTTCTTTATTTTTTTTGTTGCAATAGTATATTTCAACATAGCCACCTGGCTTGTTATTTTTTTCCTGTGTGTGACCTTCAAAAATTTTTTGGATATATGTTTCACCGGATTGTATTACTGATAAAAAAAAGCGATTGTTAAAATCTATTATTTCCCCTAATGAACGCCTGTTGGTATTAAGTGTTTTAATTACGTGTTCTCTGCGCAAAACATTTTCTCTTTCTTTTAATAAGGCATTTACATCGGCTCCATCTACCTTGGGTAGGTTAATAAACTGTTCGGCTTTTCCGTCTCTCCAGCGATAAATGGCTTGTTTGGCATCACCCACAAGCATATTGTAATAACCTTTTGATAAGTTGTTTTCAATCAATGGCAATAAATTTTTCCACTGCAAATCGGAAGTATCCTGAAATTCATCTATCAGCAAATGATGATAACGTTCGCCTATACGCTCATAAATATAAGGAACCGGCTCATATTGCACTATCTTCCATATTTGTTTATTAAAATCGCTGATTAAAATATAATTATTATCTCTTTTTATTGCTTCGCAACGTTTGTTTATTTCGCTTAGCAAAGCAGTAGCATAAATATTTTTGGTAAGCTCATCGTATAAGTTGTATTTAGCAATATTATTTTCATAGAAACTATGTAGCTTATAAAGTATATTTTGCAGTTGTGCTGCAATAGAATTTATGATGGCAGCAGTTTGAGGATTTAATTTGCTTCGGGCAATTTTATATTGATTTATGGCCTCTAAAACATAGCTGTTCGCAGCATATTCATTAAAGTCATTTTTATTGATTATTTTTTCCAGATAGCCATATAAACCTCTTTTGCCCTGATGAAAATCATCAGGTTGCAAATGCTTGTCATGAATCAGCTTTTTACCTTCCCGGGCCATTGCTTTAATTTCGGTAAGCAGTTGTTTTTGTTGACGGGTGTAATATAGATAAGCAGCAATAAAGTCTTTAAAATGCAATTCACGCAGTTTATCCAATGCTCCCTGGCTGTGTTCTTTAAATATTATTTGACCCAAATTCAATATTTCTTTTTCTATGTTCCAGTCTTTTTCATTATCCAGCTTGGTTTGTATATATTTTATAATTAATTCATTTAATTCGGTATAGTTTATGCTGTCTTGTATCATACTTTTTACGGCCATACTTAACAGCTCGGTGTTATTGGTTTCGGTTTCAAAATCATGGTTCAGATATAGTTCTTTGCTAAAAGTGCGAATGATTTTCAGCATAAACTTATCAATGGTAGTGATAGATAACTGAGAATAGTTATATAAAATATTTATATAAATTATATATGCCTTGCTTTTTATTTCTGACCTGTTTAAACCTGTATGTTGGGCATAATCTGCCAGTATTTCATCGCTCTCATCGGCCTCAGCAAGTTGTTTCAATGTATCTATAACTCTTTGTTTCATTTCTGATGCGGCAGCATTTGTAAAAGTTATAGCCAGTATTTTAGAAAAGTAAAACGGGTTATTATTTTTTAAGCAAAGCGAAAGGTATTCTTTAACCAGAGTGTATGTTTTACCCGACCCGGCCGAAGAGGCATATACAACAAAATTTTTACTCATCGGTTGTGTTTATATTATATTTTTTAATTACTTTTGTATAGTGAGTAAAATTAAAAAAATAACAACATATTTTTTTATTAGTATTGGGGTAGTATTGTTTTTTATTAAAAGCCTTATAGCCTTGCATTATACATATATTGCTCCGCAAACAGCGTTAATTAACTGCATCAATGTAAATAAACCTAAACTTAAATGCAATGGTAAATGTTTTATTGCCAAACAAATTAATGCAACCCAAAAGAACGAAAAAGAAAATAATTTTCAGCCGGCATTCCCCGATCAGGATTATTTTATTGATGCTACAGAAAATTTTAATATTCCATGCCGCTATAAAAAATTAATATCTGTAAATTTTATCCGCTTAATACCCGCGTTGATATATAAAGCCGATAAACCACCGGCTGCCTGAGTTTTCCGTTTTAACTCAGTAATAATTTATTAATCAATTTTTATGAAAATAACAAAAGCATTATTTTTTGTAATGCTTTTGTTTCATTTTAATCTTAACGCCTGCGATATTTGTAATGTATTTAATGGTATCAACCCCAATGATAAAAAACATTTTGTGGGTTTGGTTTTTAGAAACAGGTATTTGCATGGCTTTTTGCAAAATGAAACACGAGGCATACAATACCGGCACAGCGGGCATCTGCCGGAGCTAAACCCGCAGTCAGAAATAAAAGAACTTTATAATGTTTATGAGTTGAGAGCCAGGTATTTTTTTAATGATAATATATACCTGTTTATTTCTACTCCGGTTGTTAATAATTACCGAAGCATTAATAAAGTTACTCAATATGACTGCTGGGGATTGGGGGATATAATGTTGTTACCACACATTCAGTTTTTAAAGCCATCTAACAACGAAAAAATTATTCATAGATTAGCGTTTGGTATAGGACTAAAAATACCCAGCGGTTTTAAAAACATCACATATAAAGGTGTGCAAGCCGATTTAGATATGCAGGCTTCTACCGGAAGCTGGGATGGCATTGCCAGAACAGAATATCAGGTATTGTTTTTGAATAAAATGGGTATCAATACAGCTGTATCAGCTAAATTTAACACCCGGGGCACCGAAGCCTACCGTTACGGACATACTTTTAACGAAAATGTAAATCTTTTTTATAAATTTTCGTTTAAGAAGCAATGGGTAATTATGCCTAATATGGGAATATATGCCGAACACGCAATGAAAGATGCCGTAAACGGAATTTTACAAAACAATACAGGTGGAACAGTCGTCTTTTTATCGGGCGGAGCGGATATATTCTGGAATGAAAGGTTTTCGTTTTCAGCACTTTATCAACCCGCGCTGGCCAACTATTTTCATTACACCCAAATACCCGTTGTTAACCGTTTTGTTTGTCAGTTAAATTACAATTTTTAATAATTTAAAAAAATGTTTAACTTTAAAATCTCAATAACATGAAATTAATCAATATTATAATACTAAGCCTTGCCCTTGTAATTTTTGCTTGTAAAAAAGATCATCACAATCATGACGATCATAACCATTCAAGCAACAATTCTTCAGCTACGGTTACTTTAAAATTTAGTTTTATGCATGGGGCCAACAATTTTCAGTTTAACACTAATTATACCGATGATTATGGCACCGTTTATCAGATTGCCCGTGCAGAATTTTACCTCAGTAACGTAAAATTTTTTGATCACGACAGTAATGCCATTTTTGTGCCCGGTAAATATTTTATTATTCGCCCGACTACACAGGAATATCCATTGGGAGTGCCTTCAGACAATCATTTACACGGATTAAGTTTTTTTGTGGGTGTAGACAGCGCCACCAATCATTCTGATCCCACTACATATCCCGCAGAGAGTGCGCTTTCACCACAGACTCCAAGCATGCATTGGAGTTGGAGCACAGGCTACCGCTTTTTGGTATTAGAAGGTGTGGCAGACAGAGATGCAGACAACATACCCGAATCTCCGTTTAGTTTTCATATTGGTATGGATGCTATGTTGGCCACCGTTTATTTAAATGCACATGTAGAAGTTATTGCCAACAACGATAATAAAGTAAACATCAAAATAGATTACAGCAAGTTCTTTACCGGTGTTGATATGGCAAGCCCTGCAACCCAAACCCACACCATGGATAATATGAATTTGGCTAATGCTATAAAAATTAATATACCCACAGCATTTTCCTTGCAATAAACTTATTAATATGAATACAACAAAAAATACAATGGTAACAACAGTAGCGCTTGCGCTACTGTTGTTGGCCTGTAAAAAACCGGCTACCGAACCCGAACCGCAACCAACTAACAACAACGGCACATTAAAAGTAAATTTAATAGCAAAGTTTAATGGCCAGCCCTATACAATCAACCAGGCTCAATCGGTTATAAATATTTCCGGCTACAGTGTACAAGTTGAGGTACTTAAATTTTTTCTCTACGATTTGCGCACCAAAACACAGGCCGGCATGGAGACGCAGTTTAAAGATGCCGCCAAGATAGACTTTATCAACGGTAATCCAAGCTTTACTGCCGAAGTACAACCAGGTAATTACCAGGGAATAAAATTTGGTATTGGAGTCGGGCCCGATAAAAACAATTCCGACCCAACCGTTTTAGCTCCCGACCACCCGCTAAGCATCAATCAGGCGCAGGATATGCACTGGAACTGGAATACCGGATATATTTTTATGAAGTTTGAAGGCCGCGTTGATACTGCTTCGCCACTCTCGGGCAACCATGATTTGTTATTCTCCTTTCATACCGGCAACAATGCTTTATACAGAGAAGTAGAATTATATAACCATCCTTTTACTATTACTACAGGAAACACTACTAACCTGAATTTAGTTTTTAATATTGATAAGTTTTTTTATAACACAAACGATACCCTTGATTTAAAAACTGATCACTCGCTCCATGCTTTTACCGTTACATCATTAGGAACGCGTGTAGCAGATATATCGGTAGGTATATTTACATTAGAGTAAGTTATAATGTGTATAAAATAATTTACATATCGCTGCTGATATTTTTATTTTCTGCTTGTAATAATATCATTGAAAACCTACATAGTTCAGATACTTATACATTAAATATTCCACAAGGATTTCCGCAGCCTTCAATACCCGAAGATAATCAACTCACCAATACAAGGGTACTGTTAGGTAAAATGTTGTTTTACGATCCCATCTTATCACGCGATTCAACCATTAGTTGTGCCCATTGCCATCATCCCGAAAAAGCATTTACTGATGCATTGCCATTGAGTAAAGGTATTGAAGCAAGAATGAGTATCAGAAATGCACCCCCGCTACAAAATCTGGCCTATCAAAATTCCTTTATGCGCGATGGCGGAGTGCCTACTATAGAACTACAGGTGCTTGCCCCTATCGAAGACCACAACGAAATGGATTTTAATATTTTGCATGCAGCCAAACGCGTGGCTAATAATATCCAATATCAAAAATTAAGCGAATTAGCTTATGGCCGTAAACCCGATCCTTATGTCATTACCAGAGCACTGGCGGCTTTCGAAAGAACGCTTATATCGGGTTATTCGCGCTACGATGATTACCTGTATCGAAAGGGTTATTTAAATGCAAGCGAATTAAGGGGAAAAGAATTATTTTTTTCTGACAGTTTAAATTGCTCAGCTTGCCATAGCGGTTTTAACTTTACCAATGGAACTTTTCAAAATAACGGACTGTATTTGCATTACAACGATCCCGGACGTCAGCGCATAACAACCGACAGTCTTGATAATGGCAAATTCAGAGTTCCATCTTTGCGAAATATTGGCTATACGGCACCTTATATGCACGATGGCAGCAAACAAACTCTCGAAGAAGTTGTTGATCATTATGCTTCCGGTGGCCAAAACCATCCGCTAAAAAGTAATCTTATTAAAGGTTTTTACCTTACACAGGAGGATAAAAAATCATTAATAAGTTTTTTAAATTCGTTAAATGATAGTAAATTTGTAAACAACGAACAATATAAAAAATGATGCCTGCAAAATACATATATCGCCTTTTAATAATTTTAATGGTTTTGTATTCTTGCAAGCGCGATGCACAACTGGAACCCGATAAACCCACCCCTTATGTTTTAGAGTTGCCGCAAGGTTTTCCTCAACCTGTTATTCCACCCGATAACCCGCTAACCGTTGAAGGAGTTGAATTAGGTCGGCATTTATTTTACGAAAAAATGCTTTCGGACGACAATACCATGTCGTGTGCTAC
The DNA here is from genome assembly GCA_037443205.1 of Flavobacteriales bacterium. Taxonomy (GTDB): domain Bacteria; phylum Bacteroidota; class Bacteroidia; order Flavobacteriales_D; family UBA2798; genus JBBIOU01. Next base: position 57,788 of record JBBIOU010000016.1, on the reverse strand, counting down.
CTGCCACCAACAACAATTTAATTTCAGCGACCCGCAACGATTCAGCAAAGGAATTACCGGAGCAGAAGGTACCAGAAATTCGATGGTATTAACTAACTTAGCTTACCAAACATCTTTTTTTTGGGATGGTAGGGCACAAAGCCTCGAGCAACAAATTTTTGAACCGGTGCGCAATCCCATCGAAATGAATACAACCTGGCATGAAGTAGAACGTAAACTCAACGAAAGCCCCAAATACAGAAAAATGTTTTTTCAGGCATTCGGCACTTATAATATTGACTCAGTTTTGGTTTCGAAAGCTATTGCACAGTTTTTAAGAACACTCATTTCAGCCAACTCAAAGTTTGATAAATACCTCAGGGGCGAAGTGGTTTTAACCCAACAGGAATTTAGCGGCATGGAACTCTTCATGCGCGACAAACAACCAAATTTCATGTCAGGTGCCGATTGCTTTCATTGCCACAACAAACCATTGTTTATGTCTAATTTTTTCTCGAACAACGGTCTGGATGCTACATTTAGTGATTTAGGAAGGGGCGGAGTAACCGGCAATGCTGCTGATATGGGCAGATTTAGAATTCCTACTTTGCGTAATATTGAAGTGAGCGGACCGTATATGCATGACGGTAGATTTAATACCCTGGATGAGGTGATTAATCATTACAGTGAAGGGTTAGTGAATTCTGCTACCATAGACCCGCTCATGAAATTTGTAAATGATGGCGGAGTACTGCTTACCAATCCCGAAAAAGCCCAACTTAAAGCTTTTCTGTTAACTTTAACCGACCATGAGTTTTTAACTAACCCTAAGTTTAGTAACCCACATCCTAATTGATTTTATCATTCTGATTAAATAAATAATACATTTGAAAACAATCATCAATAACTCTCTATGAAAAAAATCTTTCTGGCATTGCTATGCTTCCCTTTTTACGCAAAAGCACAATACAATATTACCAATTTGGTAACGGGCTTAGTGCAACCCGTATCGTTTGATATGACTACTGACGGGCGTTTTTTTGTGGCGCTTAAAGGAGGATCTTCGGGCAATGCAGTAGATGCATTTGTAAATGTTTATGACGCAGCAAATGGTAATTTATTAAACACATTCTGGAACTTCACCGATTCAACCGAAGTGGTTTTTGAAAGAGGTGTTTTAGGTGTAGCTATAGACCCTAATTTTAACAGCAATCATTATGTTTATGTGTTTTATAATCATAAAAGCCCTGCCAGAATCAGGGTTGTGCGTTTTACCGAAGTAAACAATCAGGGAACTAACCCTGTAATTATTTTTAACTATGCCGACCCTTTTACAGCAGGGAATCATACGGGCGGAAATATACACTTCAGACCATCGGATACCACCCATTTATATATCACCTTAGGCGATAGGGCTACACCTGCTAATTCACAATTGCTTACTAACCCCTGTGGAAAAATATTACGCATCAATAAATTTACCGGAGCAGCACCGGCAGACAATCCCTTTTATGATGACGGTAACCCCACCAATGGCAATGACGACAGAATTTGGGCTTATGGTTTGCGCAATTCTTTCGACTTTTGTTTCAGCCCTATAAACGATTCCTTATATGCCTCAGAAAACGGACAAAATACTTATGATGAGGTAAACCAAATTGTAAAAGGAGGAAATTACGGCTGGCCCCAATGCGAAGGAATTTCCGGTACTTGCTCTAACCCTAACTTTATTGCGCCTATCGAAGTATGGGGCTCACCGCTTCCGGCTGTAACCGGAATTATGGTTTATAATCATTCGCTGATGCCTAATTTGCAAGGACATTTATTAGTTGCCGATAACGATTATGGCAGAATATACGATATTACACTAAGCAATCCCCCCGCATGGAACGGCTTTGTGTCGCGCACACTCATGCTCGATATTGCACAATTAACTACCCTTAAGCAAAGCCCGGATGGATGCATTTTAGCTATGGAAGGCGGTTATACCAGCAATGGAAAAATCAGAAAAATTTGCCCCGTTGGTATGGCAGTAAATGAAACCGACATACTCTCTTTTAGTATTATACCTAACCCCGCTACTGATTATATATCCATTAACGGTAACGAACTTATTGCAGGCAGTTATTTTGAGTTATTTGATGTTGCCGGTAAACTATTGCAAAACGGAAATATACAAACATACACTAAACAATTAGATGTTTCAACACTCTCAGAAGGGGTTTATTTCATTAAAGTGCGTTCGCTTAAAGGCGAGCTTACACAAAAGTTTATCATCAAAAGATAGTTTCGGTTTTTTCATCCTTCTCTCGCAACTTTCTTTGCTTTACCCGAATTAAGCATGCTAAGATGTAATTCGGTTTTATTCATCGGTTTATCATACAGATATATCGACCAAAAAACACATTTTATACATAGGAAACATTTTTATATATAAATTGTTTCTTGTGTGTTTTTAGTATTACATTTGCCCCGGAAAAAATAATTCCTATGGAAATGAATATAGATGATTTGCTTATCAGCATAAAAAAAATTTTTATGCGATACGGCATTAAAAGCGTTACCATGGACGACATTGCCCGTGAACTTAAAATGTCGAAAAAAACACTTTACAATTATGTTACCGATAAAAGCGATTTGGTTACTAAAGTGATGAAACAAGAATGTCAGGAAGATGAAACATGTGTTTGCAATATAGTAAAACATAGTAAAAATGCAATAGACGAAACATTGGAAATCGTAAAGCACATGACGGGTAAGGTAGCCTCTATACATCCCTCCATACATTATGATTTGGAAAAATATTATCCCGAAGCCTGGCAAATATTTCAGGAGCATAAACGCAGACACGTGATGGGCACTATCATGAAGAACCTAAGCAGAGGTATGAAAGAAGGATTCTATAGAAAAGACTTAAATCCTGACATTATTGCCCGGGTGTTTGTGGCCCGCCTGGACATAATTTTTGACGGAGACTTGTTTCCGCCCGCACAGTTTAATTTTGGCGATGTATATGTAGAATACATGCGCTATCACCTAAGAGGCATTTTAAGCGAGAAGGGAATGAAATATATTTCCCAATTAGAAAAAAAAATTAAATAAAAAATACATATAACCGTATGCAAACTATAAAACATAACATAATATCTTATTGCTTTGGCAGTATATTACTGATGATGTACCCAATCAATCTGCTGCATTCGCAAACCGCATATACGTTAAAACAAGCACTGGAATATGGATTAAAAAACAGCTATAATATTACTATCAGCAAACTCGATTTACAAAAGTCGGAGAAAAAAGTGCGCGAAGTATTAGCTATCGGTTTGCCGCAGATAAATGCCGAAGGAAATTTTACAAATTATATTGATTTACCTACAACGGTTATTCCTGCCAACGCATTTAATCCTTTGGCCGGCAATGACCTGATAGGAGTGAGATTTGGTACAAACTACAATGTTACAGGAGGAATTACCTTTTCTCAATTAATTTTTGATGGTTCTTACCTGATTGGTTTACAGGCAACCAAAGGTATTGCTAACTTAAACCGCCTATTGGTAGAAAAAACCGAAATAAATTCAAAAAATGATATAGCCAAAGCATATTATACAGCCATAGTTGCCGATGAAAACGTAAACACTCTTAAGCAAATTTTTACCAACGTAGAAATGTTGCTAAATGAAACAAAAGAAATATTTAAAAACGGCTTAATTGAGGAGCAAGATGTTGACCAGATAAATCTTACTTATCTGAATATTAAAAATGCATTAACACGCGCAGAAAGCATGCGCGATATAGCGTATGCCCTTTTAAAATTACAAATGGGTATGCCGCTTACAGAAAACATCACATTGGCCGAAAATACCGAAACCATATTAACCTCATTAAAAATAGAGGACTTTAAAGACACGTCATTTTTGGTAACTAATAACATTGATCATAAAATACTGCAAACACAATTAGAATTAAACGCCTTAAATGTAAAAAACGAAAAGGCTGAACGCCTGCCTTCATTAAGTGCATTTTTTTCTCATCAACAACAGGCATTCCGCAACGATTTTGACTTTTTTCAAAATAAACCCTGGTATCCGGCTACCTTATGGGGAATAAAATTGACAATACCTATATGGGCAAGTGGTATGGGTGCAGCACGTATAGCACAAAACGAATTAGAATATAAAAAAACCGAAATACAATTAAAGCAAACCGATGAAAGTCTTAAAATTAACTGGCACAATGTGCAACAAGAATTTTTTAATGCGGTAAAAACCTATCAGGCAGAAAAACAATCGTTGGCCCTGGCAGAGAATATACAGCGCAAAACACTTGCCAAATACAAAGAAGGTGTTTCTTCAAGCATGGAGCTTAATCAGGCGCAAACCCAGTATTTACAAACACAAGCAAATTATATTAACAGCATTTTGCAAATGCTTAACGCAAAAGCAGCCTTAGATAATTTAAATCAAACAAACCCGAAATAACAAATAATTATATGAACCCGAAAATCAATTTACCTTTATTGCTTGTTGCCCTTACCGCATATGCATGTTCAGAGGATAGCAACAATGAGACCGATAAATTAAAATCAGAGCTCAACGAAACAATTGCACAAATAGAAGACTTAAACAAAAAGAAATTTACATTAGAAGTAGAATTATCTAAAATTGACAGTTCGTTCAGAAAAAATGAACTTAATGCCGTAACTTTTGTTATGGCCGATACTTCCGATTTTGTAAATTTTGTTGAAGTGCAAGGAAATATTGAAGCTGATAAAAATGTTTTGCTGAATGCAGAAATGAGCGGTGTAATAAACAAAATCCTGGTACAAGAAGGACAGCATGTGCGTAAAGGACAAACCTTGCTTTATATTGATACAGAGATATTAAATAAAAATATAGAAGAAGTTAAAAAAAGTTTAGAGTTAGCCCAATTTGTTTTTGAAAAACAAGAAAACCTGCATAAACAAAATATAGGATCGGAGTTGCAGTACCGCGAAGCAAAAAACAATAAAGAAAGGCTGGAGCAAACTTTACAAACACTTGAAACACAAAAGAGCAAAGCGATAGTAACAGCGCCATTTGACGGGTATATTGAAAAAGTAATGGTAGAAGAAGGCAGCATGGCTATGCCGCAAGTTCCATTACTAAGAATCATAGATATGAAAAAAATAAAAATTGAAACGGATGTTATGGAAACCTATTTGCGCACGGTACATAAAGACCGAAAGGCCGATATTTATATCAGAGCCTTAGATACTACTATTTATGACGCTGCAATTACTTTTGTTGGTAAATATATAAACCCGGCTAATCGCACATTCAGAATTCAGATAGCGCTCAATAATTATTCCGAACGAATATTACCCAATCTGGTTGCTTTGGTACGAATAAAAAATGAAAAGTTGAAAAATGTTTTAACTATCCCCAACGAATGCATCTTGCAAAGCAACACAGGTAAAAATTATGTTTACGTTATTAAAGATGAAAATGGAAAACACATAGCACGCAAGGTAGATATAGAAACAGGTCCTTCGGATGATACACATACCGTAGTATTAGAAAATCTTAAACCCGGAGATAAAGTAGTGCTCGAAGGAGCTAGAGGTATAAAAAATGGGATGGAACTAACCGTTAGAAAATAATCTGAATACATATTTATGGAAGCCAATCACAGTAAGGATAAAAAAATTTTTAAACAATTTGCACTTACAAAAGCAGCATTGTTAAATGTAAAAACAGTATTGCTTATTACATTTATAATTTTTGTGGCCGGTATAAGTGCATATCGCTCGATACCTAAAGAAGCGTTTCCCGAATTAAAAATACCTCAAATATATGTGGGTATTGCTTATCCGGGTGCAGGCCCCAAAGTTATCGAAGATAAAATAACACGACCCATCGAAAAAGAAATAAACACCATAGTGGGTTTAGATAAACTTACTTCTACTTCTATTTTTGGATATGCAACCATTATAGCCGAGTTTAAATTTAATATTACGCCAACCGAAGCTCTGCGAAAAGTAAAAGATGCCGTAGATAAAGCACGCAGCGACAAAGATTTTCCGCGCGACCTGCCGGCCGAGCCGAATATCTTTGAAATGAACTTTTCAGAATTTCCAATTATGAATATTAATCTTTCAGGTAATTACAGCATAGACGAATTAAACGAATATGCCAAATACCTCGAAGATGCAATAGAAGAGTTAGAAGATATTTCCAAAGTTGAAATACGAGGTGTGCAAAAAAAAGAGTTACGTATAGCCATACGAAAACACGATGCCGAAGCACGCATGGTTAGTTTTCAGGATATTGAAAATGCCATATCGTCAGAAAATATTACCATGTCGGCCGGTGAAATTAAAGAGAATTCTACGGCCCGGACTGTGCGTATAGAAGGCGAATTTAAAACAGTAGAAGAAGTAAAAAATATCATTGTAAAACGCGATTATTTTGATATTGTTTATCTGAAAGATGTAGCCGATGTGTCGTTTGGTGATGAAGATACAACCAGTTATGCACGTCAGTTAAACCCCCGTACACATAAAATGGAATCAGTAGTAATGCTCGATGTTATTAAACGCTCAGGCACAAATCTGCTCGATGTTTCAGATTCTATTTTTGCATTGTTAGACCATGCAAAAACATCGGGCCGGCTTCCTTCTGATATCGAATTAACCATTACCAACGATATGTCGTTTCAAACCCGCGACCAGGTAAGCAACTTAGAAAACAGTATTATTTCGGGAGTTATATTAGTGGTGTTGGTACTACTGTTTTTTCTCGGATTAAGAAATGCACTTTTTGTTGGTATTGCCATTCCCTTATCTATGTTTATGTCGTTTATGATACTCGATTTAATGGGAATTACTTTAAATATTATGGTCTTATTCTCGTTGGTATTGGCTTTGGGTATGCTGGTTGATAACGGCATTGTAATTATAGAAAATATTTATCGCTGGATGGATTTAGGCTATAAACCTTTTGATGCGGTAAGATATGCTGTAGGGGAAGTAGCATGGCCTATCATTTCATCTACTGCTACAACTGTTGCAGCATTTGTGCCTTTGGCACTATGGCCGGGTTTAATGGGAGAATTTATGAAGTATTTACCTATTACCTTAATGCTTACCTTAAGCTCATCTTTATTTGTTGCTCTGGTAATTAATCCGGTATTAGCAATGCTCTATATGCGTAAGGAAAAACAACAAACCAACCACAAACGAATTTTGCGAATCAGCGCCATAACAATTATTACAGGCCTTGTTTTGGTGTTATCCGGCAACATTGCTTTAGGTAATATAGCACTTGCTTTTGCTATCATTACATTAATCAATGTTTTTCTATTTACCCCATGGTCGCATAAATTTCAAAACATAATGCTTCCGCGATTAGAAGAATTTTACAGCAGATTTTTGCAATATGCCTTATATAAAAAACCAAAAACCGTTTTTTTTGGAACCTTCGCATTGCTTTTTCTTTCCATTATTATGGTTGGATTATTTACTCCAAAAGTTCTGTTTTTTCCTGAAAACGAACCGAATTACATCAATATATTTGTAGAACTACCCATTGGTACCGACATTAAAAAAACAAATAACATTGCTCAAAAAATCGAATACATCGTTGATACTACCCTTAGCAAATACGATCGGGTTTTTGATTTTAAAGATAACGGAGATACAGTGCGCTTAATAAAATCTGTTATATCTCAAGTAGGTGAGGGAACAAGCGATCCTATGCAAGGACCGGCAATGGGTAATACGCCACATAAAGCTCGTATTACCGTTACTTTTGCCGAATCTCTTTATCGCAAGGGGCATTCTACTTCCGAAATTATGAAGGAAATTACTAACAACCTTAAGGGTAAGTTTACAGCAGATGTAAAAATAATTGTTGATAAAGAACAAAACGGCCCTCCGCAACAACCTCCCATCAATATTGAATTAGTAGGTGAAAATTATGATGATATGATTGAAGAAGCAGAACGCATGAAAGTTTTTATTGACTCTAAAAACATTGAAGGTATTGATGAATTACGCCTGGATGTGGAAACCGGAAAACCCGAACTGCCTGTTTATCCCGACAGAGGATTAGCCAGAAGAATGGATGTGTCTACTTATATGATTGCTGAAGCGTTACGTACGGCAATATTTGGTAAAGACATATCTACCTTTAAAATTGGCGAGGAAGAATATGATATTAATTTAAGATACAAAGAAGACTATCGCAATGACTTAGATGCACTGCTTAATCAAAAAATTACTTTCAGAGATATGCTCTCAGGACAATTGGTACAGGTACCGGTAAGAACCGTAATTATCAATCCGCAAAAAACTTCTACATACAGTGCTGTAAAACGCAAAAACCTCAATCGGGTAGTTACTATTTTTTCAGGTGTTTCAGAAGGTTTTAATCCAAATGAAACCGTAGATAAAATAAAACACGAACTGATAAATTATAAAACTGATAAGGGAATTAGTTTCAAGTTTACCGGTCAAATGGAAGATCAGGCTAAAGAAATGGCTTTTCTTAGCAAAGCTCTGCTCATAGCTGTATTTTTAATCTTCCTGATAATTGTTTCGCAATTTAACTCGTATTCTTCACCCTTGATTATCATGTTTTCAGTATTATTTAGTTTAATAGGTGTTTTTTTAGGATTGGTTTTTACCCAAATGGAATTTGTAATAATTATGACGATGATAGGTATCATTTCATTAGCAGGTGTGGTAGTTAACAATGCCATCGTATTAATTGATTACACCAATTTATTAATCAAGCAAAAACGCGAAAATTTGCAATTAGCAGAAAATGAGCCATTACCCATACACGAAGTTATGCATGCCATTGCCGAAGCCGGTCGAACAAGATTAAGACCGGTATTGTTAACAGCGATAACCACATTATTGGGTCTTATACCTTTGGCTATAGGCTTTAATTTTAACTTTATTACTTTTTTTGCCAGCTACGATGCAAATTTTTTTATAGGCGGAGATAATGTACAGTTTTTCGGGCCTTTATCATGGACAGTAATTTTTGGATTAACATTTGCAACCTTTTTAACCCTGGTAGTGGTACCGGTTATGTATTTATTGTTATATCGGGTTAAACGTTGGCTATACAATAAAGCAGGCTGGTCTATTAATGAATAAATATTTTATAAGAAATTATCAGTTATGTAATCCGGTAACCGGTGTTAATCTCTAAATTGTTATTAGCCTACAAAATATTCGGTAGCTGATGTAAGTGCTTCTTTATGTGGGCGGCATTCGGGTTAATCCCACATTACGCATTAGCATGCGTAATGTTCGCCTGATAGCGGATAACCCAAATCCCACACGACACTCAACACACTCAGTCCGCCTCTGTCGGAAAATTTGAAATAAATCCAAATTTCTAATGCTGAATTTGGGTTAATAACTTTTTCGGTTTTTATTCTTTTAACTGCAATTTATACCATTCAATAAGCTCATTTATTTTTAGATCTGTATTTGTACCACAATATTTCAGATACTCATCGCGACACTTAATTAATGTGTTGATTTTAAACATGGTCATTTCTTTTTCATGGTATTGTTCAGGAATGTAAATTTCAAAATCTATTTTTTCGGCCAAAATTTTAACGGCCTTAATATATAACATGATTTTTTTATTCAGAGGTGTATCACCCCGGGATGATAGGTCATGTTCTAACTGCTCGGATTGATTTATAACTTCTAGCAACAATTCGGCATCTTCTTCACTCAGCCAAATTAAAAAAGCCTGATGATTTTCCATTTTAAGTCAAATTTCGGGTAAAAATTAATTAAATTTATTCAAAAATCAAATATTTATTCATTTATCGGTTTGTGGGCAGGGTTGATAGCCAATAACTTTGCATTTATGGCTCATCCACTGCTCGATAAAATAAAACAACTCCGTTTAGAAAAAAAATTAAGTCAGGAAGAGATAGCTTATAAATTGGGAATCACACAATCAAGTTATGCGCGTTTTGAGTCGGGAGCCAAAAAAATAGATTATGGATTGTTAGAAAAGATAGCTGTATTATTTAATACGGATGTTTCGCAATTAACTGCAGCAGCATCGCGCAAAAATAAAAAATACAATATAGAAAATACCCTTACCGAACTCAAAGAAGACGATGTTTCCTATCAAAAGTTTAAACACAGCGACTTATTAAAGCGCATTGAGTATTTGGAAAAACTTAACGAAGCACTTAGAAACCAAATAAAAGATAAAGAAGAAATTATTACGCTGTTAAAGAAGAAAAAGAAATAGTTGCTTATATGGGAAATATTACAAAATCATAAAGATTAAATTTATCGAACGTTTTTGAAGAGGCAAAAAGTATAATGCCTATATTTGCACAATTAACCCCTAAAAACCAGGATACGATGGAATATCTTTCAAAACAAAAAACAGAAAACCCTATGCAAAACAATGCCAACGAAAAAGATGTATTAGTGCCTGTAACCGTTGCTAAAGGTGATGGTATTGGCCCGGAAATAATGGATGCTACACTCAAAATACTATTTGCTGCCGGAGCAAAAATAAAAATTGATGAGATTGAAGTAGGAGAAAAAGTATATTTAAGCGGTAATACATCCGGTATCAGTGACGAAGCATGGGACATCATCAGAAAAAACAAAGTGTTTTTAAAAGCGCCTATAACCACTCCGCAGGGAGGAGGCTATAAAAGTTTAAATGTTACTACCCGCAAAAAACTAGGTCTTTATGCCAATGTACGCCCCTGCCAAAGTTTTCACCCATACATAACAAGTAAGCACAGTAAAATGGATCTGGTTATTATTCGCGAAAACGAAGAAGACCTTTATGCAGGCATAGAACATCAGCAAACCGATGAAGTAGTACAATGTTTAAAACTTATTTCCAGACCGGGTTGCGAAAAAATAATCCGTTATGCATTCGAGTATGCAAAACTTTACAACAGAAAAAAAGTTACCTGCTTTACCAAAGACAATATTATGAAACAAACAGACGGGATGTTTCATAAAATTTTTGATGAAATAGGACAAGAATATCCCGAAATAGAAAAAGAGCATTGGATTATTGATATTGGATCGGCTAAACTTGCTGATACCCCCGAAGTATTTGACGTAATAGTTACTCTTAATTTATATGGTGATGTGATATCTGATATTGCTGCGCAAATTGCCGGTTCGGTGGGTATAGCCGGATCTTCCAATATAGGTACAGAATGTGCAATGTTTGAAGCAATACATGGCTCTGCTCCCAGACGTGCCGGTCAGAATATGGCTAATCCATCCGGTTTATTACAGGGCGCTATCTTAATGCTTAACCATATCGGGCAAACCGACATAGCTGAAAAAATACAAAACGCCTGGTTAAAAACATTAGAAGACGGAATACATACTTACGATATTTACAACGAATCAACCAGCAAACAAAAAGTAGGTACCAACGAGTTTGCCGATGCAGTGATACAAAGATTAGGTATGAAACCCGCACATTTAGCACCGGTTAGTTACAAAGCCGGAAAAATTAACATCAAACCGTATGTGCGTAAAGCACCGGCTAAAAAAGTATTAAAAGGTGTTGATGTATTTGCGCACTGGCCCGGAAATAATCCGCACGAGCTGGCAGATATGATTGTTAAAGACTTAAAAGGCAATTGGCAATTAAAAATGATTTCGAACAGAGGAACAGCCGTATGGCCTAATTTTACTCCCGAAACATTTTGTACCGACCATTGGCGTATTCGCTTTATGGGAGCTGATAGCACAAAAGAGTTTAGCAAAAAAGAAGTGATTGAGTTGCTCGAAATATTTAATAACATCCCCATAGATTTTATTAAAACCGAGCACTTGTATGAATTTGACGGCAAACCGGCTTTCTCGCTTGGTCAGGGCCAGTAATCAATAAATCCTCTCGTTTTGAATTCGGGCAAAAATATTTTTGCCGGTAGAAAAGCAATGCTTGTGAGCATGCATAAAAAAGAAAAAGCTATTGCTCCGGCATTAAAAAAAGCATTCCAAATTGAATTATTGCTTGCAAAAAATGTTAATACCGATAGCTTCGGTACATTTAGCGGAGAAATAGAAAGAATACACACACCTTTAGAAGCAGCCCGTAACAAAATTAAGGCAGCAAGGAAGTTATATCCTCAAATGGATTTATTTATTGCCAGCGAAGGCTCATTTTTTCCTCATCCCGATATGCCGCAAATAACTTTAGAAAATGAGCTTATAGTTTTATACGATGCTAAAAACAGTTTAGAAATTACTGCTTCGGGAAATTACATTATTACACAGGTGTTTTCTGAAAAAGCGGCTACCCTTGAAGAAATAATAAAAATTGCTGAAAACAACAACTTTCCGAAATATGGAATAATTTTAAAATGCGACTTACAAAAAAATCAACCTGCAGTTATCAAAAACATAACCTCACTTCAAACTTTAAAAAAAGAAGCATTCCAGTTACTGCAAAACAATAATGAAATTATTGTCGAATCGGATTTGCGGGCACATAAAAATCCGCAACGTATGAAAAACATTGCTAAAACAGCACAAATCCTGGTGCAAAATATGCAAAGTTTTTGTCCTGCTTGTGGCACACCTGGCTTTAGTATTGTAAAAAATATACCAGGTTTACCCTGTGCTCAATGCGGTTTTCCTACCCGGCAAATTCGTTCAAATCTTAAGAAGTGTAATGTATGTAATTACGAATTGGAAATTAATCTGCCCCAATCAGATGCCGACCCTATGTATTGCGATAATTGTAACCCCTGATGGTATTAACAAATATATTTATACCTTTGTGCCCCGCTATACAAAAATTGATTTTTAAATTTATACATTATTATGAATATTACGCTTGAACAATCGAACAATTTAACCGGTGTAATCAAAATTAGCCTTACGCCTGATGACTATAAACAAAAATACGAATCAGCTCTGAAAAGTTATTCCCGCAAGGTAAACATTAAAGGATTCAGACCCGGACACGTGCCTATAACCATCGTGAAAAAAATGTACGGTAAATCAATTCTTGCCGAAGAGATTAACAACCTATTAAATGAGGTAATATACAAATACATTGATGAAAATAAACTGCAGGTGTTGGGTAATCCTATGCCAAAAGAAGATTCGCCAAAAGTCAATTTTGATGAAAATGCCGGTATGGATTTTTGGTTTGAATTAGGTTTTGCACCCGAAATAAAATTCGATTTATCAGATTATACAATTACTTACAATGCACTTAAAGTAGATGAAGAATTAATCAACAAACAAATTAACGACTACACACGCAGGGCAGGTAAACTCGAAAACACCGATGTTTCGACCGAAAAAGATATGCTGCTTGGAACATTTGCCGAACTGGATGAAAACGAAACTTTGAAAGAAGGCGGCATTGTCAATCAGTCAACCATAAGTTTGGAATTTTTAGACGATAAACAAACCCAACAAGACTTGGTAGGCCTGAAACCCGGAGATAGCATTACGGTTGACCCTCGTAACCTTTCGCATGGCGATGCAGATATGGCAGCCATGTTAGGAATAGAAAAACAGCGCGTAGCAGAAGTAAAAAGTAAATTTCGGTTTACCGTAAACGAAATCAAAAAAATGGTTCCGGCCGAGCTAAACCAGGAATTATTTAATCGAATATATGGTGAAGGTGTTGTGACTACAGAAGAAGACTTTCGCAAACGCATTGAAAACGATTTAAAAAATATGTTTACTGCAGACAGCGACCGATTGTTTTATCGCGAAGTAAAAGAACAATTACTGAATAAAATAAATATTGAATTACCTGATGATTTTTTAAAAAGATGGATTCTTGCCACAAACGAAAAACCCATAACCCACGAACAACTGGATAAAGAATATCCTGAATATGCAAAAATGCTCAGATGGCAATTGATAGAAAATAAAATAGCAAAAGATAATAATATCTCAGTAAATCCGGATGAGGCATTGCAGTATGCAAAAAGCTACCTGGCTTCGGCATACGCCCGTTATGGATTGCCTCCCATGGAAGAAACGGAACTAACACAAAATGCTATGCGCTTGCTTGCTAACAAGGAAGACTCAAAGCGTATTTATGATGACTTGGCATATCGCAAAGTGCTTGATTATTTAAAAGCTAATGTGCCTTTAGATATTAAAGAATACGTGTATGATGAATTTGTAAAATTATTTGCAACAAATCAGTCACATCATAACCACGAACATGATCATGAGCATCATCACGAACATGAACACGAGCATCATTAATTAAACAACTTACAGCTATTTTATTTTTTCTTTGTAAAGAAATTTTTTTTGCAGAGACTCAAACGGACGGTAAACATAATAAGCATAGTTGCCTTTTATTTTCAATTTTTCGGGATATTTATGTGTCAGTTTGTAAACCCCGATTACTTCACCATTGGAGGTGTTTAATTCTTTAAGATAATACCTGCCACCACGTAAAAAAACGCTGTATATGGTTTGCGTTTCATCATCTTTTATTAACAAGGTTTTCCATTCTTTTTTATCAATACCGTTATGATAGCTTATATCTATCGAATCAATAGGTTCACATGATTGATTATATCTGAAAATCTTATTTTGGTAATGGTCAAAAATTAATATGGTGTCTTTTTGGATAAACATAGGTGCATACAAAGGTTTGTAATAAATAGAATTTGGAAAACCCGACCATATAGCTATCCATATTTCTTTATCAATGCCGGTTTTTAGTTGTGCCCTGTAGGCTTCCAACTTATCTCTGCCATCAACATATTTGTATTGCGCGCGGTAAAGTTCCATCAGCGGCTTATCAATGATATGTTTTATTTTTTTAAATGATGTATCATCACGATTATATACATAATAATCAAAGGCGGGGTAATACCATACAAAACTACTGTAAAATGCTTGTTGGTTTAATGTATCAACCCAGGGTTTAATTCGATCTTCAAAAAAATCTTTTTTAATCGGGTATAAGCTTATAATATTGTTGCGAACTTCAATCTGATAAACATTTTTTTCGCAAATCACATATATATTACCTGCATAATCTTTACTTAATTCTTTAGCTATATCAGGCACCGTGTAGCTGTTTAAAATAGTATTTTGTTGGTTAGCATAGATTATTTTACTGCTTTTATTCAATCGTTTGTCGTAGGTAAGTAAAATAAAATTATTATCTAAAAACTCGTAATCGGCCACACTAATCTCGGGGTTGTAAAAAACAGTGTCGGGTTCGGCCGAAATTTCAACCGCTTTCAACAGGGTAGTGCTAAAGATCAACTCGATATTTATTTTTAAAGTGTCATTATTCTTTTGTTGCAATAAGGCATACTTAACTTGTTTTTTTTGAATATCGTATCCCGCATGTCTGAATACCAATGTAATATCTGATTTGTTATCTATCCGGTATGATATTACATATTTGCCATAACGGTTGCTTAAACAATGATATTTTTCGTTGTTTTCTATATATACGTTTACATCTTTAAGCACTTGTCCTGTTTCTTTATCGGTTATTTTACCGCTTAAAACCACATCCATTTTATCTTGTGCAACAACACACAAGTTACTTGCAAAACACACTATGAAAATAAAAATGATGCGCATTTATTTTTAAAGATGCTGATTTTTTATTATTCCATAAAAAATTGTCTAAAAATAAAACAATCTCAAGTTTATCACAACCCTGTAAATATTGATTTATAATGATTATCTTTGTGCTTATGGATAAAAAATATTTTGCACACCCAAGCGCAATTATAGACGAAGGAGCCGAAATTGGAGAGGGAACAAAAATATGGCATTTTACCCATATTATGCCCAATTGTAAAATTGGCAAAAACTGCAATTTAGGGCAAAATGTGGTTATTTCTCCGGGAGTTATTTTAGGAGATAATGTGAAAATACAAAACAACGTTTCGGTTTACACAGGAGTTACCTGCGATGACGATGTTTTTTTAGGCCCATCCTGCGTGTTTACCAACGTAATAAATCCGCGCAGCGCTGTAAACCGAAAAAATCAATATGCCAAAACACATGTGGGTAAAGGAGCAACCATAGGCGCTAACGCTACCATCGTTTGCGGGCACAACATAGGTAAATTTGCTTTTATAGGGGCCGGAGCAGTTGTAACCAAAAACGTTCCTGATTATGCACTGGTGATTGGTAATCCGGCACGTCAGGTTGGATGGATGAGCGAGTATGGTTATAAATTATTATTTAATAAAGATGGTATCGCTGTATGTGCAGAAAGCAATGAACAATATCAACTAAGCAACCAAATTGTAGTAAAAATAAGCAAATAAATTATGTCAAAAATTAAATTTGGAGTTATCGGTCAGGGTCATATTGGTAAACGTCATGCCGAGATGGTAAGAAGAAATAATCAATGCGAACTCATAGCTGTTTGTGATGTACAAGATAAAATATCATTAGGATTAAACGATTTAAAAGAAAAGTTTTATTCCACAGCCGAAGAATTAATTAATAACCACCCCGAGATAGATGTGATATGTATTTGCTCTCCCAATGGATTACATGCACAGCACGCTTTAATGGCGCTCGAAGCCAACAAAAGTATTGTATGCGAAAAACCCATGGCACTTACCAAAGCCGATTGCGAAGCAATAATTTACAAAGCTTTGCAAATGCATAAAAATGTTTTTTGTGTAATGCAAAACCGATACTCGCCACCCAGTATTTGGATAAAGCAGATAATTGACAATAAAATTTTAGGAGAAATATACATGGTGCAACTAAATTGCTACTGGAACCGCGATGAACGTTATTATAAAAAAGGAGGATGGAAAGGCACCAAAGAATTAGATGGCGGTACTTTGTTTACGCAATTTTCTCATTTTATTGACATCATGTATTGGTTATTTGGGGATATTAAAGACATACAAGCAAAATTTGCCGATTTTAATCATAAAAATTTAACCGATTTTGAAGACAGCGGAATAGTTAATTTTAATTTTATTAACGGAGGAATGGGCTGTATAAATTATTCTACCTCGGTGTGGGATAAAAATTTAGAAAGCAGCATGACAATTATTGGTAGCAATGGCAGCGTGAAAATTGGCGGGCAATATATGGATAAAGTAGAATACTGCCACATTAAAGATTATACCATGCCTCAGTTAGCTCCTACCAATCCCGCTAATGATTATGGTGCATACAAAGGCTCGGCCAATAACCATCACTACATCATACAAAATGTAGTTGAAACACTTTTGGGAGTCAACTCGCCTACCACCAATGCCCTTGAAGGATTAAAAGTGGTTGATATAATAGAAAGAATCTATGCGTTAAAATAGGTATTATGAAATATATTTGCTTTATTTATGTATGTTTTATTACTCATTTGTTAACTTATGCACAACAAACAGAAGAAGATTATGTAATAAATCCCGAAAAATATAAAATAACAGAAATAAATTTTTTTTCCGGAATAGTATTGGTTAACTTAGAATATGTAACCCAAAATGATTTTTTGAAACTGGCGCCCCAATCAAAATTGCTGCAGCAAAATTTAGACGGCTATTCATCTTCATACATATACTCAATCAGAAATATTAATACGGCATATACTATTAATTTAGGAATAAATTTTCCGAATAAATTAAATACCAATTATAATTATAACAGAACATTACGACTGGGTATTCACAACTATAATTACACTTCGCTAAGCGCATCCTATTATAAGGAAATAAGAATGCCCTACGACACATTAACATCCGGACAAAGCGGCCAAACAATATACATTGACTCGGTTTATACCCATTTGGTTGACATGTACTATCGCAACAAAAATTTAAGAATAGATATAAATTACATTTTTAAAAGAAACCCGAACAAAAGATTTGTTTTTTATGCAGGCATCGGATGTAATATTGGATTTAGTTATGCAGCAAACACCTTTATAACAGACACCAAAACGCGTTATACCCAATCGCAAGGTTTGATGTATGTGAATTTCCCGACACAACAAACCGATGTAACTTCAGAAATAATTCGCAATAAAAATAGTTATGGCTTTTCGGTTTATATTCCTGCGGGTTTAGATTTCAGAATTGGCAATAAAAACAAATTTTGGAGACAATTTCACTTGTTATATGAAATCAGACCCGACATCCAATTTCTTAATATTCCATTGTATGGCACATATATCAATAATTCGGCAATCATGATGTTAGGCATCAGGGCATGCTTTGATTAATCATTGCACATAGCATAATTATCATAAAAACCATATAAATTTAAACTAAACTTGTACTTTTGTGTCCTCTAATTTTTTATGATAATATGATAGATAAATTACTTAAAAAACAAGAACAACTGGCTGTTATCGGGTTGGGATATGTGGGCTTGCCTATAGCATTAGCTTTTGCCCGTAAAATGAAAGTAATAGGATTTGATATAAACAACACCCGCATAGCCATGATGAAAAAGGGCAAAGACCCCAGTAATGAATTAGATAAAAGCGAATTTACAGGATGCGACATTACATTTACCAGTAATATTGAGGATTTAAGAAAAGCTAAGTTTTTTATAGTTGCAGTACCTACTCCTATTGACGAACATAATTTACCCGATTTAAGACCGCTTATCTCTGCCTCAGTAACCGTGGGTAAAGTTTTAAAAAAAGGCGATTATGTGGTGTACGAATCAACCGTTTATCCCGGTTGTACCGAAGAAGATTGCATACCTGTTTTAGAAAAAGAGTCGGGTTTAAAGTTTAAGAAAGATTTTAAAGTCGGATATTCTCCCGAAAGAATAAACCCCGGAGATAAACAACATACCATTACGAAAATTTTAAAAGTGGTATCGGGATGTTGTAATGAATCGCTTGAGGTAATTGCCAAAGTTTATGAAAGCATTATTGAACCCGGTGTACATCGTGCCAGCAGCATAAAAGTTGCCGAAGCAGCAAAAATTATAGAAAATACGCAGCGCGACTTAAACATAGCTTTAATGAATGAGTTGTCTATTATTTTTAATAAAATGGGCATCAATACTTATGATGTGCTGGAAGCTGCCGGAACCAAATGGAATTTTTTAAAATTTTACCCCGGATTGGTTGGAGGTCACTGTATAGGAGTAGATCCTTATTATTTAACCCATAAAGCAGAGGCCCTTGGATACCATGCCCGCGTAATTAATGCCGGCCGATATGTTAATGACTCGATGGGATTTTATGTGGCTAAAAATACCGTAAAGAAAATCATTGCTGCCGGAAAAAACATCAACAAATCTAAAGTATTGATTATGGGCGCTACTTTTAAAGAAAACGTGAGTGACATCAGAAATTCTAAAGTAGCCGATGTAGTGAAAGAATTGCGTTCTTATGGAGTACAGGTTCATGTATCTGACCCATACGCAGATAGTGAAGAATTAAAGCATGAATATGGCTTTGGCCTGAATAAAATCTCTAAAGGTTATGATGGCGTTATAGTTGCCGTTAACCATAAAGACTACCTTAAATTAGACGAAAAATATTTTAAATCTATTTTATCAAAAAACGGAGTGTTGGTGGATGTAAAAGGTATTTACCGTGGTAAAATAAAAAATATTACTTATTGGAGCTTATAGTTTTAAAGCGGAATATTTCCGTGTTTTTTCTTCGGATTTTTTACAACTTTATTTTTTAGCATTTCAAATGCACGAATTAGTTTTTCGCGTGTTTGCTCCGGAAATATCACTTCGTCAATAAAACCTCTTTCGGCAGCTTTATAAGGGTTAGCAAATAATTCATTGTATTCATTTTCTTTTTCTTTGAGTTTTTCAGCCGGATTTTTTGCCTCGCTTATTTCTTTTTTAAATATTATTTCGGCAGCACCTTTAGCTCCCATAACTGCAATTTCGGCTGTTGGCCAGGCATAGTTTATGTCGGCCCCAATATGTTTGCTGTTCATCACATCATATGCTCCACCGTATGCTTTGCGGGTAATTACGGTAATTCGCGGAACGGTTGCTTCGCAAAACGCATAAAGCAATTTTGCTCCGCTGGAAATTATTCCGTTCCACTCCTGGTCGGTTCCGGGTAAAAAACCGGGCACATCTTCAAATACTAGCAACGGAATATTAAAGCAATCGCAAAATCTTACAAATCGCGCTGCTTTGTTTGAGGATTTAATATCTAATACTCCTGCCAGTACAGCCGGCTGATTAGCCACTATACCAATACTTTTACCGGCCAGGCGCGCAAACCCTACCACAATGTTATCGGCAAAATCTTTGTGTACCTCAAAAAAACTTCCCTCATCAATTACCTCATAAATAACGTCTTTTATATCGTAAGGCTGGTTAGGATTATCCGGTATAATTGTGTTTAATTTTTCTCTCTTTTCGTTACCCATTATATAAGTTGCAACAGGCGACTCTTCTTCACAATTTTGTGGTATGTAGCTTAATAGTTTTTTTATCTGATTGATACATTCCAATTCGTTGGCTGCAGTAAAATGTGTAACCCCCGATTTTGTAGCATGTGTTTGAGCGCCTCCCAGTTCTTCCGAAGTTACATTTTCGTGGGTTACTGTTTTAACTACGTTTGGCCCGGTAACAAACATGTATGAGTTGTTTTCTACCATCAGAACAAAATCCGTTAATGCCGGTGAATATACTGCGCCTCCTGCACATGGACCCATAATTGCCGATATTTGTGGTATTACCCCGGATGCCAGGGTATTTCGGTAAAAAATATCAGCATAACCTGCCAACGAAAGCACACCCTCCTGAATGCGGGCCCCTCCCGAATCATTTAACCCGATTACCGGTGCTCCGTTTTGCATGGCTAAATCCATTATTTTACATATTTTTTCGGCATGTGTTTCTGAAAGTGAACCGCCAAACACCGTAAAGTCTTGTGCAAATACATATACCAACCTGCCGTTTATTTTACCATAACCCGTTACCACCCCATCACCCGGATATTTTTCCTTTTCCATATCAAAATCGGTAGCCCGATGGGTTACCAGCATCCCGATTTCTTCGAAACTTCCTTCATCCAATAAAAAATGTATTCTTTCTCTGGCGGTAAGTTTACCCTTTTTGTGTTGGGCAGCTATCCGCTCTTCGCCACCTCCTGTTAGTGCTTGTTGGATTTTATTTTTTAACAAATTAAACTTATCAGCCATGATATTCGTATTATTTAACGCGTTAAAAGTAATAAGCATTAGGCTTTATAAAAAGATTTTTGGAACAGTTTTTGAAAATAATTTTTTGCTTAACCGATAAATTATGAAAACATTGATTTTAAACGGGTTTTTATTAATGTGGGCACTTTCTATCGAGGCCAACAACCCCCAGGCTACCGAGGCTCAGTACAGAAAAATAAACAATACAGCCTTTAAAGTGGGCGAAGAGTTGCGATACAGGCTTCATTACGGGTTTGTAGATGCCGGTGAAGCCATATTAAAAGTTAATCATTGTGATAAAAAAATTAATGGAAGAAGCATTATTCATGTAGAAGGTGTAGGCAGAACCATTTCGGGGTTCGACTGGTTTTATAAAGTAAGAGACCGATATGAATCATATATAGATGCCGAAGCGCTTTTTCCTTGGTTATTTGTGAGAAGATGCAACGAAGGCGGCTACATAATAAACCAGGATTATACTTTTTTACAACACAAAAACAAAGTAGATAATGGTGAAGGAAAACATTTTGAAACGCCCGAAATGGTGCAAGATATGTTGTCTTCTTTTTATTATGCCCGTACTTTGAATTTTGATAATGCTAAACCCGGAGATATTTATACCATACCCATTTTTTATGATAACACTAATTTCCCTTTAAAAATTAAATTTTTAGGAAAAGAAACCATCTCTTTGCGCATGGGTAAATTTCATTGCTTGAAATTTTGTCCGGTAGTAGAAAAAGGGCGTATATTTAAAAGTGAGGAAGATATGCAGGTTTGGATTTCAGATGACCAAAATAAAATACCGTTGCTGGCAAAATCAAAAATATTGGTGGGGTCTATTAAAATGGAAGTAGTAGAATATAAAAATCTTGCTGCTCCTATAGCCAAAGTAGAAAAAAAGAAATAGACATTGTTGTTACATACTTTTTTTACAGCCTCTAAAAAGCAGGCTGCTTTTTTATTATCACAATTTGTATAAATTTGTATAAAACATATTAATTAATGAGGTGTTTATATATATTATTTCTATTAAATTCAGGTTTTGCACTTTGCCAAAATCATCGAAGTGATTCGATAGTTTTTGTTGATTTTCAATTTTTAGAAAGTGTTACCATATCTTCAGGGTATCATTATGCCTTTCCTGATATATGCAAAACAGCGGATGACAGCCTTTTGATTCTCTATAGAATCGGAAGTGGTCATTCGGGTATAGACGGTAAGATTGTAAAACAAAAAGGTTCTGCTGATGGCTTGCATTGGACAACGGTAACAACTGCAATAGACGATATGGCCACTGATGACAGAGACCCTTCTGTATTTCGTTTGCCTGACGGAACTATTATGTCTATATATTACAAATGGCTTCCGGGTAATTTATATGCTTATCCTCCATCACCGCCTATGTATAAGTTGTATTATGTTTTATCATTTGATAACGGTATCACATTTACTCAGCCCATTGCCTTAGATACAACCATGCTTCAACTTCCTGCCGGATATAGTTATGCAAATTATACTTATTACGATACACAAGGCTTGCCGATAAAAAATTTTGCAGGTTCTTCGCATGCAATAAATTCCTATGGAAAATTAATGTATCCATCTTATGGCGGAAACTTAATGGCAACAACCAGTAATAGTCCGCCTTTTTGTTTTGCATCCGATAAGTACAGATTGTATATACACGAAAGCGATGATTATGGTTTATCATGGACCTACCGTGTGATTAATGAAAATGTTTATCCTGATATTTGGCTGTCAGAGCCAAGTATTTGTGATTTAGGCAATGGTAAATTGATTATGCACATACGTTCATCTACCGATACCTGTAATCCATCAGGAATAGGCCCTTTGCTGCAATCGTACTCTTATGACGCTGGAGATACCTGGACTACACCACAATCATTACAATTAAATGCTGCACAGGCTCCCTACTTATACAAAACCAGCAAAGGGATATTGATTTCAGCATTCAGGTTGATACCCAATTATCAGTTTTCCTTCCAGAACACCTCTTTTATATATTCTATTGATGATGGCATAACCTGGAGCCAGCCTATATTGGTTGAAAACTGCATTGCCGAATGTGGATATCCCGGTATAATAGAATTAGATACCCATAAAGTGATGATAGTTTATTATGCGGAAGTTGGTAACGGTATAAAAGGTGTAATCTATGAGATGACGATTGAATACTCAGGGCAAACACTAGGTAACAATAACATAGATTTTAATGAAAATAACATTACCGTGTATCCTAATCCAACGCAAGGGGAGATAAATGTAGAATATAATTTTAGCAGAGATAAAGAAGTAAATATCAATTTATATAATTCAATAGGTATGGTAGTGTTTAAAGAAAGTTATGCGGTACAACCAGGCGGGTATAAAAAGTACTATGATTTTTCTGATTTAACAGCAGGAATATATTATTTGAGTATAGAAAATCAAGGTAAAGAAATCAGAAAAAAATTAGTTATAAACCGTTAGTTTTATCCCATAATTTTTTGCTCAGTTGTATTTTATTGTAAAATCGTTTTCCGAATTTTCTGATAAGCGGTTCTTTTAAAAACTCATACACGTAAATCTTTAAATTATCGCCAAGTTTACAGGCGGCTTTACATATTTTCCATTCGTGATAGTTTAGTATATAGCCTGTTTTTGTTTTTGTAACCCTGATAGGATATAAATGGCAACTGATGGGTTTTTTAAACTTTATTTTTTTATCATTATAAGCCAATTCAATAGCACATTGGGCGGTATTACTATTTTTATCAAAGACCACATAAGCACATTCTTTACCATTAATCAAAGGAGTAACATATTCTCCGTCAAAATCAACTACAAAAGTACCTTGGTGTTTAATAGCGTGCTTTCCTTCCGGCCTGAGATATGGTTCTACTTTAGGGTAAATAGCTTCTAATAAGGCAGTCTCTTCTTCCTCCAGCGGAGCACCCGAATCGCCTTCTATGCAGCAGGCTCCTTTGCATTTGGCCAGGTCGCAGACAAATTTTTTTTGTAAAATGTCATCCGCAATCAATTTATCGTCAATTTGTATCATTTTGCAAATGTAGTTTTTATGTAGTTTTGTGCCATGAGTGCAACACAAGAAGATAAATTAAAAAACATCATTAGTCATTGTAAAGAATATGGTTTTGTTTTTCCGAGCAGTGAAATTTATGACGGGCTTTCTGCTACCTACGATTATGGTCAGTTAGGCGTAGAACTAAAAAATAATATACGTCAATATTGGTGGAAAAGTATGGTGCAAATGCACGAAAATATAGTGGGTATTGATGCGGCAATTTTTATGCATCCTACTACGTGGAAAGCCTCCGGACACGTAGATGCATTTAACGACCCGCTGATAGACAATAAAGATTCTAAAAAACGTTACCGGGCTGATGTGCTAATAGAAGAACATATTGAAAAAATACGGCAAAAAAATAACAAAGAAATAGAAAAGGCAGCAAAAAAATTTGGTGAAAATTTTCAGCAAACGCTTTTTATCCAAACAAATCCCAACATATTGCGCAACAACGAAAAAATTAAAAACATTCAGGATAGAATGCGCAATGCCCTGGAAAGTGGAAATCTGGACGATTTAAGGCAATTAATTATTGACCTGGAAATAGTTTGTCCGGTATCAGGCACTAAAAACTGGACAGAAGTACGCCAATTTAATTTAATGTTTGCCACCGAACTGGGTAGTGTGGCCGGAGAATCTTCTACCATATATCTACGCCCCGAAACAGCACAAGGAATTTTTGTAAATTTTTTGAACGTGCAAAAAACAGGGCGCATGAAAATACCCTTTGGAATAGCTCAAACAGGCAAGGCTTTTCGCAATGAAATAGTAGCCCGTCAGTTCATCTTTCGCATGCGCGAATTTGAACAAATGGAGATGCAGTTTTTTGTGCGACCCGGAACAGAATTAGAATGGTACCATTACTGGAAAGAAGAACGTATGAAATGGCACAAAGCATTGGGTATGGGTGATGAAAATTACCGTTTTCATGACCATATTAAATTAGCACATTATGCTAATGCAGCCTGCGATATAGAATTTAATTTTCCGATGGGATTTAAAGAACTGGAAGGCATCCATTCAAGAACCGATTACGATTTAAGCAACCACGAAAAATACTCGGGTAAAAAACTGCAATATTTTGATCCGGAGCTGAACCAAAGTTATGTTCCTTATGTGATAGAAACCTCTATCGGTTTAGACAGGATGTTTCTAGCCGTATTAAGTTATGCCTATAACGAGGAAAAATTACCGGATGGCACAACAAGAGTAGTTTTGAAAATACCTGCTTTATTAGCACCGGTAAAAGCAGCCGTTTTACCTTTGGTAAAAAAAGATGGTTTACCCGAAATAGCCCAAAAAATAGCAAAACAGCTGCGCAACGAAATTATCTGTCAATACGATGATGCTGATTCTATAGGTAAGCGATACAGAAGACAAGATGCCATAGGTACTCCATATTGTATAACAGTAGATCATCAAACATTAGAAGATAATACTGTAACCCTAAGATACAGAGACACGATGCTTCAGGAACGTATTTTACCCGAGCAATTACATACTCTTTTTAAAAAACACTAAAAAGCGTATTAAATTTAACTATATTGGTTTTTTTGTTAAAAAAATTTTTTGCCTTTTAATATAGGCTAAAAATTACTTTATTTAGATTTAATTATTGAAATTACGGATGTATTAGGTAGAATATGTTATACACAAGCCATACAGTCTAAAACCGAGTTAATATACACAGAGGCCTTTTCAAAAGGGTTATATTATCTTGCAGTAAAAAACCAACTAACAGGCGAGGTTTATAAAATTAAATCGATTGTAAAAAAATAAAGCCCACAATACGATTTTTAACAAATGAGATAATTTTTTTAATATTTTTTTTTATTTAAGCAACTTTTCTAACTTTGATACGTCTAATCACTTAGAATAAGGTTTATTATGCAACAAAAATTACTCAGCTTAATATTATTGTTATATGCAACTGTAAATGTTTATAGTCAGGCAGCGCGTATGGTTATTAATAATAATGCTTATGTTCGAATAAACAACGGAGCATGGGTGGTGCTTGAAAACGGCAATGCAAACGCAATAACCGTAACAGGTACGGGAGCTAACATAGTTACCGAGGCAGAAAATAACCGATTACGATGGATGATAGGAACTAATACAGGTACCTATACCATTCCCTTTACAACACTAACCGGAGTTAAGTTTCCTTTATCACTTACCTTAGCCGCAGCCGGAGCCGGAGCGGGCAGAATAGATTTTTCAACATATCCGGGGCCTAACTGGGATAATAACACATACAGACCAAGTGATGTTACCCACATGTTTGATTACTGGACCGGTACATTTAACAATTCGGCCTATGTAATTGACCGTTTTTGGATAATAGATGCCAACGGTTATACAACTCGTCCTACACCTACCATTTCATTTACCTATATAGATGCAGAACATACTCCCGCGGGCAATACCATCATTGAGGCAAATCTCAGGGCGCAGCGGTTTAATTATACCACAGGCCAGTGGGGGGATTTACTACCAATCGGTGCCATTAATACGGTTACTAATGTAGTTAATGCTGTATCCGTAACACCTGCAGATTTTTATCGTTCATGGACACTGGTTGATCTTACCTCACCTCTACCAATTGAATTAACATCATTTGAAGCTGATTGCAAACAAAATCATAAATTAATAAGTTGGCAAACCGCCTCAGAAAACAATAGCAATTATTTTACTATCGAAAAAAGCTACGATGGTATAAATTTTCAATTTTTTAAACAAATTCCAGCGGCAGGCAATTCGTCAATAATTACAAATTATCAAGTTATAGACTATGATAATGCTTCGCCAGTTTATTACAAGCTTACACAAACTGATTTTAACGGGCATATCAATGTATTTCCATTAACAGTGGCCGAATGTAATAGCCAAAATACTTTTACAGCATGGTCTGTACCCGTTAATGATGGTATAAATGTTAATGTGCAGGTCTTATCATCACAGCAAATAAAATTTAATTTGTTTGATGCCTCCGGAAAACATATTTTATCGCATACCCAAATGATGCAAGCAGGAAATAATACCTTGCAGTTACCGATACAAAACATAGCAACGGCACTATATTTTTTACAGATAACTTCAGAAACGGGCGAACAAATTACTTTAAAAAACTACCTAAATAAATAGCATATGAAAAAAATAATATTATTTGTATTTGTACTCTTTTTTGCAAACGTACTTTATTCACAAAATGTAGGCATCAATGCAACCGGTGCTGCGCCAAACGCAAGTGCCATGCTGGATGTGGATGCTACAAATAAAGGCTTTCTTACACCTCGTATGACAACTGCCCAGCGTTTAGCTATTGCCACACCCGCCAACGGATTAATGGTGTTTGATACCGATTTAAGATGTCATTATATATATTCTACGGCTACCGCAAGTTGGAAATCACTTTGCGATAATGAATTAGTATATGGTGAATCTACAACATTATATACCGGTGCCACAACATTTCTTAGAACATTAACCGTAACAACAGCCGCTAATGATCAGGTGCTTTTAGAAGCAGAATTTGATTATGCAAAAGGATTGACTACGAGTTATGTAGCATTATGTATTTTCAGAAACGGGGTAAGAATACATGAAATTGCTAAATATTCAGTAAATAATGCTGATAATAGCATTAAAGCAACCTGGGTTGATCTGCCCGGAGCAGGTACGCACAATTATGAAATACGCTACTACATGGGCGCAGGTACAATCTCTTTTATTTATGGACATAACCTTGTAGCAATTATCAAGAAATAAAATTAATTGTATTGATATGAAAAAAGCAGTTTTATTATTTTTAGTTTTTTCTGTCTTAAGTGCTACCGCACAATTGTCAGATGATGAGAAACTTAGAAAAAAAATATTAACAGATTATCTGGATCAGGTTTATTTTGAGTATTCTACGCCTCAGGCAGAAGCGCTGGCAAATATTATTATTAAATCTTTTAAAGAAAATCTGGTAATTATTTCGGTTGAAGTAAATGATATACCTGAAACTGATGCATTAAAAATAGCTTCGTTAAAACTGGTGTTGCAAAATTTATTAGATTCTCAAACTCCAAGCTGGCAGCAAATTATTGAAATTGAAAAAGAAAGACTAATCATGTTGGATAAACAGCTTAGAAGAAAATCAAAATATGAATCAGACCCTGATAAGAAGTAAATTTTTTGCTAAAACAAAATATATTAATTAATTGTATATATTTAATAATCGAGCAATATGAACAATCAAAAATATTTTACATTAATTTTATCATATTTTATAACCCTAGTCGTTAACTCGCAAAATGTAGGCATCAATGCAACCGGTGCTGCGCCAAACGCAAGTGCCATGCTGGATGTGGATGCTACAAACAGAGGTTTGCTTATTCCGAGGGTAGCACTTACGGCAACAAACAGTAATGCTCCAATTGGTGCAGGTATAGCAAATAGCTTATTGGTTTATAATACAGCAACAGCAGGTGTCGCTCCCAATAATGTTACTCCCGGCTATTATTACTGGGATGGCACATCATGGCAAAGGCTATTAAATGGTAATACAGCATGGTTAACTACAGGGAATGCCGGTACCAATCCTACAAATAACTTTATAGGAACTACTGATAATCAAGCATTCGTTTTTAGAACAAACAATACCGAAAGGATGAGATTATTAGCAAATGGTCAGTTTGTGGTTAATAATGCGGCACCATTTGCAGGAGATATTTTTTCGAGCTATGCAGCCGGAACTAATTACGCAGTAAATGCTTATGCTACCGGAAGCGGAGCAGGAGTATATTCACAAAACACTTCCACCGGATTTTCGATAGTAAGTGTTCATAATTCCACTGGTGGCAATCTGATTGCATCGAATACTGCAACCGGTACGGGTAGAGCAGGAGAGTTTCAAACACTCAATACAACAGGAACAGCAATTACTTTATTCGCAACTAATCAATCAACTAATGCGGGTACAACACACTCTGCTATTTGGGGGCAAAGCAGCGGAACCAGAGGGATTGTTGGATTGTCTCTTTTGGCTAACAATAATAGTATAGGCATAAACGGACAATATATAGGCGGAGGAAATATTGACGCTATAGGCGTTTTAGGCTTAGCTAATTCAAACGTGAACTGGGGTTATGGTGTGTTTGGACAAGGCAACTGGCGTGCATTATACGGCAATGGTAATTTTGCAGTTACCGGTACAAAAGCGTTTCAAATCGA
Source organism: Flavobacteriales bacterium (assembly GCA_037443205.1). GTDB lineage: Bacteria > Bacteroidota > Bacteroidia > Flavobacteriales_D > UBA2798 > JBBIOU01. The sequence goes on along the minus strand of JBBIOU010000016.1, from coordinate 28,372 downwards.
TCATCCTTTTGACCCGGAAAACAAATTCTTACTACACTACTGTTTAGAATCTCCCGAAGTTTTGAATATGTATAGAGGTACAATAACGTTAGATGAAAATGGTGATGCTTACATTGAGTTGCCAAATTATTTTAATGCTATAAATATTAATTTTTCTTATCATCTGACCCCGATGGGTGCTTCTATGCCAAACTTATATATTGCCGAAGAAATTAATCAAAAAGGTATATTTAAAGTATCGGGTGGTATTCCAAATAAAAAAATCTCTTGGACTGTATATGCCGAAAGAAATGACGAATGGATTAAACAAAATCCTTTTTCTAAATCTATTGAACTAGATAAAAAGCCACATGAAAAAGGTAAATATTTAAGACCGGAATTATATAATCAACCTAATGATAAGGCAATATTTAATTTTGAAGAAAAAGAGCAGCAAAGAGCTAATATAAACAGTAAGGAATAAATTCAATAATTTAGATATATAAAAGATAATTAAAATTCTTTTTTTACAATAAGTACAAAATTATTTTCTAAAGGTAAATAACCCATTTCATAACAGTAAAAATAAGTGGCTCCTTTTTGGGTGGTGTATGTGTTAGTAAAATAATTAAAATCAAACCCTTCTTTTATTAATAAATCACGCTGAACTTTGTTTTTATCTCCGGTAAATTTTGATTCTAATATACGTCTGTTTTTGCGCAATATATTATTTACATTGCGCATATAATTTGTGGTGTCGCTGTTTAATTTATTATTGTATGCATTACGGCAAGCGTCTGAACAAAACCGCTTATCTGATCTTCCCGAAAATTCCTCACCACATTCTAAACATGCTTTTTTCATAGATTTAATTATTTGAATTTCAATAAAAAATACGTTTACAAACGACTACAAACATAAACAATCGTTAGTAATTGTACAAGATACGAATAAACTTTTTTAGCGTGCTTTACTTTGCATCGTGGTTCTTTAATCAGCCCACAATAATTAATGTTTAACTTAAAATTTATAGCGTATGAAAAGCATGAGAAACAAAGTTCAATTGATTGGCAACTTAGGTTCAAATCCTGAAGTAGTAAACTTACAAAAAGGTCAAAAGCTAGCTAAATTTTCGTTGGCTACAAACGAAACCTACTACAATAATGCAGGTGAAAAAGTTAGCGATACACAATGGCATAATTTGGTTGCCTGGGGCAAAATTGCCGATAAAGTAGAAAAGTATTTGCAAAAAGGAACCGAAATTGATGTAGAAGGAAAACTTGTGAACCGTAATTATGAGGATAAAAATGGCATAAAACGTTACGTAACCGAAATTATTGTAAATGACTTTTTAATGCTAGGAAAAAAGCATAAATAAAATTTTTAGTAAAGTAATTAATTATAGCCCTTGTAGATAAGAGGGCTATTTTTTTTTAAATTTTTTTAATATCGGATAAAAATATTTATATTTGTAACGATATTAAAGAATTGAATTATGGAATGGAAAAATATCATAAATAAAAACTTGCCCGAAATACGTCCGTTATTGGAAAACAATATGGAGCGCATTATCCAAAAAAAACAAAAACTGGATGCTAAGCGCCCCCTACCCATGATGGTATTAGAACGTATTCGCGAAGATTTATTTATTGAATGGTCGTATAACTCAACCAATATAGAAGGTAATACCTTAAATCTAAATGAAACACGCATGGTGTTGCAGGAAGGAATTACCGTAAAAGGTAAAACGCTGCGCGAACATTTAGAAGTAAGCAACCATCATGAAGCAATAACATTTGTAGAATCCTTAGCGCAAAATAAATCATCAATTAATGAACGTAATGTTTTAAAAATTCATGAAATAGTAATGACAAAAATTCAGCGCGATTTTGCTGGGGTTTATCGCAATGGAATGGTTAGAATAAGCGGGGCTAATTTTGTTCCGCCCAATCAGCTAAAAGTACAAACGTTAATGGATGATTTTTTTGAATTTATAAAATCTAATTCATTAAAATTAAATGACATTGAAATGGCTGCTGTTTTGCATCATCGTTTTGTTTGGATACATCCTTTTTTTGATGGCAACGGAAGAACGGTACGTTTGCTCATGAATTTATATTTGATGCAAAAAGGTTATCCTCCTGCTATTATTTTAGCCAATGATCGCAAAAAATATTACGATGCTTTAAACAAGGCAAATAGTGGTAATTATGAAAAGCTCATATTATTAATTTGTCAGGCAATTGAACGCTCGCTGGATATTTATTTAATGGCTTATCCGGATGGTTATGAGTATAAACCTATTCAAACTATTGTAGAAGAAGAGCAATTGCCATACGGCCAAGAATATATTAGTTTGCTTGCACGGCAAGGTAAAATTGATGCATTTAAAGAAGGTCGTAATTGGTACACCAGCAAAGAATCGGTTAAAGAATACTTAAATAATCGCAAGCGAAAACGAATTGTAAGCAAAAAATAATCTATCTGTTAAAGCGGCATCCGCCTTTGGCGGATGCCGCTTTAATTACATTCTTTCTTTCACCAAATTATAAATTGTATCTACCCAAAGTGGATGATCATTTAAACTTTCTACCAATTGTACTTTTTCGCCACCGTTTTTTTCAAAAATTTCCTGGTATTCGGTACCTATTTCTATAATGGTTTCTAAACAATCGGCTACAAATGCAGGCGAAAATACCAATAACTTTTTAGCGCCTTTTTTGGCATGTTCTTCTACAACTTCATCAGAAAATGGACGCAACCACTTACTGTCTAACCGCGATTGAAAACAAACGGTATATTTTTCTTCGGGAATATTTAATCTTTTTGCAAGCTCACGAGTTGTTGCGTAAGCCGTAGCTTTATAGCAAAATTTATTCTCGTGATTTATTTCTTTTTCGCAACTATGATTGCTACACTGTTTATCTTCATATACTTTATCTACTTGTCGTTCGGGTAGGCCATGGTATGAAAATAATACATGGTCATAATCTTGATGATTATATTTTTTACCAATTTCTGCAAAGGCTTTCAGATAACCATCATTATCCCAATATTGACTGATTATTGATAATTCGGGTATAACATGCCATTGCGAAATTATTTTCATTACTTTTTCTAATGCCGTGCCGGTACTTGCCGATGCATATTGTGGATATAATGGAACAACAATTATTTTATCGTAATTTTCTTTTCGCATTTTTTCCAAAACGCTTTGTGTAGAGGGATTTCCGTATCGCATGGCTAATTCTACTTTGGATGAATGTCCTAATTTTTCTTGTAATTTTTTTTGCAACGAAAGCGAATAAGTCATTAATGGCGATTTACCATTTCCATGCTGCCAAAGTTCTTTGTAAATTTTGGCCGACTTTGGAGCTCTGAAAGGTACTATGATAAGATTAACCAATAATTTTCTTGCCAGCCATGGGATATCAATTACACGAGGGTCGTTTAAAAATTCGGTAAGGTATTTACGCACATCTTTTACTGATGGGCTATCGGGGGTTCCGAGTTGGAGAAGAAGAATTCCTGTTTTTTTCAATGGGCTATTGGTTATTGGTTACTGGTTATTGGTTATTGGTTATTGGTTATTGGTTATTTTTTGCAGTCTTAAGATATTTAATGTAGGCATTAAGCTTTTTTAAACATGTTTCAATTTTGAATTTTATTTTTTCAAATTTTTCAGTATCAATATAGTTTTCATCTAAACAACAATAAAGATGATCTAATGTTTCAACCAAAGAGCCTCTGGCTTGTCTGCAAAACTGTACATTTTCCTGAAAGTGATACCTTCCAAATCCTTCTGCAATATTTGCTGTAACAGATCTTGAAGAACGTATTATCTGATTGGCAAGATTATATTTTTCAGCCTCAGGCAATTTCTTTGCAAGAATTGAAATTTCTTTTCTTAACTCCCTAGTTTGCTGCCAAACATCTAATTCTTCAATTGAATTAATTACCATTTAATTATAACTATTTACAAATAACCAATAACCAGTAACTAATAACTAATAACTAATGAAGATTAACTAATTAACTAGATATGTAATGCCCTTTTTTCTGTTGCGTCTAAAGCGGCTTCTTTAAACGATTCAGAGAATGTAGGATGTGCATGACAAATACGTGCTATGTCTTCTGCACTTGCTCGGAATTCCATGGCAACTGCTGCTTCCATAATCATATCTGCAGCGCGTGGACCAATCATGTGTACGCCTAAAATTTCATCTGTTTCAGCATCGGCTAATACTTTAATTAATCCGTCTGTATCCATACTTGCACGTGCTCTTCCGCTTGCTTTAAAAGGAAATGAACCAACTTTGTATTTTATACCTTTTTCTTTTAGTTGTTCTTCGGTATAACCAACACTTGCTACTTCAGGCCATGTATAAACAACTCCGGGTATTAATAAATAATTGATGTGTGGTTTTTGTCCTGCCATGTATTCTGCTACAAATACACCTTCTTCTTCCGCTTTGTGAGCAAGCATAGGGCCTTTTATTACATCTCCAATTGCATAAATGCCGGCTACGTTAGTTTCTAGATGTTCGTTAACATCTATTCTTCCTCTTTCATCAAGTTTAACGCCAGCTTTATCTAATCCTAAATTTTCGGTATATGGCCTGCGGCCAACAGAAACCAAGCAATAATCACCTTTAAATTCTACTTTTTCGCCTTTGTTATTTTCTGCTACTACTGTAACTTCTTTACCTTTTGTTTTTGCACTTTGAACTTTATGGTTGAAATAAAACTCAAATCCTAATTTTTTCAATACCTTTTGTAATTCTTTACCCATGGTACTATCCATAGTGCTGATAATTCCTCCGGTATATTCAATAACAGAAACTTTTGATCCTAAACGCGCATATACTGAACCTAATTCAAGACCAATTACGCCACCACCAATAATGATTAAATGATTAGGAACTTCTTTTAATTCTAATGCTTCGGTTGAGGTAATAATGCGCTTTTTATCTATTTCTATTCCGGGTAAGGTGCTTGGTTTTGAACCTGTAGCAATTACTATTTTTTTACCTTGTATTTGTTCTTTACTTCCATCTGCTTTAGTAATACTAATAGTATTCTTATCAACAAAAGAACCAAAACCGTTATACACGGTTACTTTATTTTTTTTCATTAAATAGTTAATACCATCGCAGGTTTGTTTTACTACTTCTGCCTTGCGTTTAATCATCTGCTCCAAATTAACTTTTATGTTTTTTACATCAATTCCATGTTCTGCAAAAGTATGAGTGGCATTATAATAGTGTTCAGAAGAATCTAATAATGCTTTTGAAGGAATACAGCCAACATTTAAGCAAGTTCCGCCAAGGGTATTATACTTTTCAATTAAGGCAGTTTTCATACCTAATTGTGCACATCTTATAGCACATACATATCCACCCGGACCGGAGCCGATAACAATTACATCAAAGTTACTCATAAAAAATATTTTGGGTAAAAGTAAAAAAATTATGTCGGATAAATCAGGTTTTTTGTGTACACAAATTATTTGGTTTTATTTGTAATTCACTCTAGAGATTATCAAGAGTAATTATCAGGTAGATTAAAGGATAAAAATCATCAATGCAACTTACAGACAACTTGTTCTACCGCCATCAACGGGTAAATTTATGCCGTTAATATAGGCGGCATCAGGCGAAGCTAAAAATGCCACTGCAGCAGCGATTTCTTCGGGTTTTGCAAAACGTTGCAGTGGTATTTCATGAAGCATTTCTTCAGTTGCTTGTTTTGGACTGATATTTAATTTTTGTGCTTTATTATTAATGATACTTTCTAAGCGATTTGTAGCAGTAGCTCCGGGTAAAACATTGTTTACTGTTATACCATATTTACCCAGCTCATTTGCCATAGTTTTTGCCCAAGATGCAACAGCACCTCTGACGGTATTAGATACACCAAGGTTGGGCAAGGGTTGTTTAACAGATGTTGATATAATATTAATGATGCGACCATATCCGCTTAGTTTCATGCCCTCTAAACAGGCTTTTACTAATACATGATTACAAATCAGGTGGGCATTAAAAGCATGGATAAATTCATCTGTTTTAGCTTGATGAATACTTCCGCCCGGAGGTCCTCCGGTATTATTGATTAATATATTGATGTTTTCGTTTTCTGATAAAAATTCTTCTACACGCACTTGTAATTCGTATGGAAAATTGAAATCTGCCACAATATATTGATGTTTTTGCCCGAAATTTTTGTTTAATTCAGGTAAAGTGTTAATAAGTTTCTGTTCATTGCGAGCTATCAATATAACCGAAGCTCCTTTATCGGCCAGTTTTTTAGCAGTTGCTTTGCCTATACCTTCAGTACTACCGCATACTATGGCTTTTTTTCCAACTAAATCAGACATATTATACCTAATATTTTTTGCTAAATTATAGAATATATGTCATTGTTAAGGAAATATCATTTAATCATTGATATTTTACCTTTTATCTAATTTTAAGGGCCGCCCCCTCATTATTTATTAACATTGTAATTAAATTTAGCTCATTATAGGCTATTTTTGCAAATAAATTTAATAACATGAAAAATAATTACTTCTTGTTTCTGGTTATTTCCTTGTTTTTCGGAATAAACCAGTTAAGAGCACAAACTACAATTATTAACCCAACCGCTGAGGGAGGCTTTGAGTTGGGTACTACCTTTGCGGCAAATGGTTGGACTGTTGTTAATACAACTACCACTCCTTATAATGCCTGGTGGGTAGGAAATGTACCAACAGCTTTTGGTACGGGTAACTCTGCATACATTTCCAGCGATATTGCGGGTGCAACGCATTTATATTCTACAGCACAGGGCAATCAGGTACATTTTTACAGAGATGTTACATTTCCCGCAGGTGAAGATTTTATTGTTTTGCAATTTCAGGTAATTGTAAACGGTGAAAATAACTGGGACATGCTGCAGGTTTCTTTAGCTCCCACTACAGTTACTCCAACGGCTGCAACTACTTATCCGGGTAGTGGTACAGGACCTATTGTTCCCGGATCAACCGTATTAGGAAACTATACAATGTTGGGAACCGGTGTACAAACAATAACTGTAATTATTCCCGCTGCATTGGTAGGAAATTGTTCTAATCCATCTACCATGCGTTTGATTTTTTCATGGAAAAGCGATGCCACTGTTGGTACACAACCACCGGCAGCGGTTGATAATATATCTTTGGTTTCATCTTCAATATCGCCTTCACCCACCCTATCTGTGTTTACAATAGATAACACCATGGCTACCGGAGGAACTAACTTTAACAATTTTAACGATGCTATTGCTTGGTTGAATGTTGTGGCAGCATCATGTGCCGGAATAAATAATCCTATTACATTTAATGTAATGTCAGGACAAACCTTTACGGAAACACCTAAAATTATTAATGCAACCGGTACTCCTGCAAATACCATTACCTTTCAAAAAAGCGGAACAGCTGCTAATCCAATAATACTCGCCACTAATGGTGTGGGGACTATTGATGCGGCCATAACAATTAATGGAGGAGATTACATTACTTTTAACGGCATAGATATTAATGATAACCCTGCCAATGTTACTACTACTACACAAATAGAATATGGTTTTTTGATTAAAAATGCAAGTGCTACCAATGGCGCGCAAAATAATACCGTTACTAACAGCACAATAATTTTAAACAGAACTAATACTGCGAGCCGAGGCATCTTGCAAACGGCTTCAACTACTGCTGGAGGATTTATTCCAACTAATATTTCGGGTTCTAACGCAAACAATACATATACAAACATAGTAATAGAAAATGCTTATGCAGGTATATACCTTTTGGGTAATGCTACTTATCCTGATTTAAACTGTCAAATTGCAAATTCTACTATAGGTTCTGCAATGATGAACGATATTGGAGGCGGAACATTACAAACCTGGGGTATAAGAGCGCAAAATCAAAATAGTGTTACAATTAATAACAACTTAATCAGAAACGTTTCAGCTTCAGGAGCTATTGTAGATGGTATTTTTCTGGAATTAGGGCAAGGCGTTTCTACTATAAGCAACAACAGAGTGTTGGTACTAAGAAATTTAAGTACAACTTCTGCGGCATCTGTGGTTTCGGGAATAAAAGCATCACTCAGTGCTACAGGCACCAACGAAAGTAGAATATTTAATAATTTTGTATCGGAAATTCTTTCAAATTACACCGGTACTGCTGTTGCAACCAGAACCCTGAGAGGAATTAATATACTTACCGGTGGTGCTGCTACATCAAGGCATAACGTTCAATTTAACTCAGTAAGAATAGATGGTTCAGGCAGTCCTAATTTATCATCAACTTGTTTCGAAATAGGTACTACTTCAGGTCCGATAATGGACATCAGAAATAATATTTTTGCCAATTTTACAGGCGCACAATCGGGGGTGTCTAAACACTATACCTGGGTATCTACTTCGGCTACATTAATAGGTAATACAGGCTCGGTATCAGATTATAATGACTTATATATTGCAAATACTACCAATGGTTTTGTTGGATTAGGAAATACTACCGACAGAGCTACTCTTGCTGACTGGCAAACCGCCACATCAAACGATGCTAATTCAGTAACAACCGATCCGCTATTTGTTAGCAATTTTGATTTACATGCATCAGCACTAGGTACACATAATGCAGGTACAATGACCGGAATTACCTGGGTTAGTACCGATATTGACGGTGAAACCAGAAGCATGAGTACCCCTGATATCGGAGCAGATGAATATATGCTAAGTGTTTGTACTTCGGCAAATGGCGGAACAATTAATCCGTCAACCTATACAGTATGCGAAGGACAAACAGTTACCTTGACTTCTGTAGGTGCTACATCGGATGTAGGAATATCGTACCAATGGATGTTTTCAACAACCTCGGGGGGGCCATATACAAATGTAACAGGTGGCTCAGGAGCTAATACAACTTCTTACATTACAGCACCACTTAGTCCCGGAACATACTACTATGTTTTACAAGTTACTTGTACCCCGGCTTCCTTAACTGCTTTATCAAATGAAGTAACCGTGGTTGTTAACCCATTACCTGTTGTAGCGGTTAACCCAACTTCGGCTACCTATTGTAACCCAAGCACGCCTATTACACTTACTGCTACAGGAGCATCAACCTATTCATGGTCGCCAGCCACCGGTTTATCTGCTACTACCGGCAGCACAGTTGATGCAAGTCCTACAACAACTACTAATTACACTGTTACAGGTACAGATGTTAATGGATGTGTAAATACTGCTGTTTCAACTATCACTGTAATTAATAACCCGGTAATAACCGGTGTTACAGCTACTCCGCAAAATCTTTGCTCAGGTGATACATCACAATTACAAGCAAATGCTTATTCTATACAGACCACAACAGTAGATAACTATCAGTTTTCTAATAGTACAGGTGCAACATTGCATACATTTACTGCTCCTACAACGGCAGTAAACAGTAATGTTGATGATACACCGTCTTCGGTGCAAAACATAGGCTTTACATTTAAATTTGAAAATGCCGATTACACCCAATTTTCAGTATCCCCGGATGGTTGGATACGTTTAGGAGGAACCGCTGCAACTAATCAGTTTACCAACTCGGTAATTAGTACAGTAAATATCCCTAAAATATATCCATACTGGGATGATTTGGCTACGGGTTCTACGGGTAATGTTGTTTATGAAGTTATTGGTACAGCACCAAACAGAATACTAATTGTACAATGGTTTGTTACAATACCTAGAAATTTATCAGGACCGGCTAACTCTACTTTCCAGGCTTGGCTTTATGAGAGCAACGGATTAATAGAGTTCAGATATGGCAACATGAATACTGCCACCATGAGTGCATCAGTAGGTGCAACAGGGCTAAGTACCGCTCCGGTTCATTACCAAAGCATAACCATTTCTTCTAACACTACAAGCAATTCTGTACCAAACAACAATAACACCGGTCAACCGGCTGCCGGTACCATGTACTCGTTGTTTCCAATTTCAAATCCGGTTACCTATACATGGACTCCGGCAACATTTTTAAATGCTACAAATATTGCTAACCCATTAGCAGAGGCTGTTACAGCTACCACCACATATACGGTTACGGCTATGAGCGGTTCATGTACATCTACACCGGCTAACATTACAATTAATGTAGATCCACTAAACTTAAGCACCTCAGTGACGCCTGCAGATACCGTATGTGAAGGCACAAACATTACTTTACAAACTACGGTTACCGGTGGAGGACAACCATACAGTTATTCATGGACAGGGCCTAATGGATTTACTTCTACCGATGCTAATCCTTTAATAACAGCTATTACACCGCTAGGAACAGGCACATATTATGTTACATTAAACGACAATTGCAGTACAATACTGTCTGATAGTATTGTTTTAACTGTAAATGCTAATCCAACTGTAGCAGTTACATCTACCGATACAAATTATTGTAATCCGGGCACCCCTGTAACATTAACTGCCACAGGTGCACTCACTTATAGCTGGTCTCCTGCCACAGGATTATCGGCTACCAGTGGAGATATGGTAGATGCATCGCCTACATCTACTACCTTGTATACTGTAGTTGGTACTGATGTAAATGGCTGTCAAGGCAATGCAACAATTAATATCAACGTATTTAATACGCCAGTTGCTACACCCACAGCTACACCGGCTGTTATTTGCGAAGGAGATACCACACAGTTGCAAGCCAACGCGTTTGCCGGAACCGCATATTGTACTCCAACCGTTGGCATAACCGGAGCAACAGGAGATTTTATTGACGGAGTTGTATTTGCAGATATTTCGAATTTAAATTCAGGTGATGCTCCTACTGATTATACTTATTATAATGCATTAACCGCAAACGTAGTTGCTGATAATACAACTTTATACACCTTGTCTTTAACACCTACCACAAGCTGGAGTCAACAATTCAGAGTGTGGATAGACTTTAATCACAATGGTGTGTTCGAAGCTGCTGAAAGCGTATATAACACCACTACTGCTACTACTACTACAGTAACAACCAGTATTACCATACCCAACACGGCATATAATGGTATTACCAGAATGAGAGTGGCATGTAGGTTCAGTTCGCAGGTACTTGCTACAGAAGCTTGTGGCCATACCGGTTTTGGTGAATATGAAGACTATAACGTTTCCATCACCGGTGGTCAGGACCAATTCAGTTTTGTATGGACACCTTCATCCACGTTGAATTTTGACAATATTTCTAACCCTATGGCTTATCCCACAAGTACAGAAACTTATCAGGTAACAATACTTGATACCATTAGCGGATGTTCCTCTAACGCATCGGTTGTTGTTACTGTAAACCCTGCACCTGTTGATAATTTAGGCGCTGATACTTTGTTATGCGGAATTACATCAATAACCCTTGATGCAGGTAATGCAGGTTCTACCTATTTGTGGAGTGATAGTACAACCAATCAAACATTAAACGTTACTGCTAATGGTAACTACTCAGTTGAAATTACTGAACCGGTAAACGGATGTACGGCCACTTATGACATTAATGTTTCATTTGGTCAGTTACCTGCACCGGTTAACTTAGGTAATGATACCGTTGTATGTAACGGAGGTTCGTTGGTATTAGATGCAGGTAGCGGTTATACCAGCTATAATTGGATCACAGGAGATACTACACAAACTATTACAGCATCAACAGCCGGAACATACAGTGTTACTGTTACTAATGCCGATGGATGTGAAGCTGCAGATACTATTTTAATTACTTTAGGATCTAATCCTACGGTTAATCTTGGTCCTGATACTACAATTTGTATTTACAATAGCATTACTCTTGATGCAGGACCCGGATTTACTTCTTATACATGGAGTAATGCAGCTACTACACAAACCATAGTTGTATTAGGTTCGCAAGGTTTAGGTTTATATACTTACTCGGTAGGGGTAACAGATGCTTTTGGCTGCGTGGGCAGAGATACCATCAGAATAACCGTTGATGAGTGTCTTGGAGTAAATGAAATTAATGGACAATCGGTTAATGTGATGCCTAATCCAAACAATGGTAATTTTGTTATCAACCTTGATAATATTGCCAATGCAGATATTAAAATTTTTGATATGCAAGGCAAATTAATCTATAACAGCAGATTAAACGGCACAATTAATCGTAAGGAAATAACTATAGAAAAAGCCGAAAGAGGAGTATATATGCTTCAGATAACAAGCGCAGACAGAATATATAACCAACGAATAATAGTTAATTATTAGCAGTTATTTCTGATTAAAATATAACCGCCCCCTCGGCTATGCCGAGGGGGCGGTTTTTTTTACCAAAAACTTTTTAATTAACTTTAGCCATTAAAAAAAATGCTATGAGTTTAATTATGCCTTTTAACTTTAAGAAATGGATAGACGATAATCGCCATTTGCTTAAGCCCCCGGTTAATAATAAAGTAATTTATCAGGATGCAGAATTTATTATTATGGTTGTTGGAGGACCTAACGCCCGAAAAGATTACCATTTTAATGAAAGCGAAGAGTTTTTTTATCAGTTAGAAGGCGATATCTTAGTAAAAGTTCAGGTTGATGGCAAAGCAGTGGAGGTACCTATCAAACAAGGCGAAATTTTTTTGTTGCCGCCTAATATTCCTCATTCGCCCATAAGGCCGGCTAATACAGTAGGTTTGGTTATTGAACGCAAACGCAGGGCAGGCGAACAAGATGGTTTGTTTTGGTATTGCGAAAAATGTAATCATCCGCTTTTTCAAAAACGTTTTGTTTTGCGCAGTATAGAAAAAGATTTTTTACCCACCTTTAAGGAGTTTTATACTTCGCAGGATTTAAGAACCTGCAAAAAATGCGGAACAGTGATGGAAGTAGATGAGCGCTTTATATGAGTAAAATTTTCACTATTGACATTCATACACACATTCTTCCTGAAAATATTCCGATATGGAAAAATGATTTCGGCTACGGAGGATTTATACATCTGGAACACCATAAGCCCTGCTGTGCGCGGATGATGAAAGACAATAAGTTTTTCAGGGAGATAGAGGATAATTGCTGGAGCGATGAAACCAGAATAAAGGAATGTAACCATCATCAGGTAGATGTGCAAGTATTATCAACCGTTCCGGTAATGTTTCATTATTGGGCAAAGCCCGAACATACACTAATTACGTCACAATTTTTAAACGACCATATTTCACAAGTAGTTAATCGTTACCCCAAACGATTTGTTGGTTTAGGAACACTACCCATGCAATCGCCTGCTATGGCGATAAAAGAACTGGAGCGCTGCAAAAAAATCGGATTAAAAGGCGTTCAGATAGGATCACATATCAACGATTGGAACTTAAATGACCCACATGTATTTGAAGTTTTTGAAGCTTGCGAAGAACTGGATATGTGCGTGTTTGTTCATCCCTGGGATATGATGGGGCAAGATAAAATGCAACGTTATTGGTTGCCATGGCTGGTTGGGATGCCTGCAGAAACCTCTTTGGCTATCTGTTCAATGATTTTTGGAGGTGTTTTTGAAAAATTGCCAAACCTAAGAGTTGCCTTTGCACACGGAGGCGGTTCTTTTCCTGCTACAATTGGTCGTATACAACACGGATTTGAAGTCAGACCTGATTTATGTGCTATTGATAATAATGTCCCCCCTAAAAATTATTTAGGTAAATTTTGGTTAGATTCTTTGGTACACGACAAAAAAATGCTCGATTATATAATTGAATTATTTGGTTTCGATAAAATAGCTTTAGGTACAGATTATCCTTTTCCCTTGGGTGAATTAAAACCCGGTGAGTTAATACACAGCATGCCTTATACTATTGAACAAAAAGAAATATTGCTGAGCGGTTCAGCATTGCAATGGCTCGGTATGAGTAAACAAGATTTTTTATAAACATTTCTAAATTATCATTTGTTGGTGAAGTAACAAATATGCAAGTAGAAGAATTTTATAACCCGATTGACCCCGATAAAATTACCGAAACCCCGGGCACATTATCTTATGCGCATAACAGAGGTAGTGCAATTGTTAAGCCTAATGAAGAGGCAGTCATTAAGCATCAGGCGCTACATGCCATGCACGAACTAACCGATATGCAACTTAAGCAAATTCGGCAGCAAATAGAATTACTTGCTAATCAGGCAGCAGAAATACAAGAAAGAAAAGAACTCTCGCACAAAATATATGAAGCAAAAATCAGCTTCATTCCTGTTATCAATCATGTTTATTATTTGTATCAAAATGCAGAAGGCGATTATATACTTTCTATGATATCACCCGAAGAATGGGGTCATAAAATGCCATTTAAAAAATTTTTGGCAGCAGTAAAGCAACTGGCCGACAGAACCTGGACAAAAATTTAATCTTGTTTGTTATTTTTGCAGTGTGGAAATAACCAGAGAAACACTGCTGCTACTTATTTCTACTCCTATTTACTTGTTAGTGATAGGTGCAGAAATATTATTATCTAATTATTTTCGATATAAACACTACACCTTTAAAGGAACTTTAGAAAACATTTATCTTATGTTATTAAACATGGGATTAGATGTTTTGATGCTGGGAGTTACTCTGTTTGTACTCAATTATTTTTATCAATATCATATCATGCAAATTGAAAATATTTATCTGTATTGGATAGGGCTATTAATACTTGAAGATTTTTTATTTTATGTACTGCATTATGTTGACCATTATTGTCGCTTATTCTGGGCTATACACGTTACACATCATTCATCACAGGAATTTAATTTAACAGTAGGTTTTCGTTCATCCGTTTTTCAGCCGTTATACAGGTTTATATATTTTATTCCACTGTCTTTATTAGGTTTTAAATCTATGGATATTATGTTTATGTATTCGGCAACTCAAATATATGGCATATTGATACACACCCAAATGGTTGGTAAGTTGGGGGTACTTGAATATTTTTTGGCAACACCCAGCAACCACAGAGTACATCACGGGAGCAATGTTAAATACCTGGATAAAAACATGGGGATGGTATTTATTATATGGGACAGAATATTTGGCACCTATCAACCCGAAGAAGAAGCCGTAACTTATGGCTTAACCGAAAATATTAAATCTCACCAACCCAAAGATGTTATTTTTCATGAATGGATAAGTATGTGGAAAGACGTAAAACGTGCTCCTACATTTAAAGATAAATTGATGTATATATTCGGTCCACCGGGATGGAGTCATGATGGCAGTAAAAAAACTTCCAGACAACTAAGAGTCGGACTAAAAAAGTAGAATCACATTTTCGTACGGTGAAAATAATTATCAACGTTCAGATTAATAGGATTGTCGTTAAACCATTGAACAAAAGCCTCCCAGTTTTCTTTATTGGCATTTTTCCATAAAATAAATTCTTCGTAATCACCACCTAAAAACAACCAATAATTATAGGCTTCAAAAAATCCCTTTTCTATTAGTCGTTTATGATAATCAAAAAGTACAACGGGGTATTTTTCGTCATGGTGGAAGTTGTTATAATATTGTTCAATAAAGTTTTTTCTTATTTCACAAAGAGATTTGATGGTAATTTTTCGCTCGTTTTCTGTTTTCCATTTAGCAATAGGGATAGAAGCAAGCAGGGTTGTTTCGTATATAAAAGTGCCAAAAGGCAATCTGATATCTTCATCATCTTCATCAACATTTACTTCTTCGGTTTTGCAAAAACTAATACTTACCGAAGTATCAGAATCAAATTTTATTTCGCTTTTATAGGTGTTAAAAAGCATTTTACCTATTTCGGTAGTTCTTTTACTGGTGCGTTCAATATTCATAAATATTTCTCCGTAAAGCATGCCCCAAACTTCAAAATCGGTATTTAAAAATATCTTGGTAAGCCAGTAATAGTTAGATGAATAAGTCGGCTCAACTTTAACACCGGCTTCTAAAGTTGTAAGGGCATCGCCCAGTTGTTTTTCATTGATTAATATAACTGAAATTTCTAAAAATAATCGCCCGGAATTGGGAAATTTATTTAACCCATCGGCATAGGCTTTTAAAGCATCTTTTCTTTTTCCTTGTAAATCCAAAGCATTACCATAAAGCTGGTAATACAAGTCTTTAGCATCGGGTTTATTCAATATAGGTTTTAAGGTTTTTGCAGCTTTGGCATAATCTTTAGATATGTAATATGCATAAGCCATTTCGTAATCGTAAACACTGTTTTTGGGGTCTAATTTTTTTGCTTCTTTAAGCAATGTTATAGATTCTTCTATTTTACCGTTATCCATTAGTTCTATTGCCTTTTTAAGCTTTTCATCAGCACTTTCGGTATTTTGTGTAAAAGCGCCCATAACAATAGCGTTTAAAAAGCAAATGGTTAAAACTATTTTTTTCATGAATATTTAATTTACCGCAAGATAGTAATTTTATATAAATAATAAAATATTCATTAGTTTTGTTACTATAAAAAATTCATTAAAAATTAAATAAATGAAAAATCTGTTCGGGATTATTTTATTGTTATTTTGCAATTTACTGTTTGCACAAGATTATATTGGTGTAAGAGAAATGAACTACAGTGGTATAACCGGTGTAGATTTACAACCTGCCTCCATTGTAGACAGCCGTTATAAATTTGATTTAACCCTGGGCGGATTTTCTATGGCAGCCTACAATAATTATCTTTCTTTAAAAGGTATAGCCGCTCAAAAATTAGGAACTGTTACCGAAAATGAAATATGGGATAAATACGTTTATGAGCGTACAAGCCGCAGTAATAAACAAATATATCAATTCTCTGAACTGCAACTGCCGGCATTTATGGTTACGCTAAGCGATAAAACAGCCATCGGGTTTAATTGGAAAATACGCCAGTTTTTTAATATTGATGACATTGGTGCGGATTTAGCTAAATTAATAAAAGAAGAACTGGAATACCCCTCTTTATGGGTAGACAGATTATACAACAAGCGATTGAGCATACAAACCATGGCCTGGGCCGAATATGGTTTTAATTACGGCAGAGTATTGCTTGATAATAATGAACATTTTTTAAAAATAGGCGGTAGATTAAAATTATTGCAAGGGCTTGGAGCTGCATTCATGTACATTGATAACCTGGAATATGAGTTTTTAAATGCAGATACTCTTTCTATTTTTAGTTCGGATGTAAACTACGGCCATTCAGACAATTTTGAGTTCGACATTAATACCATTAAATACAGATTTAAATCTAACCCCGGTATTGGCTTTGATTTTGGCATTGTGTATGAGTGGAGAAAGGACTATAAAAAATATCAATATGAAATGGATGGACAGCAAAATTTATGGCGAAAAGATCAAAATAAATACAAACTTAAAGTAGGTTTTTCGGCTCTGGATATAGGCGGCATGAAATACCGAAAAGGCACTTACAGCAACGACTTTAGGGCAGACATCAGAGATTGGAATATTTCTGTGCTCGATTTTCAATCGGTTCAGCAATTTAACGATACCATCAATGCTCGTTTTCAAAAATTACCCTCCGATAAACGAGAATTTTACATGAATCTGCCCACATCACTTAGTTTACAAATTGATTACAATATTTGGAAAGATTTATATATAGGTGCAACAAGTTTTTATGCCCTCAAGTTTAAAAATGATAGAAATAAAGTACACCACATTTCTTATTATTCGCTTATTCCTCGCTGGGATCACAAATTTTTGGGAGTAGCCTTACCACTTACCTGGAGCCCGGTAACCGGTTTGAGATATGGCCCTGCTTTGCGTATAGGCTATTTAATGGTAGGAACATCTGATATTAAACCCGTATTAAAAGGCGAAAAATACGGGGCCGATGTTTTTGTTGCCTTAAAAATACCCATACTGTATCATCATCCCAAAGATAAAGATGGCGATTTGGTATCAGATAAACTTGATTTATGTCCCGATGTAAAAGGCGTGTGGACATTTAAAGGTTGCCCGGATATGGACGGAGATAATATTGAAGACAAATATGACGAATGCCCCGCAGAAGCCGGCTTAGTAGAGTTTAACGGATGTCCCGATACCGATAGAGATGGCATACCCGATAAAAAAGATGATTGCCCTACCGAACCCGGACTTAAAGAATTTAATGGTTGCCCCGATACCGATTCGGATGGTATTAAAGATAGCGATGACCAGTGCCCTAAACAACCCGGACTTAAAGAATTTAACGGTTGCCCCGATACCGATAAAGACGGCATAGCCGACAAAGATGATAACTGCCCCTTAGAACCCGGTATTCCGGAAAATTTTGGTTGCCCCGATTATACCAAATTATACTTAGTGGATGCTAACGGAGATATCATTGCCACTGCAAAAATGGAAGGTGATAAATACGTATTTGAAAATCTACCGCTCAACCAAAGCTATTTATTCTTATTGGATGTGAAAGATAACATTTATCCCGAAAAAATGGATATATATGTCAGAAACAACAATAAAGAAGAAAAAATTACGGCAAAACTCAATGCAAATGGATACTACGAATTCCGCTACTTAAAACAACAAGAAGTAGTACTCAAAGAAAAAGAAAACAAAGACCTCCAGGTAGTTATTTTGCAAAAAGAAGAAGAAGAAGTTTTGAAAAAAGCATTTGATAACCTTGAGTTTGAAACAGGTAAAGCTATCATCAGAAATGTTTCTTACGCTTCATTAGAAGAATTAGCTGAGTTGATGATAAAAAAAGACAAATGGAAAATTAAAATATCAGGACACACAGATAATGTAGGAAATCCGGCCTCTAATTTACAGTTGTCTAAAAAACGCGCAGAAGCCGTAAAAGCATTCCTGATGTCGAGAGGTGTTACTGAAGACCGAATATTCGTGCTGTATTTCGGGCAAACCAAACCAATTGCCGATAATAAAACCGAAGAAGGAAGGCAAAAAAACCGCAGAGTGGAAATGCAAATATTAGAATAATGCGTTATAACTTAAGCGAAATAACCTCGGTAATACAAGACCGAAGAACAATTTTTCCGGAGCAGTTCAGTAGCAGAAAGGTGCATAAAGAACAAATAGAAAAACGGAGAAATAATGCCATCTGGGCACCCAATCATGGCATGACACAACCCTGGAGGTTTAAAGTGTTTATGGATAACGGCATAAAAAAACTGGCCGACTTTCAGGCTGAACACTACAAAGAAATTACCCCGCCCGATATGTATGACGAAGAAAAATACCAGAAATTAAAAACACGTCCTTTATTGGCTTCGGCTATTATAACTATATGCATGAAACGACAGGAAAGCGAAAAAATTCCTGAAATAGAAGAAATAGAAGCTGTTGCATGTGCCGTACAAAATATGTATCTAACTGCAACAGCTTATGGACTTGCTGCCTACTGGGGTAGTGGAGGAGTTACTTATACCGAAGGAATGAAAAAATTTTTAGGATTGTCGGAAAAAGATAAATGCCTTGGTTTTTTTTACTTAGGTTATCCGGCTATAGAATGGCCTAAAAGTCATCGTAAACCTATTGAATATGTAACCGAATGGATCAGTTAGAGGTTAAATTCAGAATTACCAATTATTACGAACACCCTACAGATAATCGCTATGTTGTTTTTCATTATTACAAAAATGAACAGGCACAAACCTTCGAAGATTTACTCCTAAAAAATAACATCCGTTTCGAAAAACATATCGAAGATGAAAATGCATATATCATATTGTTTGCCATACCTAAAACACATTATAAAGAGTGTGTAAAATATAATTTTATAGCTATTGGTACTCACCGAAAACCATTTATCCCTAACAGATATTTAGGTTATTTCTTAATCTTGTTAATAGCTGCAGCAATAACTTTAGCCATTATAGGTTATTTAAAAAGCAAATCTGTTTAAATGATTATTATTTTATGGTTTGCTCAAATCCCAGCCCAATAACGTATATATAATCGGGTTGTCTGCGCTTTATTTGTTGTTGTATCATGTAATATAACTCTATCCTCTTGCGTTTAGATATTTTATATTCTAATCCTATTCCATAGCGGGTTCTGTAAATAGTATTTTCCCACACATTTTTGTTATTCAGGCGCCAGTATAACTCTACATATGCAAAAGGAGTAAAATCATCCAGGTCTTTATAGCGAATACTGGTTTTATTTCTGTAAAAAAAATCCGAACGACTGTTACCATCTGTCAGATTTTCGTCTTCCAAACTACTTTGTATTCTATTGCGGTTATTAATTTTAAAAACCCCTGCTCTGGTGCCCCAAAAAAAACTGGCATAAAATTGACTTCTGTTATCAAGCCCTTTTCTCTTTATAGAGTTTTTAAAATTCCATACGTATGCGGCCTCAAATTCGGTATTTTTGGTAGGTTTAAAATTTAAGCCAATATCATAAAACATATAGTCAAAACGACTAAAATTATCATTTAAGCGGTATTGTGTACTAAAGTGCCAATACCACTCTTTGTTTATTTTTTTATCAAGCGCGTACCCCATCCAAATGGCAGCATCTTTTGTTTGCCCGAATGCAATCAGCGGTAAACAGATTAATATGTATGTAATTTTATTGATATCTAAATGTATTACTTAACCAAAAGTAAACAATAAAATAATATGAAATAAAGGGTAGTACTTTATATAGAAATATTTTTTTGTTTAAAAGTACTCAACCATTGCACGGCATTTTCTTTGTTGGTAAAAATTTTGGCCGGCACCACCGGCTTATTTATTTTTAAATAAAAATTACCCAATATTTTTTGCGCCAGCGATTGAATTACAAAAGCTTCGGCAGCTATAAAATCTTTGTGCTCGCCTTTTGCAACAAATTCGCGTGTTTCTTTAGAAGCAGTGGTAAACTCAGGCATATTATTAAATACAAGTATTTTTTTTCCTTTAGCTAATTCTTTTATAATCGCCCAGTTTTCCTTTACATCATTAACAGAATACTCATAATTATTCCTGCAATCTATTTCTATAATACCATCTTCTCTGAGTTTTATTACAGAATGTCCTACATCTTTTATTGCAGTATATTTATGCAGCATTATGATGTTTGTTTTTCCAAATTATTTTACTTATTATTTCGGTTGCCGTTTAAACAGGTTTTATGCGCCTATAAACATAGGCGGTAATATTATCATTTTTCATACTAAACGTAAATATACAATCAATATTTTGAATTATATAAAACAGAGCCCTATTTTATTTTTAGCATATTAAACTATCAGCTATATTTGCTGTTAAAAATTATGCGTTTACACAAAGAGGGAACCCGAATCATTCTGATTTCGGTAGTAATAATTACAATTATCGGTATCATCAGCCGGTTGATTATTTCTACAGAGACTCACAAAATTATTTTTCCGTCAATACTTTTAATATTGCTAATTACACTGTTTTTAATAATTCAGTTTTTCAGAGTACCTCATAGAATACCCCTGGTTGATAGTCATAAAATAATAGCACCGGCTGACGGTAAGGTAGTGGTTATAGAAAAAATAACAGAAACGGAGTATTTTAATGACCAGCGCATACAAATCAGCATTTTTATGTCACCCTTAAATGTGCATGTAAATTGGTACCCGGTAGCAGGTAAAGTTGTATATAATAAATACCATCCCGGTAAATACCTGGTGGCCTGGCACCCCAAATCATCTGTAGAAAACGAAAGAACTACGGTTGTAATTCGTACAGAGCAGGGTAAAGAAATAATGGTAAGACAAATAGCCGGAGCAGTAGCCCGCAGAATTTGTTGCTATGCAAAAGAAAACAATAAAGTTAATCAGGGTCAAGAGCTTGGGTTTATAAAATTTGGCTCCCGGGTTGACGTAATTATTCCTGTTGATTGCGCAGTACATACCCATATAGATCAAATTACCAAAGGCTCATTAACCGTTTTGGCAAGTTTTTAATACAGTAACTTATTTATTTGGCAAAAAGTTTGTATATTTGTATAAACTAAAAAATCAAGATTTATGAAAAAAGTATTTTTGGCGTTAGCCATTTTTGTATTTGCAGGATCTGTTATAGCAAGTACATCTTCTGTTAAGGCCTCTGTTGAACACAACGAAAAAGAAGGCAAAAAAGATAAAAAGAAAAATAAGAAAGACTGCCACTCGTCAACCGGTGAAACAAAATCGTGTAGCAAAGGAACAGAAGGAAAAGGATGTTGCTCTAAAGCAAAAACCGAAGAAAAAAAAGATAATTAATACCCGTTTAATTGATTTAACCCGTAACACCAAACGTTACGGGTTTTTTTATTTATTTGGTATGGCTATAGATATTTTTTCGCTCCGTATAGAAGAAAAGATAAGACTCATTAATTATTTATCTCAGTATAAATACCCATCCAGACTTAGGCGATTTGAAGAAATACTGGAACAACGAACGCGTTATATTACAGTTGTACTTGAAGATATTTATAAAACACAAAATTCAAGTGCAGTAATGCGTACGGCAGAGTGTTTGGGAATACAGGATGTACACATCATAGAAAATAAACATAAGCACATGGTTCATCCCCATGTGGCTGCCGGTTCATTAAACTGGCTGACGCTTCAAAAATACAACACACAAGATGATAATACCCTGCTGTGTTTTTCAAATTTAAGAGCAAATGGTTATAAAATTATTTGTGTAAGTCCACATGAAAATGATATTACATTAAACGATATTAACATTTTAAATAAAACAGCATTTGTTTTCGGAACAGAAAAATTCGGATTAAGTAAAACAGCAATGCAACATGCGGATGCTTTTTTAAAAATTCCGATGTATGGTTTTACGGAAAGTTACAACATCTCGGTTTCCGCGTCAATTGTGCTTTATAACGCTATTCAAAAAATTCGCAATGCTAATCTGAATTGGAAATTATCATATGAAGAAAAATTAAATATCACTTTAGAGTGGATTAAAACATCACTTAAAAATTTTGATTTATTGGTGTTAAGGTTTTTCACAATGCATGGTGAATAAAAAAATGTATATATAAGGTATAAAAAAAAATCTTGTTCTAAATTTGGTGTCATTAAACTTTAAATCTAAACATCATGGCAAAAGCAACCAAGAAAAAAGCTGCTCCTAAAAAGAAAGCAGCTCCTAAGAAAAAAGCTGCTCCCAAAAAGAAAGCAGCTCCTAAGAAAAAAGCTGCTCCTAAAAAGAAAGCAGCTCCTAAGAAAAAAGCTGCTCCTAAAAAGAAAGCGGCTGCAGCCCCATCACTTGGCATGTAATCACACTCACACCAATAAAAACCCCGTTACTTTAGTAGCGGGGTTTTTTATTTACTATCCAGTTTGCGATATAGCTTTAGCAAATCTTTTTCCTTATAGCTGTTATAATTTACCGACAGTTTATCCAATAGCATGGTTGAGGCTACTTTTACCGGTATATCGTTAAAGAAATTATCTCTTAAATAGTGCACACATTTCAACACCCTGAAGGCATCAAACCAATTAAAAAATCGCTTTTGAAAGGACTCGTAGTTGCTAATGTTATTTTTTATTTCTGCCAGCGCATCTGTAATGTTGCAGGTCAGTAAATATTCTTTTATTTCGGGCTGAATATTTATGGCTTCAAATCCGCTTTGATATAATACATTAAGTTGGCTTATAAATAATTTTATCTGATAGAAAATTAAAGGATTGTAGGTATTTTGCTGCTTGTTATTTAAAATGTCGTTAACGGCTTTACCGGTACCAAAAGGTACACGATTAGACGTTCTGGGCGAAGGATAAACGCAGCAATCATTTAATTCAAAAAAATTACCCAAGGGTATAATTTTATTCAAAAAATAGAAATCTTCACCGGCTTTTCTATTATTCATGCCACCTTGTTTGCAATAGGCTTCGCAACTAACGGCCATAGCAGAACCAATGGTATGATAGGCAAAGGGTAGTCCGCAATATTTAAGCATCTGTCGGTAATAACGTAAAAACAGTTCATATAAGCAGATGGCATGATATATATCAGAGGAGTACTCTTTTCCTTCCAAAGGGTGTTCAAAATATATACTGCAGCCATACCAGTTATGTTTACGATATGATTCGTAGAGAGCGGTAAAATAGTTTTCACTGCATGTACAGTCAGCATCAAAACAGGCAATAATTCCGTTGCAATTAATTTCCTTAAAACGCCTTACGGCTTCATCCATACCGATTTTTCTGGCCAAACCAACACCGGCATGTTTGGCAGGCAGGTTGTTTTCATTTATAAAATAAAAGTCAATAAAATTTTTTTGATGTGTTTTGACCCAATATTCAGATTCCAGTAATGTTTTTGAGTTTTGTGCTTTTACTTCATGGGTAGAGTTTTGGGCTGCATTTATTACTGTAATTACTTCAACCCGGCAGGGAGGGGGAGTGGCATTATTCAATGATTGCAGCGATCTTATTAAATCCGGTTCGATATAACAAGGTATTACAACTATAATACCTGTATTTTTATTAACTGCAGCATTTATTTTTTTATCGGTTTCAGAAAAACGATTAATATAAACATCAATGGTTTGTGCTATCATGGCGATAGTCTGCTGATTATCCAGTTATTGCTTTGCCGGGTGTAGATAATGCGGTCGTGTAGTCTGTTAGGTCTTCCCTGCCAAAACTCAAAGGAATGGGGTTTTATTAAGTACCCGCCCCAGTATTCGGGGCGGGGTACAGATTGTCCTTCAAACAGTTTAGTGTAATAGAGTACTTTTTCTTCTAATTCGCTGCGCGATGAAAGTATGCTGCTTTGATTACTGGCCCAGGCGCCTATTTGGCTTTCGCGGGGGCGCGATGCAAAATAGGCATCGCTCATTTCATTACTTGTTTTTTCGGCAACCCCTGTTATTTTTATTTGTCTTTCCAGTTCAATCCAAAAAAAAAGGGCCGAAATATTTTTATTTTCATCAAGGTCTTTTGCTTTATCGCTGTGGTAATTGGTATAAAAAACCAGTCCGTTTTCGCTTATATCGCGCATATATACTACACGTGTACTCGGCTGGTGTTTTTTATTTACCGTGGCAATTACCATGGCATAGGGGTCTAATATTTGCGAACTAACAGCTTCTTCAAACCATTTTTCAAATAGTTTATAAGGGTTTTCGGGCACATGTTTTTCATCCAAAGATTTGCTCGAAAAATCTCTCCTGACCGAATTGATATAGTTTCTTAAATCTTCCAAATCAGTTCAAATTTAGTAAGAAATTTATTGTGTCTATATTATCCGCATAATCCCATAATTCGGGTTGTTGCGATTTTCCAAACGGCACATACTGTTTGCCTACGATACACTGTATTTGTGGCAAATGCTTTTCGATGATGCGGTTTGCTTGGGCCATATTTTCATAAAATTCATAAAAAACCACGGCCAATGGCGAGTGCAGACCATCGTCCGGCTTCATGATTAAAAAGCCGTTTTCTGTGAATGATTCACGGTTTAAGAGGTATATGGCTTTGTTGTAATCGTAATTATTGCCGTATTTTTTATGGTGTATAATTTCATGAAACGGATAAATAGCTCTGAAAATATTATTTAAATCGTATCCGGCAGGCAGCAAAATTTTAGAAACGTTTCTGCAGCCTAAACCAAAATAATCAAAAATATCGCTTCCTAACAATTGTAAATCTTCGGGGCTTTCGTCAGCAGTAATTAGCGCCAGTGAAGTTCTGTTTTTGCGAATTATATGAGGATATTTACTAAAATAATAATTAAAATAGCGGGCACTGTTATCGCTGCCTGTGGCAATTACGGCATCAAATTTTTCCAGTTTACCGCTGGCAAAAGTTATACGGTTCTTAAATTCAGGCTCTATATTTTCTGTCAAATAATTTACGATATAGGGTATTAATTTGTCATCATCGGCCGATAATTTTATCAATGCCCTATGACCAGCTATTAATACCGATAATAAATCATGAAAACCAACCAACGGAATATTGCCGGCCATAATAACAGCAATTGTTTTTAATGGCTCATTGTCAGGAAACGGATATTTATTTAACCAGTTTTCAATTTTTGTTGAATTAAGCAAATTACCCCACTGTGTAATTGCCTTACGTACATTACCCTCAGTAAACCAGCCGTTATAAATCTTTGCCTTATTAATTAATTCGTTAAATTGTGCAAAATCGGTTTTTGAAATTTTACTCTCGTAACCAGGCCATTCATTTGTTGCAAAAGCGCTTAAAAAATTCCCTAATTGAACAAATGCGTTTATTCTTTGTTTTACGTCCATATACAAGCAAAACTGAGGTAAATACCCAAAATTTATGTAGTTTTGCAAAGCTAAAACAAAAAACAATTACAGCCATGGCAATAATGATTACCGAGGAATGTATAAATTGCGGAGCCTGCGAACCGGAATGCCCCAACAATGCTATCTACGAGGGCGGTGCAGAGTGGAAATTTGCCGATGGAACTTCTTTAAAAGGTACATTAACTAAACCTGACGGTACCGTTATAAACGCTGAAGAACCCCACGAACCCAAAAGTATGGATGTGTATTATATTGTTACTGATAAATGTACAGAATGTGTGGGTTTTCATGATGAGCCTCAGTGTGCGGCAGTTTGCCCGGTTGATTGTTGTGTAGATGACCCCGATTACCGCGAAAGCAAAGAAGAACTGCTGGCTAAGAAAGATTTTATGCATTTATAAATTTGCCTAACCTTTTTTATTCATCTACGTTAGTATTTTTGGCATAATTGTAGATAATTTCTATTGCATGAGGTATTGGTTTTTAATTTTATTTTTTCCTGTTCTCAGTATTCAGGCTCAACAATTAAATGATTTTGCCCTTAGAGAAGATTCTTTAGCCCAATACCTAACAGCCATGCGTAAAGCCAAAAAAGAAGCAGAACGCATAGAATGGAACAAAAAATTTAAACATCTGCTGACCGAAACACTCAAAATGGATAATGTGTTTAACTATCCTTTTGATTCTCTCAAAGGAATTAGTAATTTATATGCGCCCGATCGCAGTATGCGAATTATTAACTGGAATTTAGAACACGAAAATTTTACGCATACTTATTACTGCTATGTTTTAGTACCTAAGGCAAATGGTAATAAATGCACGGTTATAGAATTTAACGACCAACGTCAGGCTATTACAGAACCCGCAAACAAAACCCTTGATAATAAAAAATGGCTGGGAGCATTGTATTATGATATCATATTGAATTACCAAAACGGACGTAAAGAATATATTGTGTTGGGATGGGATGGCAATAACCACGCATCGCACAAAAAAATTATTGATGTGATGATTATCAATGGCGAAAAAATACAAATGGGTTCACCGATTTTTTGTATGGAGAACGGTGTCGTAAATAAACGGATAGTACTCGAATACTCATCACGCGCTCAAATTTCTTTAAAATATAAAGCCAAAGAAAAACTTATTTTTTTTGATCACTTAGAACCCGAAACACCTATGGCAGAAGGTATTTATGAATTTTATTTTCCGGATGGCTACTATGACGGATTTGTATTAGAAGACGGAAAATGGAAATTTAAAAGCAATGTGGATGTGCGAAGGGATAAAGATTATAAAGATAAATTCTGGAAAGACCCCAATAATAAGTGAGTATAGGAATTTACAATACCAGGGTATAAAAAACATTGAGCAAGTTTATCAAAATAAACAAGTGCGCTTAAAACGCTTCTAATGAAGTCGTATTCGATATAGAAAAACTAATTTTTTTTCAAGAAGGTAGTTGTGCAACGGTTACGGCTGTTATGCGGTCGGCTTTCTATTTGTAATAGTCGTTTCATTGTCATTTACAGCAATTTGTCCCGGCTTGTATTGGTGGGCATTTTACTGTCCCGTAACTGCAATATACGCAGCAGTCACCTTGTTGTGGCTTTAATATTTTCTTGCAGTTTTCACATTCGTAAAAATATTGGCAAGCATCTGTAGGCATAGTTTCTTCTTTCTTATGTCCACATTCGGGGCAAGTAATTGTTGATTGTAGGATTATGTTCATTTTATCTCTTTCTTGTCGGTTACGGAATAACCTGTATTTCTAATGGCTTTTTCTATTTCGTTAATGTTGGTTTGTGTCTGGTCAAATTCAATGATTGCGTTTGCGTTCTCGTATGAAACAGTTGACTTAACAATTCCTGTCAGTTTGTTTACTTCACGGTTTACGTGTTCTTCGCATCCCGAACAAGTCATTCCTGTACGCTTCCCATTTTTAGTACAGTTCAAAAGTAAACATTTTTTTAATTTTATTACAATTACTATTAACGATGTTGGAATGTGGTAAACTCGGTAGGGTTGCAGAGGTGGTGAGTTTTCCACATTTCAACATCGCTGGAGTTTTGCCCTTTAATGCCTGGTGTGGTCGTTGGTGATTATAGTCATACATCCATTCTTCAGTGATGGCTCTTACTTCATCTATATTTTCAAATACATAGGCATCCAACACCTGTTCGCGAT